>CADDYU010000187.1 GCA_902810705.1 Methylococcaceae bacterium
CCTGGAAGACCACGCCGAACGGGTCAAGGTCGGCGAACAGACCCGCGATCGGGACCCCGTGTTCGGCCTCTTCGGCTGGGCGCCTGCCGAATGCGTCGACCTGCTGGCCGATTATGCCCGGCGGCACGGCCTTTATTTCAACGCCGAGGAGCCGGGGCCGGAGGACAAGCCGCCGACTTTTCTCCGGAATCCTTCGTGGCTCGCCGCTGGCGAAGACCTGGTGAATTTCTACATGACCCCGGGTTATCGCACCTGGGACCCCTCCAGCGTCGTGTTCCTGTCCTTCGCCCTGTTCTTTGGCATGATCCTGGCCGATGCCGGTTACGCCGCCGCGCTGGGCCTCCTGTTGCTGTTTTACTGGAAGAGGCTGAGCCGATCGGAGTCGGGCCGGCGTTATCGGGACCTGGGCACCGCTCTGGTGGTCTGCGGGCTGGTCTGGGGAGCGCTGATCGGTGGCTGGTTCGGCGTGGAACCGCCGAAAGACTCCCTGCTCGGCAAGCTGCACCTGCTCAGCATGAATGACGCCAACACCATGATGGGAATCGCCATCGTCATCGGCGGCGCCCACGTGATTCTCGCCAATCTGCTGGATGCGAGGCGCCGGGAGCACTGGATCGAGGGCTTGGCTCCGGTGGGTTGGGCGCTGGTGGTGGCCGGCGGTCTGGTCCTCGGGGGTGGGACCGCCTTGGATATGGCCGTGCTGAAGGAGGGCGGAAGCCTGGCCATCGTGCTCGGCCTAGTCCTCGTGCTGCTGTTCAGCGAACCTCACGAGCCGCCCCTGAAACGCATGCTCGGTGGCTTGAAGGGTTTGACTGAAGTCTCGCGGGCCTTCGGCGACGTGCTGAGCTATCTCCGGCTGTTCGCCCTGGGGATGGCGGGCGCCTCCCTTGCGGCGGAGTTCAATCATATGGCGGCCGGCATCCGCGAGGCCCTGCCGGGGGTCGGGCTCTTTTTCGCCGCGCTGGTGCTGATCCTGGGGCACGTGCTGAACATCATTTTGGGGATTGCCGCCGCCGTGATCCACGGGCTGCGTCTCAACGTAATCGAGTTTTTCAACTGGGCCCTGAAGGAGGAAGGGACGCTGTTCCGGCCGTTTCGACGGAAGGAGTCATAGCTCCGGCCGGCCCGATCCCGCGGCTGTCGCCCGACCCTGCGGCTCCTTTAAGCACCAAACCAATGAGGACGATATACCGCATGAATCCGAACCGGATCATTCGTAGCACGGCCAAAGGCCTTACGGTGATGGCCGTCGTTACGGTAGGCGCCTCCTGCGCCACTCGGCCCCGCGAGGAGTCGCCGGCCGATAGGGCGGAAGCCTGTGCGGCACTCAAATCGATCATCGCTGCCGCCCCAAATGGTTTCGACGCCGTCAAACGGAGCGGCGAGTCGCAGCACCGTCTTGGCGTCCGGTGGGCCGCCCAGGGAATACTGCCGCGCACCGACTGCGAAGTGTGGAAATGGGGCGGCGGCCGCAACAATTACCTGTGCATGTGGCAGAAGGCCGATGCCGCCGTGGCCGAGCGCGACTTCGAGCAAGGGAAGCGGGTGATGGGGCAGTGCCTCGGAAATCAATGGAGCATGGTCGAGAAACCAGCCAAGGCCGGCCGGGTGGCGGTTTATGCCAATCCCAATACGGAGACCCGGGTATCGCTTAGGGTTTTCTCCGACCCAAGAGGTTACCGCACATCCTGGCAGACCAGCTTGGTCGTCGGAAACGAACTGAAGGATCTTGAGCTGCCGTACCCACCTGCGCCCTGACAACCCCTTCAAAATCCTCTAGGAGACGGCATGGAAACCTTTATCGTGAGCATGGGCTGGATCGGCATCTACGCTCCCTTGGCCTTGGGGGCCATCGGCAGTTCCTTTGGCTGCGCCCGCGCCGGCATGGCGGCCTGCGGGGCGCTGCTGGAAGTCGAGGGCGGTTACGGCAAGTTCGTCGGCGTCGCCGCCATGCCCTCGTCCCAGACCATCTTCGGCATCGTCGTCACCATGACCCTGCGCCGGGAGATGACCCTGGACAACGCCGCCGGCATTTTCGCGCTCGGAATCCTGTCCGGCGTGGCGCTGCTGGTGAGTTCGATCCAGCAGGGTAGCACCTGCGCGGCGGCCATCAACGCCTCGAAGAGCAAGCCGGAAGTCTTCGGCATTTCCCTCGCTCCGGCGGCCTTGGTGGAAGGCTTTTCGGTATTCGCCATGGTATTCGCCCTGGTGCTGGCCGCCGCGCTGCCGAAGTAGTTTGGAGTGGTGAGTGGCGAGCGATGAGTGGTTAGTTCAACCGCCGCACTTCCCCATCTCATCACTAATCACTAACCACTAGCCACTAATCCCTTATGACGACCGAACCAGCCCCAACCACCCACACCGGCGTCCAGGACCTGATAGACCGCATCCGCGATCAGGGAGTCCGGGCGGCACAGGAGAAGGCGAACACGATAGTCCAGGAAGCCGAGGCCGGGGCGGCGGAGCTCCTGGCCGAGGCCAGGGCCGAAGCCGCCCGGATGCGCGAGGAGGCAGTCAGGGAGATCGAGGCCGAGAAGACGGCCGGGCTTGAAGCCCTGCGGCTGTCGGCGCGGGATGCGGTGCTGAAATTGAAATCCGGGATCACCTCGGCGTTCGAGGTATTCGTGAAGCGACTGGTCACCAAGGCCACCCGCGACGAGGACCTCATTAAGGACCTGGTCCTGGTGCTCGCCGGCCAGGCCGTGGACGAGCTGATCCGGAACAAGGACCTCCAGATACTGATTTCTGAGGCCGTCCTCACCGGCACGCCCGGCGGGAAGCTGCAGGAACACGGGAAAAATATCATCCTTGCCCTATCCAGCGATATGCTGCGGGAAGGCGTAGAACTGATTCCAACTTCCGATATCGATGGCGGCGCTCGGGTTCGATTGGTCGATGATGAACTGGAGATCGATCTGTCCGACCGGGCCATCGCCCGGCTGTTGAGCGAGCGGATGCTGCCCCGTTTCCGCCGCATTCTTGAAGGGGTGGAGTGACCGGCATGACCGGGAACTACTACACCCTGGTCGGCAGCTTGCCCTATCTGCCTCACTTCGAGAAGGCGGAATGGTTGCCCATTTCGCGCCTCAAGCTTGAACAGCGGCTCAAAATGCTGGCCCCGGAGGATGCCGAGGAACTGGCCCGCGCCGAAACCCTGGCGGCTTGGCAGATGACCCTGGCCAAGCCGAAAACCGATGCGGCGATGGTGGCCCGCTACCGGGAGGCGATGGAAACCACCCGCCAGCCGGCTCTGCGCGACTATCTGGAATACCGGCTGGGCCTCCAGACCCTGGTGGCCGCGCTCCGGCGCCGCAAGGCCGGCCTGCCGGAGCCGGCCCGAGGAGAACTCTGGGGAATGGGGCCTTGGGTGGAGACGATTCTAGCCCATTGGCACGAGCCCGATTTCCACCTGACGGTCATCCACCGCTGGCTCCCGGAAGCCCGCAAGCACCTGGACGACCGGAATGCCCTGGCGCTGGAGCGGCTGCTCATGAATGTGGTGTGGCAGTGGCTCAGCCGGATCGCCGAGAGCCATCCGTTCGGGTTCGAAGCGGTGTTCGCTTTCGTTTTCAAGTGGGACATCCTGCGCGCCTGGCTGGCCCGCGACCCCGCCGCCGCCAAGACGTGGTTTCAGGAACTGATCAAGGAGGTCATCCATGGCCGCTGAAGCCAAAGCCCGTCGCACCGCGACCATCGCGGGTGTGAAGGAAAGCCTGGTATTGATCGAGGTCGACGAGGCGACGCCCATCATGAAGAACGAGGTGGGCTACATTCGCGTCGGCGATGAGCGACTCAAGGCCGAAGTGCTGCGCATCCGGGGCCGCACCGCGGACCTGCAGGTGTTCGAGGACACCCGCGGCGTCAGGGTGGGCGATACGGTGGACTTGTCCGGCGAAATGCTGCCGGCAACGCTGGGGCCGGGCCTCCTGGGGCAGGTGTTCGACGGGCTGCTGAATCCCCTGCACACCCTGGCGAAGGAGTACAGGTTTTTCCTGCCGCGCGGCGTTTCCATGCCCTCCCTGGCGCCTGACAAGAAATGGCCCTTCACGCTGGCCGTGGCCATGGGAACGAAACTGCTGCCGGGAGGCGTGATTGGTTCGGTGCCGGAAGGGCCGTTCGACCACAAGATCATGGTGCCCTTCCACGAGCCGGAACCGGTGGAAATCACCTGGGTGCATGGCGGCAACGTCACGGTGGACGAGACCGTGGCCCGATACCGGGATGCTTCCGGCGTCGAGCGGGAAGTGAAGCTGGCGCAGCGCTGGCCGGTGCGGCGGCCGATCCCGGAAGGGCTGCTGCGGCGGCGCCATGCCGAGCGGCTGTATCCGGTCGAGCCGCTGACCACCTCCACCCGTATCGTCGACACCTTCTTTCCCATCGCCCGCGGCGGCACCGGCTGTATTCCGGGGCCGTTCGGCGCCGGCAAGACTGTGCTGCAAAGCCTCATCGCCCGCTATTCCAGCGTGGACATCGTGGTGATCGTGGCCTGCGGCGAGCGGGCCGGCGAAGTGGTGGAGACCATCACCGAGTACCCCAACACCAAGGACCCCCGCACCGGCGGCACCCTGATGGACCGCACCATCATCATCTGCAACACCTCGTCCATGCCGGTGGCGGCCCGCGAGGCCTCCATCTACACCGGCATCACCCTGGGCGAATACTTCCGGCAGATGGGCTACCACGTGCTGCTCATCGCCGATTCCACCTCCCGCTGGGCGCAGGCCATGCGCGAGACCTCCGGCCGCATGGAGGAAATCCCCGGCGAGGAGGCTTTTCCCGCCTATCTCGACTCCTCCATCAAGAACGTCTACGAGCGGGCCGGCGTACTGCGCTGCCCGGACGGCTCGGTGGGCTCCCTGACCATGATCGGCACGGTTTCGCCGGCCGGCGGCAACTTCGAGGAGCCCGTCACCCAATCCACCCTGGGCACGGTGAAGACCTTCCTGGGCCTTTCCGCCGACCGCGCCTACCGGCGTTTCTACCCGGCCATCGATCCCCTGATTTCCTGGTCTCGCTATCTGGATCAACTGGCGCCCTGGTTCGCCAGGGAACTGGATGCCCAGTGGGTGGGGGACGTGAAGCGCATGCAGGCCCTGCTGGAACGGGGCGACACCATTTATCAGATGATGCAGGTCACCGGTGAGGAAGGCATCACCCTGGAAGACTACGTGGACTGGCAGAAGTCGGTACTCATCGACATGGTCTACCTCCAGCAGGACGCCTTCGACGAGGTGGACGCCCGCATGCCCCGCGAGCGGCAAAAAGACAGCTTCCGTTTGCTCAAGAGCCTCATCGACGGCGACTACCGGTTCAAGGACAAGGACGAGGCGCGCGCTTTCTTTACCCAGGTGACCGGGCTCTACAAGAACTGGAACTACAGCCCCCCGGATTCGTTGGAGTTCGGGAGGTATCGGAAGGAGATCGAGGCGTCGATCTCCGCCCACAGGGCATGAGCCCGAACGGGCCGGCGTAAGCAATGGCCGTAGGACGCGTAGAACGAGTTCCGCTCAACCGGCAGCTCTGGGATCGTTTCGTCCGCGTGGTGAAACGGTTCACGAGCGACCCTGAGGTGGGCCGGACGGCGCTGCTCCGCTTCGGGTTGCTCATTCTGCTGCTGTTCGGCATCAACGGCCTGAACGTGGTGAACAGCTACGTCGGCCGCGACTTCCTGACGGCCATCGCGGATCGGGACAAGGCCGGCTTCGTCACCCAGGCGCTGAACTATCTCGGCGTGTTCGCGGCCCTCACTGCGGTCGCGGTCATCGCGCGCTACACGGAGGAAAGCCTGGGCCTCTTGTGGCGGGAGTGGCTGACCCGACGAAGTCTGACGCGGTACCTGGAACATAAGAATTTCTATCGGCTCAGGCTGGCCGGAGAGATCGGCAATCCCGACCAGCGCATCGCCGACGATGTCAGGACCTTCACCGTCACCACCCTGTCGTTCACGCTCATGCTGCTCAACAGCAGCTTCACGGTCGTCGCCTTCTCGGGCGTGCTGTGGACCATCAGTCCCTTGCTGTTCGTCGTGGCCGTGCTCTACGCGGGAGGCGGCTCCTACCTGACCATCCGCCTGGGGCGTCCCCTGGTTCGATTGAACTACGACCAGCTAGACAAAGAGGCCGATTTCCGATCTTCGCTCATCCAGGTCCGCGAAAACGCCGACGCGATCGCGCTACTGGATTGGGAAGCCCGGCTGCAAGCGCGGCTGCTGCGGCGGCTCAAGGATCTCGCGGCGAATTTCCGGAAAATCATCCGGATCAACCAGAATCTGGGATTCTTCACCACCGGCTATAACTGGCTGATTCAGATCATTCCGGCGTTGCTCGTGGCCCCGCTGTATTTCGCGGGGAAGGTGGAGTTCGGCGTGGTCACCCAGTCGGCCATGGCGTTTACCGTGCTCCTGGGCGCCTTCTCACTGATCGTCACCCAGTTCCAGTCCATTTCCTCCTTCGCTGCGGTGATTGTCCGGCTGGGGTCCCTGGCCGAGGAGATAGACGCCGTGGACTCCGAACGGCGGACCGAAGCCCCCGCCATCGAAGTCGTCCCGGACGAAGGCCAAGTGGCGTACGACCGTCTGACCCTGCGCTCGCCGCGCAGCGGCCGCACGCTGATCCGAGAACTGTCGATCGCCATTCCGCATGGCCGGCGGGTTCTGGTGGCGGGACCGGACGAAACCGCCCGCGCCAGTCTGCTCCGCGCCACCGCGGGTCTTTGGGATGCGGGCGAAGGGCGCATCGTCAGGCCCAGCCTGGATCGAATCATGTGTCTGACGGAGCGGCCTTACTTGCCTTCGGGAACGCTTCGTGAACTTTTGCTGCGCACCCAACTCGAAAGGGACGTGCCGGACGAACCCATCCGGGACGTGTTGCAGGCCTTGAATATTGAATCCATCCTCATCCGCTTCGGCGGCCTGGACACCGAGCGTGACTGGGGCGGCATCCTCTCCCTCGGGGAACAGCAACTCCTCGCCGCTGCGCGCCTGCTCCTGGCCGCGCCGAGGTTCGCCTTGCTGGACCGCCCGGCGAGCGCTCTCGATCCCGAAAGAGTTCAGGACATCCTCGATCTTCTCGCGCAGCGCTCGATTTCCTATGTGACCTTCGAGGAAACCGTGGGTGCTTTGGGGCGCTACGATGAGGTGCTCGAACTCCTGACCGACGGCCGATGGTGCTGGAGTTCCGTCGAAAATGGGTGGAAGGCCGAACTCCGCCAAGGTGGCGATTGATTCTTGTGGGTGAGGCACGTATTCCATGCCCAACATTTCAGATCCCCGTTACATGTACGCCTTGATTGACTGGAGGTGGACCATGATTGCGCGAACATTCATCTGCCGGGCCGTCGGCGCACTTGCCATGGCGCTGGCCGGTTCGACCGCGGCGGAAAGCTCCCCGCTGGCGCAGGCTCAGGCCGAATGCCAAAACATCGCCCAGCAGCAGACCGGTTATAACCCGAGTGCCGCCTCGACCACCACTCAACCGCAGGCGGGTGGACGGGCGCGCGGAGCGGCGGCCGGGGCCATGGCCGGCGCGGCCAAGGACCGCTCCAAGGCGAATCAGTACGGCAACGTGTCTGGTGAAGTCGCCGAGGAATACACCCGTAACCAGATGGAAGATGCTGCCAAGATGGGTGCCGCCGCCGGCGCTTCCCGACAGCGCCAGCAGCGCCGAGAAGACAGAAGAGGCCAGCAGCAGGAATCCTCCGCCGCCAACGTCTATAACCAGGCTTATAGCTCCTGTATGGCGGCCAAAGGTTTTCCGGGGCAGTAATGGCTCAGAGGGGAAGGCATTGAGCCGTCATGCTGACCTCCCGGAATCAGCGGGGAATGGAAAACGATGCCTTCCTTCCTTGGAAGGCTCGGCCTCAGACCGATCCCCTTATGATCCCAGGACAGTCCAATGGCACACGACATCATAGAAGTTGACGATGAGGTGATGTGTATCCGGATCCGCGGGCTTCTGCGACTGGCGGACCAGAGTACCTTGCAGAGTGTGGCGCGCGATTTGATCGAACGAGGCGAGAAACCGAGGCTGCTCGTGATCGCCGAGAATTTCGAAGGATGGGAAAAGGGAGAGGGATGGGACGACGTCGGCTTCCTGATGGACTATGGCGATGCCATCGTCAAAATCGCGATCGTAGGCGACGAGCGCTGGAAGGAGCAGGTCTTCCTGTTTACGGGAAAAGGATTCCGCGCCACCAAGATTGAGTTCTTTCCCCCGTCTTCACAAGAAGAGGCCGAGCGTTGGGTGCGAACCTGATGGATAGTCCCGAAGCAGCGGCAGCCTTCATGAAGCCCCTACGGCATTGACCCCTAATTTTTGAATCGGCGGTCGTCGCCGATCTCGGCAGGCGGACATGCAGAGCGAAATACTGGACGATTTCGAAGATATTTCGGGTTGGACTCCCATCGCCTCGGGTCA
>CADDYU010000188.1 GCA_902810705.1 Methylococcaceae bacterium
GTCCGAAAGGTTCTCGCGAAACTGCAACAGGGTCACCAGCGCCACGGAGGCAAGCCAGGCTGCCCACAGGCCGGAAACAGATCGGCAAACGCCTCATCGCGAAAGAGCGTTTCCGAGCTCATCCCGCGCGGTCAAATAAACATTGCCACGTGGAAGCGCCGCCCGGGCGACCTGGATTGTCGAGGGCGGGACCGGTTCGATCATCGTGGGCTTAAGTGACATCGCCGCATCTCCAGCACGAGTCAACCACTTCCAAGTACTAGGCAGTTAACTCCGCTGGAGGTTCGCCAACAGTATCCCTATATCAAGATCAAGGGGACGTGAAAATATTTTTACCGCGCCGTTGACAAAGAGGGGCAGACTATCGACTTTCTCCTGACGGCCCATCACGACAGGAAAGCCGCGCTGCGCTTCTTCAAGAAAGCAGTTCGCCAGCACGGCCTTCCGGAGAAGGTCATAATCGACAAGAGCGGAGCCAATACGGCCGCCATTGAGGCGCTCAAGGAGGAGACCGGCGCTAAGATCGAGATCCGTCAAACCAAGTACTTGAACAATGTGGTGGAGCAGGATCATCGGGCGGTGAAGCGGGTTATCCGCTCTATGCTCGGGTTCAAATTCTTCCCCTCGGCTCGGATCACGCTGGCAGGGATCGAGCTCATGCACAGGATCAGGAAAGGCCAGATGCTCACGGCCGACGGATCGAAGTTATCCACGGCTGAACAGTTCTACTCTCTGGCCGCCTAATTGCGCCTGGAGTTTATCCGATCTCGCCCTTATGAAATAACGCAACGCAACCGCCTTCAGCGAACTCGCGCGACTTAAAGCCTGCATAACATCAGTGAATAAGCTCGTTGGTGCATTACCTCTATGTGGTCAACGCTGCCGGCGCTATGCAATTAAAGTGCTGATCGTCGTCCTTTTGCTTAGCGCTATACAGCAATATCTTAGCTTCGGACTTGAGCTTGGCCAGTGGGATGCCTTGCTGCTGACGGGGATTGCGACCTTTATTTTCGGGCTTCGCGTCGTTGAAGATATACCCCAAAGGCTGATGCAAATGCTGCAAAGGTTGTCTGACAGTAGGGTTCTGCCGTTAAGAGAAGCTGAGCAGAAGACATTCTGGCTACGCCTGGAAGAACGCGCCGATCTGTGGGCACGAATTATAGGGTTGCTGGCGGCTTTCGCCATGGTTGCGGTGTTCATCAATGCGCTGGCGAAAAACTACAGTACCCAGAGAGCGTTGCTTGGGGTAGCTGAGGTGATCGGTACGTATATTGCCGGGTCCTATCTGGGTCGCTTTGCTTGTTATGGCCAACTCGGCTGGATATTCGCCAAAAACTCCATTGCCCTGGATGTCAACCCTATGCACGTAGACGGTGTGGGCGGACTCAAGCCGATAGGCAACTATTTTTTCTTCCAGGCTATGGTGGTAGCAATCCCCGCGATATTCCTCGCCGTTTGGTGGTATTTGTTTCCAATATGGCCCCGGGACTATACATACTGGGAAGAAGCTTACTTTGGATTACTTGGGTTTGCGATCCTGATCGAGATTCTGGCCTTCGTTGTTCCGCTGTGGTCATTCCACACCATCATGGTGAAAAAAAAGGCCGAATGGGTGCGAAAAGCGGACAGGATCGCCATCAGAATCACAGAATTGCAGGCCAAATTGGAGCAAGGCACGGGAGGTAGCCAGCAAGCCCTGGCGTCTCAGATAGAAGAATTGAGTAAACGGTACTGGGCAATTGAAAACATGGCCACCTGGCCATTGGATGTCAAGACGCGGCGTAAATTCGAGATCAACAATATACTGCTTCTCGTAACCTTCGCCGGCGACTTTCTTAAGAGGACCACGGAATGGAAACAAGTAGTGGACGTTCTGAAGAGCCTAATGCCATGAAGCATTGTCAACTTATTGGGAAATCAGATCGAAAGCGCTTACTGACTGGCAAACGCCAGCCTCAACAGTTTGGGTGAGGGCCTTCAGGCCACGCTAGGGAGGACGCACGTCGTCTCCTGCCAAACGGCAAACGCCTGATCACGCGCTACGCGATAGCCGGCCGCCGTCGGATGCCGATGGCGAATGCGAAAGAGATTGCCGATCTGGCCGTGGACTGACAAGAATCGTTGTGCCTGGCCTGGTGAGTTGAATCGTCGCATCTGCCATTCTTGTTGCCAGGTGGGTTGATGCGATAACTCGGCTCGATTATTGAGCCCCTTGGTTGGCGGTGCTCGATACCAGGCAGAATCTCCCACTTGGCGGCGGCGTAGCTCTTGAGTTTGTCGGTGATGATCACCCGCGGGGCAGAGCGCAGCCCTTTGAGCAGCTTGCGGAAGAAGCGTTTAGCCGCATGCCGGCCACATCGGGACTGCACCAGAATGCCGAGCGTATAGTCGTCCGGATCCACGGCCCGCCAGAGGGAGTGGTACCGCCCCTTCATGGTCAGGACAACCTCATCCAAATGCCATTTGTCCCCGCGCTGGGGTTGTCGGCGACAGAGCGCGTTGGCATAGTCCTGCCCGAACTTGAGCGTCCACTGACGAATGGCTTCGTAGCTGACGATCACCCCGGACGAGGCCAGGATTTCTTCCACCTCCCGAAAGCTCAACGTGAAGCGGAAGTACAGCCATACGGCGTGGCTAATGATCTCGGCGGGATAGCGGTAGCCGACGTAGGGTTTCGTTCTCTCGTCCATGGTCAAAACCTACCGGACCTCGCCCCTCCCCGCAACTTGACAGTACCCCCTCAAGACCTCTTTGCAGCGGAGCCGGGTTGGATGCTATCGTCACGCGTAACGGGTAGCTCCGCCCGGTTGCCTGCTCTAGGACCGATTGAGCTTGCGCTGAAGACTTCAACTTTGACAAGTTAGGACTTTTGTCAGGTCTCGATTGAGGACCACGCCATGGATACTGGCCACTTTTCATTCCCAATCCATATTACTGGTATTACTGGGCTTCTTGTTCTTCTATCCATCGGGCCAGCCTGCCGGGGCCCCGAACAGCCGCCTTCTGCGATTCCCACCGTGGCAGCCGCGCCTCCCTCGGAAGGGATCTCGTTCAATGAAGTGCTTGCCGTATTGAGAACCCAGCGGTACGACCCAGCGCATTTACCCCTAAAGGCGGCTTCCCTTGCCGATATCCGCAGCCCTCAAATGTTAAAGGATGCGGGCCGAACCCTGGATTCCACCGCTGATCTTCTACCGCCGTTCCGGCGTCTGCTGCATCCCAACGGGATTTGCCTCGCGGGAGAATGGGTGATCGAGAAAGACAACCTTTATTCGGGACTGTTCAAGGCCGGAACGCACTTCCCGCTGATTGCGAGGATTTCCCCCGCCACCGACAATGTCGCACCCCACAAGGGCCACCCCATTTCCATCGGTTTGGTTGGAAAGGTCTTTCCGAATCATAATCCCGACCGCCCCGTGAACACGGCCAATTTCATCACCCAGACTGACATCGGTGGCATCATCGCAGCGCGCTCGAAAATGCTGTACGCGGGACTCGTCATGACTAACGCTCCGGACACGACGGCCATTCATCGTGGCCTCGGCGTGCCGGCATTCGCCGCACTCGGGCGGGTTCTCGACCAGGTGGACGTTCGCAAACTGGAACGACAGCTCTACCCCTTAGCAGAAGCAAACAAGTCCGGCGAGCCGACGCGAACCCCGGCGTATATGAAGCTGACCCTGAATTCGTCGCTCGAAACATCGGGTCCAGGTAGGGGCCAGGACATTCGGCTGGAAATCTGGGAGCAACTCCAACGAAGGGCACCGCTCCTTTACGACATCACCTTGAGCGATGAGGGCCACACCGAGGGCCCGGATTTTCTCCGCAAGGCGATCGTGAAATGGGATACCACACCAGTCGGCAAGCTGGTATTCACCGAGGCCATCTTGTCGGAACCCTGCGACGACCAAATTCACTTCCGCCATCCTCCATGGCGGGAGGATGTGAATGACCCCGCATCAAGCGTGCGGAAAAAGCGAGGCGCGGCCTTCGGCCAGCCCTTAGGGCAAACTCAACAGAAACAATAGGCCGTAATAGAGGGCGCTTGCTCCCGCGGATCTTTTTGCCACCATCATACCCGCGAACGCCGCCTTGCTCAGTGGCTTTCACCGTCTGGCTGTCAATGATACCGGCGCTCAGCTCGCGGGCGCGACCAGCGGCTTCACGCACCCTCGGGTCGCGTTTGTCATCGAGGCTATAGCCGTCGGAGCTCATGTCGTAAAACCAGACGTGATCGGTACCGCCGGAGTCGGTGCGGGTAAAACCCAGGATGGCCGTGGACACACGCGCATAGGGTTTGAACACGCCCGAAGGCATCGAGATCACGCCGTCGAGCTTGTGATCCTCGATGAGGCTGGCGAATCTGCCGGTGCGTATTACTGGAGCCGAATAGCACGCCATCCGGCACGATGCAGGCGCAGCGCTCGCCTGCTTTGAGCTGCCGGAGGAACAGGACCAGAAACAGAAGCCCCGTTTTCTTGGTTTGCTGCCGTGGCGATGAACTGGTGACGCTCACCCCTTCGGCGTCGTGGTCCTGGCACTGGCTTTATCCAGGAAAGTTCTCCGGCCATTGCCGGGTGCCATGGTAGACGGCCAGGATTTCGACGCGATCCTGACGCACTCGGCAGGGAAGAATATAGGGGGAATTCCCCATGACGAGTTCCCGCGTCTCGGCGACCCGGCTGGGGCGGCCGAGTCCGGGATTGTCTTGAAGAAGCGCAACGCGTTGCCGAATTTCGTTCTGAAGCTTGCGTGCCGCGTAAGGGTTTTCCTGGGCGATGCAAAGATAAATCTCCCGCAAGTCCCGACGAGCCGGTCCGGTTCAGACGATTTTCACGGTCGGTCTTCAAAGGCCCTGATTCTTTGTTCAATCAAGGCGTCCATCTCTGCCATCACGTCCTCGTGCGGGATGACCTCGTCCCGATCAGCGGCTGCGATGCCTTCCTCGATCTTTTGGATCTGCCAGGCATGCAGGTCCAAGTATTCCTGGATCGCCTGGTTCACCAGGTAATTGCGCGAGCGGTCGAGTTGCTTGGCCAGCTGGTCAAGCCGTCTGACGGTCTCGCCATCGGCACGGATAGTAAAGGCTTCGGTTGCCATGGTTTGGCCTTTCCTATCGGAGTGGTTCAGTGTGGTTCACATGTAATCATCCCATGGGAACTCAGGCGATACAAGTTGCGGAAGACCGCATCGGCACGACCCAGCTCCCCTTGGGCTTCGTAGTCCTGGCATCCCCGGTGACGGGTAGCTTCTCCCCCGTCCGCTTCTCGATTTCCTCCACCGCCACTATATAGCTGTCTAGCTTTTTCGCCGTAGCATCCTTCGTGTTCGGCACGATCCACGCGATAGTGCGGCCGTCGCCGCGTATTACCACCTTCCAGAACGCGTCCAGCGTCTTCACGCCGTGGCTTTCGACGAAGTAATTGTCCTCGGGATGGTTGCCCCAAATCACGCCACCGATGACAAGCAACTCGTCGATGTCCCGATAGCACTCGACAATTTCCTCGGTGAGCTTCCAGGCGCCCCGGTTCATCTGGCGAGTCTGTGGCAGGATGTTGGTCATGTAGTTGCTCTGCTGGATGGCTACCGATGAGACGTCCAAGTGGTTCGCCGGGACTTGGTGGCCCCGGTCGTAGCCATGTCCGTAGCCCTTGGTGCTGGTCTGCTGGCATTCTTTCGGCACGTAGGGATCGAGCCGGAAATCGCCATCGCGGGACTGGTGGCCGCTGTCGTGCTGGGTGTTGTAGCGGAACTTCACGGCCGCACGTTCGGTGCAGTCGAGCCAGACGGCGAAGCCTTCGTAATCGAAGCGTAGGCGCTTGCCCTCAGCGCTGATTTGGGTGGGCGGCAGGTCCGTTTTGGCGGCTTTAGCCCGTGGCGTTGCAGGTAGCGGATCGCCGGCGCGGTGACCGCCAGCGCAAGCGGAAAGCGAAACGCAAAGGAGCAGGAAGAGACGGCGCATGTGGTGAAACCGCTTCAAAAGCGGGAGAGTCTAGCGTAAAACCGACAACGCTTTCTGGCTGCGGGCTGTTGTCGCCGAACCCGGCTCAGCGGCGCGACCGGAATGAACTGCGAAATCTTGGAAATCGCCTACGCTTATGGATACCTTGAAGCCGACGATCGCGGCCGGTAACTTTCCTAAATCCGGAATTTCTGTCAACCGTCCTTGTAAGTTATTGAAAGTGGAGGTTAAATAGACACGAGCATCGAGACCTGATTAAGAAGGGATTAAGACAGCTCCTTGGCGGCCTCTTCCCATGAGGCAGCCCTTTGGAAGCTACTCAGGAGATTCGAGAATCGAATGACTGACTTCGCCGTCTGTAAGTGGCCGCGCACCCTCGATGAAGCGGTGGAGCGGCTGACGCTCGCCCTGGGCCGGGACGAGGAGGACATCGCACGCCTGCCCGAAGATAATTTGATCGATCTGCACTTGGGCTTGGCGCGAGAATCCGGGAAGAATTCGGACTGTGGCGCTAAAACAAGGACTTGCTGACTTCGTGCGGCTCGCTCGATCCCGACGATGCCTCGATAGCGATTGTTCGAGTGCTATGGGCCAGGCTGCGGCATTAGCCTATGAACTACTCCCGCCAACTTACGGTCTGGTGTGAGTTTAGCGCTTCATCGCCAGCGCCCCCGCTGCCCCGAGGTCTTACCCCGCTCCACACTACGCTCGGTTCCCGCCCGGAGCCGGATCCACCGGCCAGTCTCCCTTCCAGCCAACGCCGCAGCACCCGGGCGGCATTCTCGTCCCGCCCGCAATTGGGCGCCGCAGCCGCAGGCGTGCTCCCGGTCCGAGAGCATCTTGTTCACGTCCGGCAGTTTTCAGCACGCATGACAGCGCTGCGTCGGTTTAAGCTTCCGCGTCAGCGCTTCCTCGTGCCAAGCCCAGCCTCTTCCGCGTTGGGCCTGGCCATGTTGAGGAAGGCCGCTGGGGAGGCCGACAGAAGCTCGCCGTTGAGTCCTTTCCGTCGCAGGCCGCCGTCCGTTGCGGCCGGCATTCCACCGTCACCGAGGCGTGCCACGCGCCGGCTTTGTGGGGAATCTTTACCGATTTCGCGGCTGTGCCGCACGTTTTCGCCAAGCGCCCACAATCCCCTCATTCAGATGAAAATGGTTGACGGGTGCTGAATGGGCTTGTTTGGGGTCGCCTCCTGAGCTTGCGCTCGGAATCATGCCGGTTCCAAAATTAAGTCTTGTCGAAAGTTTCTCGTCCCAATAGTGGAGGCGGTACTGATGGACAAGCGCATACTGATCACCGGCGCCAGCTCGGATATCGGTCACAGCATTGCCCTTAAGCTGGGTAGGCGCAACGCCACCCTCGGTCTGCACTATCATCATAATGGCCAAGCGATTGCCGCCCTGCAGGAACAACTCGCCGAGCACAGCTGCATTAGCCATCGATTGCCGTATGATCTGACCCAAGCCGACAACGCCCGGAAGATGGTCGATGAATTCATCGATCGATTCGGTCGTCTCGACGCCTTGATCAACGTCGTCGGGCCCTTTGACTATCGCGATCTCAACGATGTCACTGTCGATTCATGGCACACGGTGATTGCCCTGAATCTTCACACCTGCTTCCACGTCGTGCATTTCGCCACGCCTTACCTCTGCCAGACGCGGGGGCACATCATCAACTTCGCTTTCTCCGGCGCTGAACATATCAGGGCCTGGCCGATGTCTACCGCCTATTGTGCCGCCAAGGCGGGAGTTGCGGTGCTAACGAAATCGCTCGCGGTCGCACTTGCGCCAAAACGGGTCCGCGTCAATGCCGTTTGTCCGGGATTGGTCGAGGAAGGCGCTACCACCACGGTTGAACGCCAGTCGATGGCCGCGCAAATTCCGCTCGGCAGGCCCGTTCGACCTGAGGAAATAGCATCCACCGTAGGGTGGTTGGTCTATGAAAGTTGCGAGAGCTTGACCGGCAGCTTTATCGCGGTTTCGGGGGCCTGGGAATATTAGCGGGCACCGGGCATGAACAGGGAAAAACCTCTGCAGGAGGGTTTTCCCATCCCTGCCACTAGTGCGGTGTCGTACTGCCTCCATGGCGTGGCCTGAGAACATAACCCGCCGGAATCGAGAACATCGGCGGTTTAGGAACCGGATCCACTGAGAATATCCAGTGTCTCGGGACCACATTCGCGTGAGAATGGGCCCACCCTGACGGGAGAACGGAACTAGAACCTCGGCCAGGAACCATCGCCTTTCAGGGGCTACCGCGGCACACCGGCGGTCAGCAGATCCTGGTGAAGGCCCTGAGCTCGCCCGGGCAGATCATTCTTCAGTCTGGGATGCCCTGCCAAGACCACGGACAGCGTTCCCTTGCTGTCGCGA
>CADDYU010000189.1 GCA_902810705.1 Methylococcaceae bacterium
CAAGGCCCTAGCCTGGTCCTGCTGGACTTGATGATGAGCGGCATGAGCGGCATCGATGCCGCCAGTCGGCTGCGGGCGGCCGGCTGGCGGGGGCCGATCGTGGTGGTGAGCGCCAATGCCTATCCGGCCGACCGTCGGCGCGCCTTCGCCGCCGGCTGCGATGATTTCCTCGCCAAACCCATCCAAATTCCGGATCTCCTGCAGAAGCTGAAACTGCATCTCGGCCTGGATTGGGTGTATCGAAAAGACAAGCCTGCGCCCGGGCGATGCCTGTCGAGCGATGACGAGGCTATGGCTCTGCCACCGGCGGGTGTGGTCAAGGATCTGGCGGCTTGCGCCAAGATCGGCGATCTGCGGGGTTTAACCGACCGGCTGAAAATGCTGATCGAGGAGGATCTCAAATATCTGCCCTATGCACACTATCTGCAAGGTCTGGCGAAGGAATTCAGGTTGGCCGATATCAAGAAACTCTTGGCCATCGAGGGTGGCCAGCCCAAATCCGTTTAAATCTTGCATCCACGCCAGTCTTCTATCCTCGACGAGGTAACGCGATGAACGCTCAACAAGAGTCTGTCCAGGGCACGGTGATGATCGTGGACGATGCTCCCGGCAATCTTGCGTTTCTTTCGGAGGCGCTGGAAGAAGCGGGATACCGGGTCCTGGTGGCGACCGACGGGCTTTCCGCCGTCGAACAGCTGCGTTATGTACGGCCCGACATCATCCTGCTGGACGTGATTATGCCGGGCATGGATGGCTTCGAGACCTGCCGGCATCTCAAGGCCGATCCCGCGACCGGTGCCATACCTATCGTCTTCATGACTGCCTTGAGCGAACTGGACGACCTGCTGCGGGGCTTCGGCGAGGGGGCCGTGGACTATATCGTCAAGCCTATTCGTCACCCGGAAGTCTTGGCCCGAGTCGCCAGCCATCTGGCGCAGTCGCGCTTGATCCGCCGTTCCGAATGGGCCCTGTCACGAAGCGGCCTAGCCGCTCTTGCGGTTGATGCCGAAGCCAAGCTCATCTGGATCACGCCGGAAGCTTCCCGGTGGCTCGCGGAACTGGCTGGCCCGGAAGCTCCCGTAAGCCTTTCCGAACCGGCCGCGTTGCCCAGGGTACTGGCCGAATGGGCCCGGCGATGCATAGCCGCCGGCGATGGCTGGGAAAAAACCGAGTCATTCACCCGTCAAGGCGCCGGCAAGCGCTTTACGGCCCGGCTCGCGCCGTGCCACGGGGTGCAAGAATATTTGCTGCTCCTGCAGGAATCCTCAGGAACCTGGAATCTCGATATTTTGAAAAGCTGTTTGGGGCTTACCCTGCGGGAAGCGGAAATTCTCATGTGGATTTCCCGGGGCAAGACCAATCGGGAAGTGGGTCAGATCCTCGGCAGCAGTCCCCGTACCGTCAACAAGCATCTGGAACACGTTTTCGAGAAATTGGGCGTGGTGACCCGTGCCGCAGCGGTAGCCGTGGCACTGGAGGGGATGAGAAACAAGGCGGAGGCTGTTCTTGAGCCCCCGTCCGCCCTTAGCGCCGCGGTGCAACCTCGCTCCGGATAGCGGGAATTCAACGTAGAAGCGAAAGCCGAAAGACCCCGACGATGAGCCAGGGTCTTTCGCGGAGGCTCAATCATTCTAAGAACGGCAGGATTTCGACCTTGCCGTGCTGTTGATACAAGCCCGGATAGCTGTAAATGGCCGGCCCGTAGGCATTGTTGATAAATTGCACGTTAAACGCCGTAACCGTGTCCGGGACCATTCGAGGATAGCTGTAGATGTTCGGTCCGTAGGCTCGGCTGACATACCGAATCTCGGGTTTAGCGATCCTTTGCGCTTCGGCGACATTCAGATAGCTGTACACCGCTTGATTGAATGCCTTATTGGTGTAAATCAGACCACCGCTGCCGGATGGTTCCTGAGCGCCCGAGGCCTCGCTGCCGTGTGGCTCGGCCAGGGCTACGCCGGTTATCGTGAAGCCGGCGATGATGAGGCCGAAGACCGTACTCAACAATGATTTCTTTGTCGTCATGGCGCACCTCTTGTTTCTTTTGAAAGATATCGTTATTTAGGTCTAACTCCCTCGATGAAAAATTGGACTTAGGCGAATCTGGGATGTTCCAGCGAGAAATAGCGTCGCCAATCCTCGTCGCCCTGATCTCGCTGGATGGCAGCAGCGCTGTTTCACTTCAAAAAGTTACATCATGGCTCTTTCACTCCCTCCGATCAGGGAGCGTTCCGGCTTCCGAGAGTTCTAATGTATTTTTCCGGCCGCTGAATGCGCTTTTTCGGGGATCGGCCCGGCCATACCCGGCCAGGTTTCACCGCGCTTGTTCCCAAGCGGCTCCTTACTAGGGATTAACCTTATGAGCGAAACCCACCGCAACCGTTTAGGTTCCGAAACGAGTCCTTATCTGCGGCAGCACGCCCATAACCCCGTGGATTGGTATCCCTGGAGCGAGGAAGCCTTGGAAAAGGCGCGCCGGGAGAACAAGCCCATCTTGCTGTCCATCGGCTATTCGGCTTGCCATTGGTGTCACGTGATGGCCCACGAATCCTTCGAGGACCCCGAGACCGCGGCGCTGATGAACCGATTGTTCGTCAACATCAAGGTCGATCGGGAAGAGCGCCCGGATCTCGACAAGATTTACCAACTCGCCCATCAAATCATGGCGCGGCGCGGCGGTGGCTGGCCGCTGACCGTGTTTCTCAACCCGCACAATCATCTGCCGTTTTTCGCCGGCACCTATTTTCCCAAGACCGCGCGCTATCAACTCCCGGCCTTCCGCACGGTTCTGGAGCGGGTGGCCGAGTATTACCACGAGCAAAAGAACGACTTACAGGCGCACCACGCCTCGTTCGCCGACATCCTGCGCTCGGTCAGTTCGGACGACAATATCGGAGCGCCTGACGAGTCCGTACTGATCCAGGCCCGGCGAGTGCTGGAGGCGGATTTCGACCCGGTGAACGGCGGATTCGGCGGCGCGCCCAAGTTTCCCCAGGCCTCCAATCTCGAATTTCTGCTGGGTTGCTGGTGGCGAAGCGGCAAGCAAGACCGGGGCGCTTTTGAAATGGTCGCGAAGAGCTTGGAGAAAATGGCCGAAGGCGGGTTGTTCGATCAGCTCGGCGGTGGATTCTACCGCTACTCTGTGGATGAGGGCTGGCAGATTCCCCATTTCGAGAAGATGCTCTACGACAACGGGGTTTTGCTCGCCCTCTACGCCGAAGCCTCACGAGTCTCAGACCATGCCTTGTTCCGCAAGGCCGCGGAGGAGACGGCGGAATGGGTCATCCGGGAAATGCGGTCGCCGGAAGGCGGATTCTATTCGGCCTTGGATGCGGATTCGGAGGGCCAGGAGGGCAAATATTACGTCTGGGACCGCAAGGCGGTGCAAGCCTTGCTGGAGCCGGACGAGTACGCCGTAGCGGAACGCCATTATGGTTTGGATCAAACTCCCAACTTTGAGGGGCACCGACATCTGCATGTCGAGCGGCCCTTGGCCGATGTAGCCGCCTCGCTCGACATCACCCTCGGTGAAGCGGAACGGCGGCTCGCCCTGGCGCGCGTCAAGCTGCGCGCGGCGCGGGAACAGCGCGTGCGACCCGGCTTGGACGATAAAATTCTCACCGCCTGGAATGCGCTCATGATCAAGGGATTGGCCATGGCCGGGCGGTTGTCGAGGCGGGACGACTTCATCGAAGCGGCGGAACGGGCGTTCGATTTCCTGGGCCGGGTCTGCCGGCGCGAGGAGGGGCGCCTTTGGGCGGCGTACAAGGATGGCAAAGTCCATCTCAATGCCTATCTGGACGACTACGCGTTCCTGCTGGATGCCGGCCTGGAACTCTTGCGCTGCCGCTGGCGCAGCGACGTTCTGAATTGGCTGCTGAGCCTCGCCGACCGGCTACTGGACAGCTTCGAGGACCCTGAACGGGGCGGATTTTTCTTTACCTCCGACGACCATGAAACCCTGATCCACCGGCCGAAAAGCCTGGCCGATGAGTCCACGCCCTCGGGCAATGGCGTCGCCGCTCTGGTCCTGTTGCGACTCGGCCAGTTGGTGGGCGAACGACGTTATACGGAGGCGGCGGAGCGGGCCATTAAGGCCGCCGTGCCAGGTGTGCGCCAGTATCCCCATGGCCACGGGGCACTGCTGGCGGCCTTGGCCGAGTGGCTGTCTCCATCGGAATTGGTGATCCTGCGTGGCCGGCCCGAGGCGCTGCCCGGCTGGATCGAAGCGGCGCAAAGCCGGGAGCCGCCTCCGCTGGTCTTCGCCATTCCTAACGCGATGTCGGATTTGCCGGGCGAACTCGCGGCCCGCCGGGCGGAATCCGGCGAAGTGGCTTATGTTTGCACTGGAAACAGCTGCTTGCCGCCGATCCGCTCCTTGGCGGAGCTTCGAAGGGCAGCGGATTTCTAGTCTTCTAGAGCAAGCTTCGGATGAGCGGATATTCGGCGCGGAGCTCCCGGCGGAAACTCTCGATCGCCTCGTTGCTGCGCTCGCGGCGGGGCAGCTTTATCGGAATATCGCCCATCACCGACGCTGGAGAGCCGGCGAGGAAGACCAGTCGATCGGCGAGCTCGATGGCTTCGTGCAAATCGTGAGTCACGAACAGGACCGTATGCGGCCGTTCCCGCCAGAGCCTTGTCGCCAGTTCGCGGATGCGGCGCGCGGTGGGGGGATCCAAGGATACGAAAGGTTCGTCCATCAGTAGCAGATCGGGGTTGATCGCGAAGGCGCGGACCAGGGCGGCACGGCGACTCATGCCCACCGACAGCCGTTCCGGGTAAATGTCGCCGGTGTCCTTCAGCCCCACTACCTCGAACAGATGATCCACATAGGCCGGATCGGTCGCTTCCGGCAGGGCCAGGGCGATGTTCTCCCGCACCGTACGCCAGGGTAACAGCCTTGGGTTCTGGAATACATAGCCGATGCGCGGCTGAGTCCGCCTTGCCGCGATTTCGACGGAGCCTCGGTAATCCCGATCCAGCCCCGCCACGATGTTAAGGAGAGTGGTCTTGCCACAGCCGGAAGGACCCACCAGGCAGGCGAATTCGCCGGAGGCGAGGGTCAGCCGGACATCCCGAAGAATCGGCACCGGGTCTAGACGGCCTTCGATCCGGTAGTGTTTGCTGGCGATCTCGATGCGGACCTCGGTCACCGGCGCCACCGCCTCGCGTGCCGGTCCAAGGGTTTGAGGATGCCGAGTTCGATCAGTTGGACGACCACGACAAAGGCGAGGGTATAGGCGAGAATGGCCGAAACATTGAACATCTGGAAGAACAAATGCAATTGGTAGCCCATCCCGTTGCTGCGTCCCAGGAGTTCGACCACCAGGATGATCTTCCAGATCAGCGCAAGACCGGTGCGCGAAGCGGCGAGGACGAACGGGTAAAGTTGCGGCCATACGACATGGCGTAAGGTTTTCAGGCGGCCGAAGCGGTAGACCTCGGCCATTTCAAGGAGATCCCGGTCCAGCGCGCGAGTACCCTCGCGGATAGTCACGATGACGTTGGGGAGCTTGTTAATGACCACGGCGGCGATCGCGGCGCTTTCCACTAATCCGAACCAGACGTAGCACAGAATGATCGTCACCAGAGCGGGAATGTTCAGGAACAGTACCAGCCAGCTGTCGAAGAAGCGGTCTAGCTTTGGATGCCGGCCCAAGAGGATGCCGAGCCACGTACCGAGGCTCATAGCCAGGGCGAAGCTGCCCGCGAGCCGAGCCAGCGTGATCCCGAGATGGTAGGGCAATTGGCCGGATTGGATTTCCCTGGTCAACACCGCCGCGACCGCCGTGGGGGAAGGCAGCAGGGGCGATGCCGCGGCCATGGCGGCGATGTGCCAAAGAACGGCCAACGCGGCAATCGAGAGCAGCGGATGAAAGGCGATGCGCATCTTGAGTGCGAGGACGACTTGAAGAAGGATGATCACGCGGTGGACGCGACAGCGGGTAGACGTGATATTGTAAAACGTGTTGCCGATTATGAATAACTCTCCCGTCAAATGGCCCTGTCGGGGCGCGGCCAAGCCACAGGCCCGGTACACTACGCGAAATTTTGAGCCTGATCCTCGGATTTTTCGATTCCTTAAAATAGACATCGATCGGCGTCCAAGCCTTGAGGAGTGTCCTTGGCCGAGATCGGATCCTCGCTTCTCCCGCCGATGGTCGGTCGGCGGATGGATTGGGTGAGCGTACTGCGGGAGGGAGTCGGCCTCGGAAGGCGGCTGAAAAAGCTCATAGACTCAAATGTCCCAAAATTCGACTTTTCGGTAACTCGTCCTACGTTTGTCGGCAAAATAATCGAAAACCATTTACGCCACGGCACTGGGCGCTGTCGCCATCGACTGCAATTACAGCCTTCTCCGCCAATGTGAGAAACCTCGTGCCGTTTAAGGTACAGGGGCCTTGTCTTGAAAGATCAAGAGCAAATTCACGGACGTCTTTGGTGCCTTGCTTTGTCTTCTGGGGCAGAGGCGCCTTAGGGCCGACAAGAGCCTCACGAGGTCATTTTCTCTGTTACTAAAGCACTTAATTTTTTACTCATGTCGACGCTTGCCAAACTTCTACATCCCTTCTCTTTAAGGGCCTTGATTTTGCTCGGCTTCGCCTTGGCCGTCCTGCCTTTGATCACAACTCTCGTGTCGATGGTGCGAGCGATCGAGCAATTGGCCGGGACCTCTCAACTCGTCGTCTTGCAAGTGGAGCAACTCACCCAGAAGAACGAGATGTTGCGCGAGCGTCTTTTGGACTTTGAACGCAAAACCAAGCGTTACCTTGTGTTGAAAGACGCCGATAGTCGGGCGGCGTTGGGTGGCGCTTATACGAACTTTGTCGAGGTACTGAAGGAGCTTTCGGACCTTAATCCGGGCTCGGCGCTGACGACACAGTTGGATAACTTGGCCGTGGATGCGAGAGCCCTTTACCAAGGCGTTTTCGCGTCCCAGCAGGCGGCTCCGGCCAAGTTGAACGGCCGGAACAAGTCTCAAATCCCAACGACGCGGGAATCGCCCGCGGAAGTCCAGTCATTGCGGCTGGACAGCGCCAATACCTTGTTTGCCGAACTCACCGGAAAGACGCGGAATATCGCCCAAGCCATTTCGAGCGCCACCGCGGCAGAAGTCCAGCAACTTGAGGCGCTGTCGGAAAAAGTGCAGCAAAATGTGCTGGTTCGCTCTTCGGTATGGCTCCCGGTCTCCTTGGCGCTGATTTCGCTGCTAATCTTTCTGATTATCCGCTCGGTGCGCCAAATGGATTTTGCCATCCGCCGTCTTGGCGCCGGCGACTTGGTCCGACCGGTCCGAGTGACCGGACCCAAGGACATGGAATATCTAGGCGAACGGTTGGATTGGCTTCGAAATCGGCTGCGTTCCCTTGAGGAAGCCAAACAACAATTCACGCGCCATGTCTCCCACGAACTCAAGACGCCCCTTGCGACCATTCATGAAGGCACCGAGTTATTGGTCGACGAGGTGGTTGGCGAACTTAATACCGAGCAGCGGGAGATTGCTCATATCCTGATGAGCAATACCCAAAGGCTGGACTCCCTGGTTGCCGAGTTGATCAATTACAGCCAGGTCAACACTCGCCCTTCCGCGTTCCGGCGGGAGCAGGTTGATGTCCGCCAAGTGGTGGAATCCGTCATCGAAGACAATCAGATCCGGCTGCGCGCCAAATCGATCTCAGTCAAACCGGCACTACGATCCGTGCAGGTCCGAGGCAGCCCGGAGCAACTCCGGACAATCGTTGATAATCTTTTATCGAATGCTATTAAATATTCGCCTGCTGCAGGCGAAATCCGAATTAGTTTGGGCCAGAGCGGCGGCCATATGGAATTGGACATCGAAGATGAAGGGCCAGGCATCGCGCCGGAGGAACGCGTACAAATCTTCGAGCCCTTTTTCCAGGGGAGAGCGGCTAAAGACGGTGCGATCCGCGGCACGGGTCTGGGTTTGGCGATCGTCAGCGAGTGCGTTACAAACCATCATGGCAAGGTGGAAGCCCTAGATCCTCGACCCGGCAAAACCGGCGCCCACATCCGAGTGCAAATTCCCTGCCGAAAAAGTGGTTGACCGATGAAAGCTTATCGCTGTACGGTCCTGCTCCTTATGTTTTTCGGGATACCGGGATGCGCCGGCCAAGAAAACCGCGAGAAGATCGCGGTTGTCCCCGTCAATCCACCACCGCCTTATACGCGCACGG
>CADDYU010000190.1 GCA_902810705.1 Methylococcaceae bacterium
GGCCTTCGCCAAGCAAGCCTTGGCCTGCTCTAAAACCTCCCGCCCGCTGGCCGTTCTCGCCATTGCCGTACCTCATGACAAAACACGGCTTATTGTTTCATCTATGATGTAGAAATGGAATTACTCGTGGACTTAGGGCTACCCGACATGAGCGGCATCGAGATCATTCGCGAGGCCGCCCGGCGTTATCCCGACACGGACGCCATGGTTGTGACCGTCTTCGGCGACGAAGAACACGTGCTCGCGAGTATCGCAGCCGGCGCTACCGGCTATTTATTGAAGGACAGTCTGCCGGAAGAATTCGTCGACGTGATTAAAGAATTGCGCGCGGGTGGTTCACCGATCAGTCCGGTCATTGCTCGGAAACTGTTGAAAAAGCTGCGGCCGGTAAATGACGTTGCGCCATCACTCGATCAGCCAGCCTTGTCCGCGCGGGAATCGGAAATTCTATCCCTGATTTCCAAGGGATTCAGATTCACGGAGATCGCCGCGCTGCTGGAGATCTCGCCCCATACGGTGACGACCCACGTCAAAAAGACCTATCAGAAGCTTGCCGTGCATTCGCGAGGAGAAGCCGTATATGAGGCGAGCAGAATGGGCCTTATTAAGTAAGTGCCAGACTTGCAAAACCGCGCGCCGTGCGGCGCTGTGTCTGGCATTCGCATGGTTCGTGCTTCTCCCTCTCGGGAGTTATGCCGCCGATTCTATCCTAATCCTAAACGCCGCCGAGTTCGTTCTCGATGGTGCTATCACTCCCCCTGATGCCGCAGTCTGGCAACCGCAACCTTTACCGGATAATTGGAACCGGTCGCGCCCCGGGCTAGGCGGGAACGCTTGGTATCGCTTGCGCTTCGAACTCCCGCACCAGCCGGATCAATTGTATGCCGTGCATGTGCGCAAGCTCAGCATGAACGCGGGCTTTTATATCAACGGGGCGTTTATTGGTAGCGGAGGGCGCTTCGAAGAGCCAGTCGCCCGTCATTGGAACAGACCTCAGTTCTTCACCATTTCGCCGGGTTTGTTAAAGCAAGGCGCCAACACCTTGCATGTCAGGCTTTGGGCTTATCCGAATTCGCGTGGTGGCCTCGGCGAGGTTACGGTCGGCCCTGAATCCGAACTTCGTCCGCACTACGAGCGGCGGTATTTCCTTCAAATCATCTTTCCTCAGCTCTGCAATATCGTCATTGCGGCGCTAGGCTTGTTTGCGTTTGTATTATGGGTCCGACACAGAATAGGGGCGGTATACGTCTACTTTTCTGTGTTCACGCTCCTTTGGGCTGTCCGGTCCACCCATATGATCATACGAGACATTCCGATACCCACGTTTTATTGGGACATTTGGGTGCAGAGCTCTTTCGGATGGTGCGCACTCCTGTTCGTTGTTCTCGCGATGCGCTACTCTCGGCTCCACCGGCCGCGTTTTGAGAAGATCCTCATCGCTTACGCCATGCTTGGGCCGTTGGTGATGTATCTCGCCGGTCCGGTCGAGTTCCACTCGGTCGCTAACAATTGGTCGTTCGTGATCGTACCGGCCGCCATCGTTTTTGAGGGGTTCCTCATACGCGAAGCGTGGCGCACGCGCACGTTCGTAGCGGCACTGCTCGGGGCGGTATGGGCGCTCCTTATCGTGGCCTCCATCCATGATGGACTCGTGCATCGCGATATGCTCGCCTTTGATAGCTTCTACTTCGTGTCCTATGTGATGGTTCTATTGTCGTTCGTGGTGGGGTGGCTTCTGACCAACCGCTTCATACAGGCGCTTAAAGTCGCGGAACGCCTCAATGTGGAGTTGGAGCGGCGTGTCGCACAGAAGCACGCGGAGCTTGCGCAGAACTTCCAACGTTTGCAAGAACTGGA
Organism: Methylococcaceae bacterium; assembly: GCA_902810705.1. Lineage (GTDB taxonomy): Bacteria > Pseudomonadota > Gammaproteobacteria > Methylococcales > Methylococcaceae > CADDYU01. Next base: position 1,858 of record CADDYU010000190.1, read on the forward strand.
ACAAGAAAAGGCCATCGCCGAAGAGCGCCGACGCATCATGAGCGATATGCACGACGGCGTTGGCTCGCAATTGATTGCGGCTGTCCAATTGGTTGAGGCTGGCGAAGCGCCCCGGGCGGAGGTCGCGAACGAGATCCGCGAGTGCCTCGACAGCGTACGGCTGACGGTGGACTCGCTGGAAGAGACTGACGGCGATCTACTGGCTGTCTTGGCAAACTTTCGCTATCGGCTCGAAGGCCGATTGAAGAGGCAAAACATTCGCTTGGACTGGCAAGTACGCGAAGTGCCGAAGCTCGATTCACTGACGCCACAGAACGTCTCGCATATTCTGCGCATCCTCCAAGAAGCATTTACCAACATTATCAAGCACGCCCGCGCCAAAACCATCATCGTCCAAACGGGTGTGACGCACGAACACGTTTTTATCCGGGTCGCCGACGACGGCAGCGGTTTCGCGGGTGACCGCCAAGGTCACGGGATTGCGAGCATGCGCAGGCGCGCTTTGGCGCTGGGCGCAAATTTAGAGATCACACCATCACCAAGCGGAACGACCTTGAGCTTATTGATCCCCCAGTCTGCTTGATCATCGCCGTGTCCTCCGCGGTTAATATGGGCGCCACGCACCGAAGCTAGCGCCACACAGCTGGCCCATTTTTTCCCTTAGCCTCCCCTAAACGCGGGATGCCCAATCGTATTCACGGGATTTTCGCTGTTGTTATCTCCGCCTAGAGTTGCAAGCACGAGGCCTTAGTCCATTCCGATCAGGGTCTCGGACACGTTCTTTAATTATTTGGCAAGTGATCATGAAAGGAGAAACACCATGAAACGTGAACGAAGCAGCAATCGTGTATTGATGTCGTCATTAGCCTTCAGCCAAGGCATCCATGAATTTCCTATCCATATTTCCTATCCTTGCCGAAAATGCCTTTGAATTTCCTATCCATATCGGCGCTTCGGCTGTCGATCAAGCGGATGAACAAGAGCCGGCAGGTGAACGTGACGGTCCACGGCAAGGCGGACGACAAGAAGAGGACCCCGTCGGATGAGTCGTCGGAGGAGCCTGAGAAGCCGACGAAGGCCGAGAAGGCGAAGCCGGCCGGCGAGTAACGCGTTTCGTTGGCGCCGTGGTCAGCCGCGGCGGCGGGGGGAATCGATCGGCGTCGGTCGATCCCCCGTCGCCCAAGCCGTCGATCGCTCTTCTCTTTGCACATGCCGACAGGGCGCAGGTGGCACTGGCTGCGAGCCCGCGACAAGGATTGGGCTGCTTCACGTGAAAGGCCGGAGCAGGAGGAGACGGAGACACGGATGCTGGTCTCTGCCCGCCCTCAAACCCGGAAAGTCAGGTCGAAATCGGCCGTGGGATGGCCTGCGGAGACGCCTTGAGGTACGATGTAGTGGTTGAGTGCGCTTGTCGGTTAACCCTTGTCCCCGAGGAAGATGGACGCTGACGTTCGCAAATTGCGCAGGGCAGTGTTCGCATCTCTTCGTCGGCAGGGCTACATCGTCGAGCGCGGCCGTATCACCCTTCCCGACGAATTCGAGAAGGATGACGTTCGACGCCTCCACTCCGTCGCTGCCATCCACAAGCTGCAGCTCGCAGAACCCGCGCTGCGCCGCCGCGAGGAACACCTGCTCTCGTTCATCGCCAACGGCAGTGAAGTGTCCCCAACAGCCATTCGGCCTCGGCTGGCGTACGTGGAGCGTGGCACTGATGACGAGTTGCTGTTCCGATACGCATCGCTCCATTGGAGTATCCCCGTCTCCGCAGGGTACGGTCGGCGGTTGCGATTTCTGGTGATAGACGAGTCGAACGGCAAGTTGATGGGACTCATCGGCTTGGGCGACCCGGTGTTTGCCATGCGTGCGCGCGACGAGTGGATTGGCTGGGACAGCGAAGCGAAGCGAAAGAACCTCTGGCACTTGATGGACGCTTACGTGCTGGGGGCGGTGCCGCCGTACTCAAACCTCCTCTGCGGCAAGCTCGTTGCGATGCTGGCCCTAAGCAACGAGGTACGCCGGGCGTTCCGCCAGCGGTACGCGGACACGTTCAGTCTCATCAAGCGCAGGAAGCGGCCGCCTTATCTGGCGATGATTAGCACGACCTCCGCGCTTGGGCGGTCGTCGGTCTACAACCGGCTGCGCGTGAATGGCAATGAGTATTGGCGGAGCGTCGGGTTCACCACCGGCTCCGGCGACTTCCATTTTTCCAATGGCGTCTACGATGCGTTGCGTGTATTCGCAGAGGACCGATGCGAGCCGACCGCTAAGGCGGAGCGTTGGGGAACAGGATTCCGAAATAAGCGAGAGGTCGTGCGGAAGTGCCTTCACGCCCTCGGCCTTTCGCTCGATTTGACCTACCACGGCATTGAGCGTGAAATCTTCCTCGCGCCGCTGGGGCGGGACGCTGTCCGGTTCTTGAAAGGCGACGTTTCTCGGCCGGCCTTTCACGACTGGAGCGTTGAGCAACTCGTCGGAGTCTTTCGCGAAAGGTGGCTGCTCGGTCGTGCCGAGCGGGTCACGGACTACCGCGATTTCCAGCGGGAGCAGTACCGACTGTGGCCCGTCACCAACGAGAGCTGAACCGCGCGGAAGCAAGCAAAGCCATGGAACCGTTCGCAGACCTTCCCGACGCGCTAGTACGCGACCTGCTCGCCAAGTGCGGCTCCGTCGCCACCGGCGTCTCCAACGGGCTGGCGAAGCTGCGGGGCGCGAAGCCTGTGATTCGGGCGACGGCGCAGCAAAATGGACTCATCATGCGGAAGGCAGACCTCGACGTGCCGAGGGAGCCGTCTGTCGCGGGCGTCGATGGTTCCTATCAAGTGCATCATCTGACCGCCGTCGACCTCTGTGCCGCAGCCGCCGTAGCCGTAGAGGGAACTTCAAAGGAAGCGAAGCGCTACTGGCCCCAGCCATACCACGAGATGTGGGTCGAATCGCTTCCCCACGCCGTCGAAACGGTCGGCGTCCTCCGGGGGATGATGATTTCGATGGAGCTGAGCCTCGCCCACCAGGCCCCACACGACCTCGTCCTTCTGGACGGCTCCTTCGCCTCGCTCGTCATCTACTTGAACCAAGGCCTCGTCAGCTTGGAGAAGAATCCACCGCTCGCCATAGCGGGTGAGTTCTTGAACCGCTGGAACGGCGGCATCATGAACAGCCTCAAGAAGCTGCTCGCCAGCGAACGAACCGTCGCTGTGCCGAAGTTCACCGCGCGGAATGAGTTGTCCTCGATGTTCCCCGCCCTGGCGGACGTCGCCGTCGATGGCAAGACGCTGGCAACGATGTTCCTCGAACCCGGCGAATACACCAAGCCGCTGCCGGTGCTGCCAAAGCAGGAGAAGTACCACCTGCCTGACTCCATCCGAGTGAGCGGGCAGGACGTGGTAACGTGCAGCCCCGCAGACCTACGCGAAATGGACCGGCTGCTCCACGACCTGCGAGTGGTCTACTACCGACCATACGGCTGGCTCCCCGCGCTCCGGCTGGAACTGCCCGGCGTCATCGCCAACAGCAACTCGCGGCTCGCAATCGTCCTTGAAGGAATCCTGAGGCAGTTTTTCAGCCCGGCGGTCATTGAGACATACCCCTTGTTTCTGGCAGACCGGATGGTGAAAAGCTTGGGTGCTGGGGTTGCCGTCATCGAACACGCGGTGGCACAACACGTCGTTGGGGATTCACCTGACATCGAAACCACCCTACTGTTCTTGCAGAACTACCGCACCGAAGGCGGCCGAGGAGGCGTCTAACGCGTGTCCACCCCCCGAACCCAAGACCTCGCCGTCATCGGAAGCCCGTCCACGAACACGGAGCTGACGATTGACTTGTTGCAGGAGGCGACGGAAGAGCGGCTGGTCGGTGCGCTCACCGCTTTCCAAGCCACTCAGAACGGCACGCCTATCACCTCCGTCGGGCAGGTGGTAGGTATCGAGCTTCGCAACCGCTGGCATGAGGACTCCGTCTTCCGCAACCTAATAAAGCGGACAGGCGAGATTCCGCCAATCACCAATCGACAGGACACGCGCATCGCCAACCTCGTGGTCGGAGCGACGTTCAAGGCGAGCGAACAGGGCTACGACCCGGAAGTCCTGGGCATGGTGCCGCCGACCGGCACGCGGGTCTTCCGCGTCGACCAGCTGCTCTTGGATAACCTCTTGAAGGTCTATCAGTCCGAAATCGTTTACTTGGGCAAGGCGTACGCAAACGACGTGATGTACCCCATGTGGTTCAAGCATTTTGGCAGCGGGGCCGGGGGTGCCGGGGAAGCGTATCATCTTGGCGTTTTCGGGAAGACCGGCTCCGGCAAGTCGGGCCTCGCCAAGATGATGCTGTGCGCGTACGCGAAGCACCGCGAGATGGGGTTGCTCATCATTGACCCCCAGGGCGAGTTCACGCTGGAAATGCAGGGTAAACGGCAGGGTAAACAGGGCCTACCAATCGACCAAGTGATGAAGGCGCAGGGCCGGGGAATCCAGTCGTACGGCATCGGCGATATTCAGCTTGACGATTGGACGACGTTCGAGGAGATGCTCATCTCCCTTGGGCTATGTGAGGAGCTAACGGTTACGCACAGCGCCAACGCCGTGCGGGCAGCAGAAGTGATGCGAAACACTCTGGAGCGGGCGGAGGCCAGCGGCAGGAAGTCGTTCCCCATCGCCGGCCTGAATACCGAGGCGGCTCTCACCGCAGCCCTAAACGGATTGCTGGACGCCCAGAGCCTCCAATACATCTTCCCGAGCAACGACCCACGCCGTAGGTTGCAGAACCGCGTACAGGACATCCTGAATAACCGGCTCACGGAAGTTTTCAGGGACAAGTGGCAGCCCATCGCCGAGCTGTTTGCTGCCGGTGCGAAAAAGAGACGACTTTTCGGAATCGTCCACGACTTGATTGGGACTGCGAACACATCGGTTCCGCGCCCAGTGGTAGTCATCGACCTCTCTGCGCGCGGCAACCAGGGGAGGTTCTGGACCGAAGAGTTGCAGCGGCGGATTCTGGGAAAACTGCTCGAAGTCCTAGTTGCCCAAGGTACCTCCAGCTTGTCTTCCGGTGATAGCGCGAATGTTCTGGTCGTATTGGACGAAGCACACCGGCACGCTCCAAGCGGAAAGCTCGATGAGGATTCCCACGCGGAGCGTCTTCGCCTCATGCTTCGCCGCGCCGTGCGTGAAACGCGGAAATACGGCATCGGCTGGTTCTTCATCAGCCAGACGCTTGGCGGCATCGACAACGAGATTCTCCAGCAGCTACGCATCCTCGCGTTCGGCTTCGGCCTTGCGATGGGTAGCGAGTTCGACCGCCTGCGAGATTTCGTCGGCGGCGACAAGCGGGCGTTGGAACTTTACCAGTCGTTCCGCGACCCGCAGAGCTTCCCCCGACGTGACCTCCAGGAGTTTCCGTTCATGGCGGTTGGTCCTGTCTCACCGCTGGCGTTTTCTGGGAAGCCGCTGTTCTTCACGGCGTTCACCGACCCCAAGGAGTTCCTTCGCGTGAACAAGCTCGCAGCCGGCGCAGTGGTCGCGGGCGGCCTGCCGTTCGGGAATCCATAGACAGCAAGTGAACCGGCTTCACCTACCCTTCGGCGCCGAGCTTCCCCGACGCGTGGTACGCGTCGATGCCCTTCGGCAGGTCGTACTGCGGGTCGTAGCCGAGCACCTTGCGCGACTGCGTCAGGTCGGCTTCGGTGAGGCTGGACCAGTTGCCGAGGCTGTCCAGGTTCCACGCCTGCAGGTCTGCGCCGTTGCGGTTGACGTCGACTAGGCAATCGAGGCCGTCGTAGGCGTAGGTCTTGCTGAACGCGCTGTTCAGCGCGTTATTCCATTTCTTAATCTATTGTGCCTTAACAATCCACGGCCAGGCGGTGATGGAGGGAATCCTAGCGGGATCCTTTTCCAATGCCCGCAAGGCTGCTTCCAAGTGATCCTTCAAGGCATCGAGACGGTCGAATACCCGGTTGTGGAAAGATTTTTCCCGCCGGTCGTCCCACAGAGGCTCGACGGGATTGAGTTCGGGCGCATAGGGGGGTAGCGGCCAGAGACGGCGATTGGCCGGCAGGCTGAATGGCTGACCCTTATGCCAGGTAAGCGCCCTCCAACACCTAATGATCTGCTCATCCGGGTAGCGCGAAGCGACTTCCTCGAGAAACAGCTGCATACAGGCCCCCTTCACGTGCAGCAGGATTTATTCCATTTCTACATCATAGATGAAACAATAAGCCGTGTTTTGTCATGAGGTACGGCAATGGCGAGAACGGCCAGCGGGCGGGAGGTTTTAGAGCAGGCCAAGGCTTGCTTGGCGAAGGCCAAG
>CADDYU010000191.1 GCA_902810705.1 Methylococcaceae bacterium
TGTAAAAAGCCGCCGCGTTCGTCGCGGCTTTTTAGTTTATTATCCGGGGCTGAGTGGCAGAGTGGTTATGCAGCGGCCTGCAAAGCCGTGGACGCCGGTTCGATTCCGACCTCAGCCTCCAAAAATTAGTAAAACAATCAAATAGATGAAAGGCGCCGACCAAAAGTCCGGCGCCTTTTTTATTGCAAAATACCGCTAAAAATGGTTAAAAATCGGGTAAAAATTCCTTGAAGTGTGGCAAAAACCACACATCTACGGCTTATTTATCCGTCGACGCCATGGCAACCATCAGACAAAGAAAAACAGGAAATTGGGAAGTCGTTATCCGCCGGTCTATCTTGCCCAAGCCTCATTACGCGACGTTCGACTCGGAGGCCGAGGCGACAGTGTATGCCAAAAGGATCGAAGCGATGCTCGATCAGGGGGCGATCCCCCAAGCGCTACTGGATGAGAGGAAGGCGAAAACTCTCGGAGAGCTGATTTCCACGTACATGGCCGAGAAGGCGATCTCTTCCCTCGATAAGGAGGTGCTTAAGTTCGTACTCTCAGATCTGGAACAGACACCGACTTCTGGTATTACCATTGCCTGGGCGCGAGAATGGGTGACTTCCCTGAAACGCAACAAGCGGCTCGCGCCTGGCACGATCAGAAAACGCGTCGGCGCCGTCTCCAGATGTCTCGATTGGTATGTTCAACACGACGAACTTGCCGTTAATCCTCTCCGACAGCTCCCGAGAGGCTATGCCAACTACGCGCCGGTCGACGGAGAACCCCGCGAGGACACAGAAAGGGATCGTAGACTGCTTCCGGATGAAGAAACCAGGATCAGGCTTGTGTTGGCTCGCGATGCGGACTACATCAAGTCTATCGGACGCGAGCGTCCGATCAGCGAAGAGAACATTGAGGAGTGGCGGCTTCTATTCGATTTGGCACTGGAAACAGCCATGCGATTAAGGGAAATGTATACCCTAACCGTAAAGCAGATCGATCTTCCGAAAAAGACGATCTTCCTCGACAAGACAAAAAACGGCAGTAAGCGACAGGTACCCTTGTCATCGGTTGCCATCAAGCTTCTCGACGGGTACATGAACAACACCCAAGGCGTACTTTTGTTCCCGTTCTGGGACGGAAAAACCGACTCATTGAGAGGTACCAGTGATAAGCTGTCGAAGAAATGGCGGAGAATCGCCGCACTCGCACAATGCGAGGATCTACACTTTCATGACCTGCGTCATGAAGCAGTGTGTCGGCTGTATGAGCGTACATCTCTGAGCGACGTACAGATCGCGCGAATAACTGGCCATAAGCAACTCTCCATGTTGCGCCGGTACGCTAGTCTGCGAGGGTCTGACTTAGCGGGGTCGCTCTGGTAATTCGGGTTTTGATCCATTCGGCGATAGCATTGTCGATCTCGCTATTGTCGAGGATCTCCAGGAAAAGTTGGTGATCCTGCCGATCGTCTCCGAAGTGCTCAGACCTTGCTAGTCATAGCTGCGCAACGACATTCCCCCACCTTGCGAGAAGATCCTGAGCAATTCGTTGTGCTTTCCTCTTAGTTTCCTTGACTTCGAGAATACCCGGCCAACCGGAATTCCCAAAAGTCTTCCGCATGCGAAGCCTTGGGAACCCCGGTGGAATGGGTGACGAAAAAAACGCACCAAGGAGGAACGCACTCCTGCGGAAAGCGTTCCTCTTGGACGGATGAGGTCAAGATGCGAGAAGCAGCGGCATTTGCTGACTATCTTCTAGCAATCCCTCGGGATCGATGCCGTGCTGTTCGAGCGTTGCAGACATTGCATCAGCAAGGAGTTCCTGAGCTCGACTCTTCTCCTCGTCGTATCCATATTGTGCGGTCCAAAACAGGTCCCTACAGGTCCCACGCAGGTTTCCCTGCGCCTTCCGTATTCCGTGTCGGAATGCCTTGTCGAACTTCTCGGCCTGCTCGTACTGCAACCAGAACGCGCCGCTCACATGGACGTCTTCCGATGGCAGCCATTGCCGATGGCGCCCGACCAGCCGGTTGAGACGATCGACCAGCTTCTTGTCTTTTGGAAAGAAGTGGATCGTGCCGACTCCGGGGTAGTAGCGGACATCGAAATAGGAGGCGCTCACGCGCTGGCCGTTTCGAAGTTCGCGGAACTTGAAGCGGAAAACCCATTCAAGACTCACCTCGGGTTCGACCTGGCCGTCGAGCATGGCAAACACCTTATCGAGATCCCGCAACATCTGTTGAGATTCCCAGGACAAACCGCTTCGCCACACCTCGGCGGCATGCCCGGGAATGACAAAACGCGTCGTCTTGATGCGCATACCGCAGGTGCGATGCTTGTCATTGGACTTCCAGCCCATGTAGTACACCGTGTTGTCGGTGTGATACCGGGTAATGAGGTCAAACACATCGCAGGCCATGCCGATTTGAATTTCTCCCTGCTTCTCGATGATACCCTGGAGAAACCCATAAACATTCGAGACCGTGAATTCGAAGAACTTGATCGTCTCGAACTCTGCCTCGACGCGTTTTTGCGCTGCAGTCGACAGCCTCGATGCGACCTCCGTGGAACGCAGGATGCCTGTCCAGGCCCGGTTCTTGAGGTCTCTGTAACGCTCGTACAGCTCACGCTTCACCCACTCTCGGGAGGATTCGAGATCGTCCTCGGGAGCATCGCCGTTCAGGCGTTCCAGCGTCTGCCCCAGCATCCGGCCATATTTGCGGGCACGGGCGTCGGCTAGGACAGCCTGGCGCGTGACCTCAACCGCGGCATTGAACATCAGCACCGCGTTTTCGATGAACGAGTTGGGTAGTGCGACGTCGTTCATGTCGTGGTAGCCATGAGCCAGCTCTTCGCCGGTTGTCCTATCCTGACGAAGATCGTCGAGAATGGATCCGACGATTTCCGCGCCGAAATCCGATTCTTTCTTGAACCAGACCAACGCGATTTCCACGTCCGTCCTGCGGGTCGAGTCCGGTCCGCTGAAAGCGTCTCGGAAGTACTCCACCTCCCCGTGTTGCTCGATGAGCCGCACGAGAAGTTGGCGTTCCTTCGAAAACGGGTTTCTGACCGTTTCGGCGTTCAGAATGGCGACGATCTCGCCATCCTCCAGTATCTCCCTTGCCTTGAGCACGTGTTTCGCGCCTTCGGCGAAGGGAGGATTCATGAGGATATGCGAATACACGGCCCCGGAATCGAACTGCATGAAATCGAGGCCCACCACGTCGAAGCCCTGCTCGCGCAGGGACGGGTGTTTGGCGATGTCGATCTCGATGCAGTCGACGGGAATGCGCGATCTGTCGCCAGGACGGCACTCGAGAAGGTGTCCTTCGCCGGCCGAAGGTTCCAGTAGCCGGCCGAAGTTCCGGTTTTTGAACTTGGCCCAGGCGCGGGCGCTCAGCGCGCGAGGTGTCGGATAGTATTGAAAATCATCGTTCATAGGGATCTCCGGAGTAAAAAGCCCCCGGAGACACTTCGGTCCCTGCGGGACGAAACATCCCGCAGGGGCGGTTGACAGAATCACTGCGGTATCCCGCAGCGCTCACTCAGGTTGGGAAAAGGGGAGAATTTATCCTTCCCCCTAATAGCGAAAAAACCATCGAGGGCCGCCTCATCGGGACGGTTATCCCGATGGGGATCGGTCATTCCAGCGCGAAATCCGCTAGCGCCCTGGCGAACAGGTAGAACTTACCGTCCACGGCATACAGCGGCATGATAGGATGACCGGCGACGGCAGCGTTGGTCCGCGTATCGAGGTATTCGATGCTGACCATTCTGCCGACGTGATAGCCGTCTTCCGCAAGCGGCGCCTCAGCAATCCGTGCCGTCTTGAACAAACGGTACTTGCCTGGATTCCTCTCGAAATCCGTTTGGTCGTACCGTCTCATTTCGTGTGCTCCCTGCGTACTGGAGAGAGCGCATCGGGAGTTTCCGCGACGGTGTGCTCGGCTTGCTGTGGCTCGATTTCTTCCATTGCATCGCAATCCAGCGCCCCCTCGTCGTCGACCCCGTTTTCGCGGAGATAATTGACGAGTTCGCGAACCAGGTTGCTCAGACCGGTTCCATGCATGGCGGCAATCTCGTCATGTGGGAAGCCCACATGGAGATCGCGCAAAGCGGCGGTGGCGATGTAAAGCCTGTCCAGGCAGGATTTTCCATGACCGCCTCCTTCCGATGCCAACACGGATCTTGCAAAGGAATCGGCCACCTCGTGATCCCGACACGCACCGGCAATGGCGCCATCGGCATCATCGAACAAGCCTTTCATCTGTTCGATCTGGGTGCGCATGGACTCCATCGCGGCGAGGCACTCTTTCAGTGCGTTGACCAGATCGCCACATTCGGGCTCGCGGCCACCTTCGGAGATACCTTCTACTTTTGTCATATCGTTTCTCCAGCATTGGCCGGGGAAACGACCCCTCCGGGGTGTTTTCCTGGTGTTTTCCCCGGCTGGGTTGTTGATGGATGCTCGTTCTATCGTCTCACAGGCTTGAGATGGTCCTCCGCTACCGCTTTCTGGATGAAATCCAAGCGTTCTGGTTCATCGCGAAAGTCGCCACGGAATCCGATTTCCCGAAGATCGACGGATTCGAATTCCACTTCAGCCGAGAGATCGTAGCCTGCGGGGATGGGACGAACCCAGTAGAATTGAGGTTCTTCCCACTCGTCTTCGTGATAACTGGCGAGGATGGTCACCTCCGTTCCTTGATACAGGATTTCGGGTTCGACCCAGATGGTCTGGTAAGGCATGACTCCTCCCTCAGTTGACGACGTCACCGGAAAGGACATCATGCTCCCTCGCCAGGTATGGCATGGCCTTCAACGCGAGTTGATAGGCTTTATCCACATCTTCCCAGTCAACGGACTCGGATTCCTCTCCCCTCTGGTAAGCAGCGATCAGCGCACGGCACGCGGCGAACGCATTGTCGCGCCGGATGATCTCCCGCACGCAGGCCGCGGGCTCTGGAAAATCCTCGACCTCCTGGGCCTCGAACTCGAGCACGTGACCGCGATCCATTTCCTCGAAGTCGTCGTACAACAACGGCATTTCGGCCGTGTTGTCCCAGAGGGTCCCGGTATCGAACGCTTCCTCCGTAGTTTTCTTCGCGGCTTCGGCATCCGGTGCAGTAACTCCGACTCGGACCGTGTGGAGATAGTCCAACTCGTAACTGACAACGAATTTCTTCATGATCTTTCTCCTTGGTTCGACATGACCGAAGGGGGCAGACCATCCCCCTAGAGGGGAATGTCCGCCCCTCAAGGGTTGCTAGATCGCCACGGCATCTTTCTGATCTGTATGCCGGGCCGTAGTCGGGTATTGCCTATCGGGTTTTCTCGGTTATCTTCTGGTCATAGAACAGAATTCCCGAGGAAGTCCCGATGCTGCAAAAGCTGAAACAGCTTCTCCAACCGCCGCTTCCGCCCGAGGAGATCCTGGACGATTCCAGGCAGGTACTCGAGGAATGCAACCGCTATTTCAACGAGATGAACGAGTTGGCGGATCTTGTCCGAGATCGCCATTTCGACGATGGTGATCCGAAGGATCGCGAACTCGGCGAGCGCGTCCTTCGGTTGCTACGCCTTCGGCCGGAGATGGCCAGAGCGAAAGCGCAGGCCGCTCTTAACTTCCTTCTGCTGGAGGATGGGGTAGACCGCAGTCCGGTCAGGACGGTATACGCCAATGGCCGGACACTTCGGGTTTTCAATGGCGGAGCCGACCGCTTCGGACAGCGGGTTGCCGAACTGACGGATGCCGTCCTTCGCGGCGAACCGGATGACCCGGAGATTCGCCGAATTGCGCGGCAAGCGGCAGAGTTATGCCGGCTTCGGCCAGCGAAGCAGGCTGACTTGTCGCTGAGATCACCGAAAATAGATCATCCTGTTGGGTAACCGTCAGCGGTTTGGCTGATCTGCTTTTCCTTCGCATGACCCGAGCTTCCGCCTTGGCCTGCTGCTGGACAATCTGTGCGGTTTCGGTCTTGAGGCGGGCCAGTTTCTGTTTTTTGAGTTCGATGGCGATTTCCCAATCGATCTGCTTGAGAACAGGGCTGGGGTTACGCCAGACTCGCGGGCCCTCGAGAAGGACCTGCTGGCGCACCCACCGCGATTCCTTTTCCCAGTCCCGCATGGGCCGAATGGGTGTGGCCATCACGGTTGCAGGATGCTGGTAGACTCGGTGGCTATGCGCGCGCTGAGCACGGATCGCGTCATAACCGGCTTTTCCCGCTGCGAATGCGAAAGAAGCCAGCCTCGCCATCGTGGTGAACACGATGTTGGTCGCGACCATGACGGCCGCAATCATGCAAAGTCCAAGGACAAAGTACATGCTCGTTTCTCCTGTTGTAAAAGTCCGAGGAGAAACGCCCTTTCATGGGGAGTCGTTTACTCCCCAGGCGGGTAGGTCATGGATCGTGCCGAGAGCGAAACTCCCGACACGACGATCCGATGGCTGTTTGTTTTCGATCCCCAGCTTGGATCATCGAGTGCTGGTCCATTAGTACCTGCACAAGAAGTCGCCTTTTCGGTGCCCACCCGGCAGGCAGACACTGAAAAGGCGCCGGCACGAAGCCGGCGCGCTCGTTTCATGCGGCGATCAGCAGATCCCGAGAAAGCTCGAACAATCGAGCTCGAAGCTCGTGGATGTGCAGGATCGACAGGGAACGTTCGAACACCTGTCCGACCTCCAGCCCCAGGCCGATCCCCACCACCTCGATGCCGGTCGCGGCACAGCGGGAGAGAATGTCCTGGGTGGCGTCCAGGCTATCGGGCTCGCCGTCCGTCAACGCTAGAATGATCTTGCGCGGCTCACGGCAGGCCAGTAATCGGCTGGCCGCGTACCACAGTCCCTGGGCCAGCGGCGTTCCGCCCTCGGTTCCGAAACCGTAACAGGACGCGCGTTGCCGGACCCTTTGACCGTGATCCATCACGCGATAGACGCGGTCGTCGGCGCCCTGGCGTCCCGGAAAGGCCGTGACCGCGGGATTGACCCCGGGGATGCCTTCCAGCGCCAGGGCCAAAGCCATCGAAGCCTCCCACGCCAGGTCGATTCGCAGGCCCATGGCTTTCTGCTCGTGAATGACCACGGCTTTCATCGAGGGCGAACGGTCGACCAGCACATGCACCGCGGTATTGGGCGCGGCCTGCGGCGAGCGCCGGTCGAATACGCGCACATCGCCGGTCGCGAGCCGGTACAGCCGGTTTCCATCCACGCGGTGTCCCGAGCGTTTGTGCACCGGTTTCCGCAGACGGCTGGATTGGACCAAACCCTGCAAGGTCGCTCGGATTCGGCCCGATTCCCTCGCCGATCGGTCGAGCAGGTCGCGACCTCGAGAGACGTCCTTCGGCGGCTCATCCGCCGTCGGTAGCGAAATGTCCGCGCTCTGCGATGCAGTCAGTCTCATGGCGTCCCGAGCCCGTTCGAAGAGGTCCTGACCGATCTCGCCGTCGCCGGCGGACAAGACTGCCCGCAGAGCCCAGGCTTCCATATCGTCCTTCGAGTCTCGACCGGAAGAGGACGGCAATGGCGTCTCGCCGTCGGCCGCGGCCTTCCGATCATCCTCCGGCGCATGGCCGGAGCTTCCACTATCGTCTTCGGTCTTCCGGCCATCCGGCAGGGCTCCGGAGTCGTTACCCTCCTCCGTTGCGGGGTGAGGACTGTCGTCCAAACCACCATCCCGGCGATCGGACCGGTGTTGTCCGGTTGGCCGGTCCTGCCCGCCTGGGTCGTCCGGACTAGACGGATTCTCTTCGTTCGCCTTCTCCAGTTCTTCCTGAATCATGCGCAGGATCCGATCCGTCAGGCTCAGACAGTCCCGCGTCCCGGTCAAACCGGGAACCTCGGAAAGCAGACCGAACAGCCGGGTCACCGCACCGGGCGGGAAGCGGTCCTCGAGCAGGCGTTCCGCTGAATCGGCGAGGTCCGACAGGGCCGTTTGCCTCAGTTCCCGTCTCCTCAGCCCGAACAGCAGGAAGGCCTGCAGCACCGCGGCCGGATGATCGTCCGGGGCGGAGGCGGCAAAGCCGCCGTGGTCGATGAGCTTTCTCACCGTCTTCTCGATGGTCAGGCGCGTACCGGGGTAAATGTCCGCCAGGCGCTTTTCGATCCGGACGTCCTCAAGGATGTTGAGGAGGGCTTTGCGGATCGGTGATGAGG
>CADDYU010000192.1 GCA_902810705.1 Methylococcaceae bacterium
CGTTTGGCGCGCGATTACGAGCGGCTGCCGGAGACCTTGGCCGGCCTGCATTTTCTCGCACTCCTGTGTTTGATGTTGCCCAAAGCCATCCCGCTGCTCGCTTTGAGTACATAACAGGCTCTAGATAAAGGCCCGGCACGGATTCGAACAGGAGCCGGAAGTCCAGATCGTCGGCCGGCACGCCATCTGTGGATTGTAAAGCCTCTGGCTCGGGGTTCATGTCCTTGGCTCCGGATCAAGGGTGATCGGTTTCGGTTGCCCAGCCGCGGAAAAGCCTAGCCTCGGCGCCCCACGGCAGAGCCCTGAATCGAAAATGAGCCGCGCTAAAGCGGCGATCCAAGGCGGCCATGATCCGCCAGTCTATGACAGTCATTTTTGGCCGAACTCCATTCTTCTCCGCAACAGGCGACCGTGATGGAGTGATCTTGTTATTGCGCATGGTGGTTCAGGGTGCCGTCCTTGTCGTGCAATCACCATCGAGCGGTCGTTGCCTCAACCCGGTACACGACGCCGGACGTAATGACGAACGGTGCCATTTCCGTACCTTTCAAGCCATGGTTACTAACACGTTCTGCTCAGGGACACAGCCTGCTCGAACTCAATCGAATCAGTGCCTTCCTAACAAAACTATAGAAGATTAATTGAAAAGCAGGGCACCTTGCGCAAGACGCAGGGTTATTTTGATGGAACATCGCGGACAGCCAAACGGTGATGAGACATCGCGGATCTGGGCGGAATCTTCCCTCCCGGAAGCCGTCATGAGGTTTGAGCGGCAGCTTGGACGGGTCATTGGAGTGGGATTGCCTCCAATGACCAAGGTTATCCTAGGATCTCAGAGCGGCTGGCCTCGGAATTTGATCTATAAGCAGAGGTTTTTGGGGCCGCGGCGGCGAGAATGGCCCCATCGCTAGCCCCGGATTCGCCCTTTAAGCGCGGTAAGCATCGCCCATCGACTCCTCAGTTGTAGTGAGGCCGCGGCGCCTACTTCCTTTTCCGCCGTGGCCCGACCTAATCGGCGCGGCCCTTCACGGTCACCGTCATCTCTATTCTATCGCCTGGTAGGACCGGAAGACCTGCCTGTTCGCAATTCCAAGATCTGGTGCCCGAACTAAGTCTTTTGGATTTTCTTTTCCGTCGGGGTTTGGTGAAGTTTCGACAAATCACTTTCCCCTTGCTCGTATCCATTCTGGTAATCGAGCCGCCAAGAGAGGCACTGATTGAGCTTTCAAGAGAGATGGGAGTTGAACTATTAAGACAAATGGTATTTGAAGTTCCGGGCGTGGCGGCCGTCGAACCGTCGAGGGATATGGGAGCTAAGCTCCCAAGACACAGGGTATTTGCAGTTCCAAGAGAGGGGACATTTGAGCTTCCGAGAGAAGTGTTCTTTGAGTTGGTATAGACATGTAACGTCCCCCCCCAAGTCCAAGGCGAGGGCGAGGGTGTACACCACCCTGGTTGTCCCTCGGCCTGCACAGCGAGGACATGTGGCCCGGAAGACACGGGCCCTAGGTCGATAGGCCCCGTGCTCAGGGGAAGGGTATCAAAAGGAGGCGGGGCCCCTACCCATCCGAGAAAGCCCGTGGTCATCCGTGAGCTACCATCGACGAAGATATGGAGCCGCACCGAGGAGCAATGCCCTGACGGAACGCTGTACTCTATCTTGAACATGCTGTCCGTGGTGATCACGGTGGAAAAGGGTGGCTCGCAGAGTTGCGCCGAGCTACTGCAGGACACCTGAAGGCTTGTAATCGCGTCGGTGAAATTCTCGGCCGCCGTGTTGGAGACCGGAAGCAGTGTAAACAAGCCAAAGGACAAGAGATACCCGATTACTGCGCTCGCGGTTGGCTGAAAGTACCTTGTATTCAAGATTGCTCTCCTCAGTGCAGCATGGCTATAACAAATGCAACGAGGTGGCCCGACATCGGCGACCTCTGTTCTCTCAACTAAAGAGCCTCTCGCGCCCGCGCCTCAGAGCACTGAAAAGACCTGTAGGCGGACATCGGTGATCCATCAAGCTTGGCGACGAGGAGGTCTGCCTCTGGGTCATGGTGTCAACATCCCCGATCCATTCCCGAGGAAGCCTTCGGCGCACCATCGAATACCGCCTCGTTCTGACACTCCGAGGAGGATCTCGGAGCCCCTGAAAATTAAGTGTAGTCCGTGAAGCCGATCCGTGTATGGCGCTTGCTCGTTCAGTAGCCGTGCCGTGATTGCCAAGTTCAGGGAAGGAATTCGTCAGCTCCATTTCGGGAGATCGGCGATTTGGATATGCGCGGCATGGAGGAACGCGAGCGGCCACGCGCCGGAAATCCCTTCGCCGAGGCGAAGGGATTTCCACGTAAACCCAACTTTATGAGCCGCGGCAGAGCGGAAATTGCTTGACCTTTAAATGATAACGATTATCATTTGTGACCAATCAAGCGTATCGGAGAATTGATGGATGAACCGCCACAGCAACGCTCAAACCGAAGCCGCCGTTTCTCCCGACCTCTTGCTCCAGCCCTTACGTTTTCTCTTGAGGCGCTACGGCCGCACACCCTCGCCCAAGACCGCAGGAAAGATCGCCCGTTACGTAGATCAGTTGCTTGACGATCGGAATTTTCAGATTCCACCCCATGAACGTTGCGCCTACAGACGCATGCAAATCTATTGGCGCCTGTTAGAGCGCTTGGAGTGATGCGTGTGAAAGAATCCCCCTGCCGCATTCAAACCCTCGCTGGCGACCGCTGGTGTTCCGTCGATTTTTGCCCCGGTTGCAAGGTTTTCCACGTGAAGATCGGCTATGCCACGCTGCATCTTGCTCCGGAGGCATTTTCCGCCGTGTGCGGGATCCTGAATACGGCCTTGGCCCGCTCTCAGCGAGAGGCCGAAGATACCGCCCAAGAGCAAAATTCAGAAGCGCGCGCTGTTGGAAATCTCCTCCATTGATGCAGCTTTTGGCCGTCCTGACACAGACCGCCAAACCCAGCCTCTAAGCTTTCGGGACCTTCGCCCGGTCTTACCGCCGGGCTTTTTTGAAGGCCAAATCCGGAAGTTGGCGCCCTGGCTCCAGTGGGTCGGAACTTGTACATAATTGCCGGAAGGCACGGATCGGCATGGCCGCCTGAGTCAACTCGATCCGACTTCGGGAAAAGCCGCAAGCGGTTCGGACCCGCTCCAAGCCGGCGGCGTAATCCGCCTGACCGGAACCCTGATTCTTTCGCTATTCAGGCGGGTTCGTCGCTTGCGGCTCCGATCAGCCCCTCTGCGAGCCCGATTCGTTTATCCTTGACGTTGAGTTATCGCTCATGGACGGGTTTGTCGAGCGTGCTCGCGCTTTGGAAGGCTGTCATCATAAAAGGAGAATACCCATGAAAACGGGTTTGCCAACGCCAGATACGGACTTTTCGCGCGACGTTCTCGGACGTTACGTGTGCAATACCTTCGATGAGGCACTCGTCACCGTTGACCCGAATGCTCGAAGCGCCGCTGGCCTGCCTCCACGCGGCGATCTTCGGCCGTTCGACTTCATCGTCATCGGCGGCGGCACCTTTGGCGCGGCCGTTGCGGAGCATCTCTGCTTCCGTAGCACGGGCCGCAGTGAGCGCATCCTCGTACTCGAGGGAGGCCCCTTCCTGCTGCCAGAGCACGTGCAGAATTTGCCGATGCTGGCCCTCGCCGCCAATATTCCGCGCATCGATCATCTTCCCTATGGGGAGGTCTGGGGACTCGCGTGGAATGCTGGCATTTCGTTTCCCGGCCTCGCCTATTGCCTCGGCGGGCGTTCGCTTTACTGGGGAGGCTGGTCGCCGCAGTCGCTCGATACGGAGCTGCCGCCAAGCCTCTGGCCCCAGGCAGTACTCGATGATTTAACGCCGAAGACCCTGCCCGATGGTCGCAAAGGCTATTTCCGCCAATCGAGCGACCAGATCGGCGTGACCCAGACCAACGACTTCATCTTTGGCGATCTGCACGAGGCGATGCGTGCACAGCTCCTCGAGGGACTCCTCGCAGGTCAGGTCAGCGAGGCCGTGGATCTATCGACGCTACCGGACCATCCGGCTGTCGTATATCGCGACACGCCCCCATCGCTGAGCGATCTGGCCGCGCTGCTCGGTATCGAATTGCCCGACCCACTGCCTTCCGACCCCGGCGAACGGACGCAACTCGAGCAGAAGCTCCGCAACACCGCCAAGCTCGAAGCGCCGCTGGCCGTGCAGGGTGAAGGGGGGCACGCCGGATTTTTCCCTTTCAATAAGTTCAGCTCCATCCCGCTGCTCATCAAGGCGACGCGCGAGGCGTTCACCGAATCGGCCGGTGATGACGTGAGGAAGCGCCTGATGGTCGTGCCGCGCTGCCATGTCATTCGCTTGAATGCCGTCAACGAGGCAAGCGGCAAGCGCGTCACCGAGATCATCACCGAGCGAGGGCCACTGCCGGTTGCACCCGACGCCAAGGTGATTATCGCTCTAGGCACCATCGAGAGCACGCGGTTGGCACTGCTCTCCCTCGGCAGCGACGGACGCATCGGCACGAATCTTATGGCGCATTTGCGTTCGAATCTGGACATCCGCGTGCCGCGCGCGGCGCTCAAGTCGCTACCCGCCGCGGTAAAGGCCCTGCAGGCCTCAGCGCTGTTCGTGAAAGGCCGACATCAATTCAAAAAACCCGATGGCACGCCGGATGGCTTCGGGCATTTCCACTTTCAGATCACCGCTTCTGGGCTGGGCGCGGGGGGCGCCAATTCCGAAGCCGAGTTGTTCAAAAAGATCCCCGACATCGATAAATTCGAGTCGCACAAGAACGCGACGGACACGCACGTGGTTATCACCATCCGCGGTATCGGTGAGATGGCGCCGAACAATGACGCGAGCCACGTTACCCTCGATCTCAATCCGCAACAGAACGATGAGTTTCAGGCGCGCCGCGCTTGGGTCAACCTCGAGGCGAGCCCTCGCGACGAGGAGCTTTGGAACGCGATGGATAAAGCCTCCGACGACATTGCGCACCTCTTCGGCGGTGGACTCGAGTTCGAAGTCTTTACCCCCCAAGGCATCAAGAAGGCGAAGCCCGCCAGCGATGGCCAACCGCGCACCGATCTGAAGATGCTGCTTCCCTACGCGCCAAACACCGATCCGGATATGAACAAGCGCGGGCGCCGCGATGGCCTCGGCACGACGCATCATGAGGCGGGAACGCTGCGGATGGGAACGGACCCCAATACCTCCGTGACCGATGTGAATGGCCGCTTTCACACCGTGAGCAACACATACGTTTGCGGGCCGGCGCTCTGTCCAACGAACGGTTCGCCGAACCCGATGCTTACCGGTATCGCGCTCGCGCGGCGGCTCGGCGATCACCTATTGCCGCCACCGCCGCCCGCGCTCGCCGAAGCGGGCTTCACCTATCTCTTCGACGGCAAGGAAACGCCTCAAGAGCTTTCGGCGAAATGGCTGATGGCGGGCCCCGGCCGCTTCGACGTGTTCGACCGCGCGCTCATCGCCAAGCCGCAGAATGACATCGGCCTGCTCTTCTACGCCGTGCAGCAGTTTGAAAATTTTGTGCTCCGGCTCGATTTCCTGCTGCCGCATCCACACGGCAATAACAATGATAATTCCGGCGTCTTTGTGCGCTTTCGCGATCCCCGGCTGCCCGACTCGGCGCCTACTCCCAGCGATCCTTCCAACAACGCCGCTCTGGTCGCCGTGCATACCGGCTTTGAGATTCAGATCGATGAGGAGGCGCGAGGTGACAAGCGTTTCGGCGAGGCCGACGGGGCCTTCTTCAATCGGACGGGAGCCATTTACAAGATCAAATCGCTTGGCACGGGCGCGGGGCAGCAGGATTACAAAAATCATCAAGAACTGGCGGCGGGCCGCTGGCACCACTATGAAATCGAAGTAAATGGCCAGGATTACGTCGTCCGGCTCAACGGCCTGGAAGCGACACGCTTCCGGCGCAGCGCAAGCGATACGAACCGGGGGAATCCGCCGAGCGTCGATCCTGACTCCGGCTTCATTGGCCTACAGACACACACCGGAAATGTCGCTTTCGCGAATATCCGAATCCGCACTTGATTCCTCCCGCCCTACACGGAGGGGGCAGGACCATATCGGGCGCAGGTGAACAGAAGCGTAGGACTTGCCTGGAATACTCTTTATACCTCTATACCGGCGCGCGATCTCGAGTCATGGCATCCTGAAAGGAAGCCTTCAGCCCGGAGAATCCGGTATAGCCGAAAAACCGCAAGACGGTCGAACTCCGAGCGCCGATCAACTACCCTAAGGAGATCTATGGCCGATCTGCCATCTCTATCGCCAACGCGATTAAAATCTACGCCAGGCCCCCATATCAGACCGCCAAAGAGGCCGAGTTCCCGAAGCCCAATGCCCTACCGGCCACAATGGGGCCCCTATGAATCTCCGTTTCGAGGGTCAATCATGAAGTCACGTACGACGGCCGCCCTTGCCGAGATGTCCCTCGGCCTGCTTCTCGTGGGCTGCCCCACGGCGGGGGCGGGCACGATTCTCGCCATTCCCGACGTCCTGAAGGTTCCGGCGACCCAGGCTTTGTTCCTGGAGACACAAGCGACCGGCATGCAGATTTACGAATGCCGGGCGAATCCCGATAACCCAAGGCAGTTCGAATGGGTCTTCAAAGCCCCGGAAGCCGAGCTGTTCGATCGTTCGGGCAACAGGATCGGGAGACACTACGCGGGCCCCACCTGGGAGTTGAATGATGGCAGCCGGGTGGTCGGCGAGATCAAGGCGCAGGACAAAGGCCCCGACCCCAACGCCATTCCCTGGCTGCTGCTGAGCGTCAAATCAACGGCGGGCCAGGGCGTTTTGAGCCGGGCCCAAAGCATTCAGCGGGTGCACACCGTAGGCGGCAAGGCCCCGACGGAAGGATGCCGCCCCGAGCAGGCGGGTCGGGAAGCCCGGGTGGCCTACCGCGCCCTGTATTATTTTTACGGAGTCAAGCCCTGAGCCCGCACGGCCCTTCCGGAGATGAGCTTGCCCCTCCAGAAACCTACGGGTCTGGGACCAGTGCGCCGCGAGATAAAGCGGGGATGAGCCAAAGTAAGGAGATCCGGTTGGATCGACCTGTAGGGCGAAACGCCCGTATATGGCACACCCCCAAGGGGCTTGGAGTCCTAGCCGACCCGCCGCCGAAGGTAGGCGGGAATATTGTAGTTCGTCCCATTATCCCAAACTGGCCGGCTCAGGCGGGACGGTTGGGGCTGGAAATAGGTCCTCCAATCAGCCCGGAAAGCTCGGATCGCGGCGAGGGCAGCATGGCTGAAGCGCTTTAACATGGCAAATCTCCATCTGAGGGTGAATAAGGGAGCGTCGGCTCTGGTACCGCCTCCTCTATCAAGGCCAGTTTGATTATTGTACGATAATTAAACGAAATCAACTTATGGTGAAAGGAGGCGGCGATGGCGAAAACCCCATCCTCACGCGGCGGCTCGCGACCGGGCGCGGGGCGCACGCCCGGCACGGGCGCCTATGGCGAGCCCACCCAGCCGATCCGGGTCCCGGTCAGCCTGCTGCCGATCGTCCGGGCCTGGCTGTCCGCCAGGGGCAAGGCGCCTCCTCGGGACGCCTTGTATCCGGCGCCGTCGCGCGCGACGCGCCCCCTTCCACTATTCTCCTCGCGGGTGGCGGCCGGCTTTCCCTCGCCCGCCGACGACCATTTGGAAGATCATCTCGATCTCAACGAGCACCTGGT
Source organism: Methylococcaceae bacterium (assembly GCA_902810705.1). Classification (GTDB taxonomy): domain Bacteria; phylum Pseudomonadota; class Gammaproteobacteria; order Methylococcales; family Methylococcaceae; genus CADDYU01. The sequence goes on from CADDYU010000192.1 coordinate 7,711, forward strand.
CCGGCACCCGGCGGCCACCTTCCTCGTGCGGGTGCAGGGCGATTCGATGACCGGCGCCGGCATCCAGCACGGCGATCTCCTGGTGGTGGACCGCTCGCTGGAACCGAAATCCGGCACTATCGTCATCGCCGTGGTCAATGGCGAGCTCACCGTCAAGCGGCTCAAGGTCGATTCGGGCGGGGTCTGGCTCGTGCCCGAGAACCCAAACTATCCACGCCTTGAAATCCGCGAGGGCATGGACCTCACGATCTGGGGCGTGGTGGTCCACGTCGTCCACTCGCTCTAGAGCATTTGTTAGGCTGGTATAGCGGCATACCCGCAGTGACGGAAGTAGTGCCGACATTTGGCTGGTGAAAATTGGCCGAGCACCGCACCGATGCGGGACCAGAGCCCTTCGACGGTGCGC
>CADDYU010000193.1 GCA_902810705.1 Methylococcaceae bacterium
TCTAGGGAGTATCGAAGTGCGGCCGATTGAGGAAGAGCTGAGGCCGGAAGGCCGTTATCGTGCGATTCCGTGATCCGGCTCGGCTGAACGTTGGTCCTTTCCTCTGGCTTATGAAGGAGACTGCATTTGACCGGACACTTCACTGATCGCATGCGCTGGCTGGCGCTCGTCGTTCTCTCCCTCGGGGTCTTGATGATCGTACTCGACACGACCATCGTGACGGTGGCGCTGCCCTCGATCCGCGCCGATCTCGGTTTCTCGGAGACTTCGCTGGTCTGGGTGGTGAACGCGTATCTGCTCACGTTCGGCGGATTCCTGCTGCTCGGCGGCCGGCTTGGCGATCTTTTTGGACATCGTCGGCTGTTTCTGCTGGGTATTACCGTGTTCACGCTCGCCTCGCTCGGCGGCGGGCTCGCCCACTCTCAGGGGCTGCTCGTCGTCGCCAGGGCGGTGCAGGGGCTGGGGGGCGCGGTCGTTTCGGTGGTTTCGCTGTCTCTCATCATGAATCTGTTCAGCGAGCCGAACGAGCGGGCCAAGGCGATGGGTATCTATGGCTTCGTGTGCGCCGGCGGCGGAAGCCTCGGCGAGTTGCTCGGCGGCCTGTTGACCGATGCGTTGAACTGGCATTGGGTATTTCTGATCAACCTGCCGATCGGCATCGCCGTCTACGCGCTCAGCCTCGCCCTGCTCCCCAAAGCCCGGGACCAAGCAAACGGGGCGGGGCTCGATGTCGCCGGAGCGATCACGGTGACGGGCTCGGTGCTACTGGCCGTCTACGCGATCGTGAACGGCCGCGAAGTCGGATGGACATCCGTCCGGACGCTTGGCTTGCTTGGAACCGCGATGATGCTTCTCGCGCTGTTTATTGCCATTGAGGCGCGAGTGCGCCATCCGCTCATGCCGCTCGGCCTGTTCCGGCGGCGCAACGTCGCGGCCGCCAACAGCGTCGGCGTGTTGTGGGCCGCGGCGATGTTCGCCTGGTTTTTCATCTCCGCGCTCTATCTGCAAAACGTGCTCGGTTACAGCCCGCTCCAGGTCGGCCTCGCTTTCCTGCCGGCGGACCTGATCATGGCGCTATTCTCGGTGGGCCTCTCGGCCAGACTGGTCATGCGCTTCGGCTTGCGGCTCCCGCTCGCGACGGGGCTGCTGCTGTCCGCCGTCGGTCTCGCGCTGTTCGCGCACGCGCCGATCGAGGGGAAATTCCTTGCCCACGTGCTCCCAGGCATGGCGCTGCTCGGCTTGGGCGCCGGCCTGGCTTTCAATCCGCTACTGCTCGCCGCCATGAACGACGTGGACCCGAGCGAGTCCGGCCTCGCCTCCGGCGTGGTCAACACGGCGTTCATGCTGGGCGGCGCGCTCGGCCTCGCGGTGCTGGCGAGTCTGGCCGTGGCCCGCACGGACCGCTTGGCCGCCGCCGGCCTCGATTCGATCGCCGCCCTCAACGATGGCTACCGCCTCGCATTCCTGATCAGCGCGGGGTGCGCCTTGGCGGCGGCCGTGCTCGTCATGGTGCTGATGCGCGCTCGCGGGCCGTTGCCCGCACACGAGGCGGCCCCGGGAGCCGCCGCCCGTGATGCCGTAAATGGTTAACGGCCGGTAGATGGCTCCTCAGGGTGACTTGGAGTCCCAAAAGGCTTCGCAAAAAATGGCGGCATAATCGCTTACCGGGGTTAGCGGCGGTGGCCCATCCCTCGCCCTCGATTGACGCCATTCGGCTGGATTCTAACGCTCGGAACGCGGAATCCTCGATCCGAGGAGTGCTGGAGGCAAGCGGCTCGTTTGGTATGGAGTATGTGCGGTCCGCTTTCGCCACCCAGCCTCAAAGCGGATGTTCATACCAGGTATTTTAGATTGCTTTCCTTCCTGAGAAATCGCGCGAATTTTCGATTAATGGCCGGAGATATCAAGGCCATTTCGATAGTCTTTTTACGCAGCCGCGTCATGCGGCTCGATAGATCGAAATAGGTTTTCGCGTTCTCAACCGTGAGGATGAACGGTGGATAGCCCTCGCTCACGAGAATATAACTCATGACCAAAGCGCCGCTACGGTGATTGCCTTCTATGAAGAGCTGAGGATCACTCAAAATCCGCAGGTAAACGCCCGCGGCTCGGCCCCACACCGTCTGGTTTCTGTGAATGGCATACCATTCCATAATGTCCTCGATACCGCCTTGCTTGTGCGCATAAAACCGGTTTTCCGTGGCTTCAAGATGTTTCGAGTAATTCTCGCGCTTACGCTGATCAAGCCCACACAGCACTGTATAGTTCAGCTCGAGAAAATATTTCAAGTTGCCAAGAGAAAACAACTTTATCTGTTCGGAGATAAACTCATCGACCAGGCTATAGCCGGACAGCAGATTCTCGACAATCTCATCGTCCATACTGTCCCGGTCGGTGCGGAGATGGGTTTTGAGGCGAGGAAACTCCCGCTGCACCTCGCGCAAGGAGTTCTCGATCGTGGCTATATTGAGGCGTGCAGAGGAAGGGCCAAGCGCTGAACCGGAGTCACGAAACATGATGTCCATGCTAAGCCGGGTGCGTGCCGTGGATCTCGTGACCAAATTTTCCGATGTCGAAGGACGGCGGGTCGGGCCTCATTCGATATTATCCAATTCACCCCGCGCTTGTTCGGCGATCAAGGCCGGAAGCGGAATATAGCCGAGTTCCCGGGCATGCGCCTGCCCTTGGCTGAGACCCCAGGCGACGAAGGTTTTTAACGCCGAAGCGTGCTCCGGAGCGGGATAATGCCGATAAAGCAGCAGCCAGCTGAAGGTCACGATCGGATAGGCATGTTCCCCATCCGGGTCCGGCATGAAAGACCGCAGCCCCGTGGGCAAGAGCTTTGAATTTGCGCCAAGCGCGAGTTCGCCGCTCTGATCGTTCGGTTCGACGAATTGTCCTCGTTTGTTCTCGAGCCAGGCCATAGGCAGACCGAGCCGTTTCGCAAAGCCATATTCCACGTAGCCGATCGATCCCTCGCTGATCTTGAGCCGCGAGGCCACGCCTTCGTTACCGCGCGCCAGCATGGCCCCGCCCGGCCAATCGATCACTTTTCCGATCCCGGGTCCCCGGTCCCGCCATTCCGGGCTGATGGCGCTCAAGTGATTGGTCAGGGCATAGGTCGTGCCGCTGCTGTCTTGGCGCGCGACGATGGTAATGGTCTGGTTGGGCAGCGATAGCGTCGGATTCGTTTCCTTGATCCTCGGGTCGTTCCACTTCGTGATTCGGCCCGCGAATAGATCGACGTAGGCCTCCCGCTTCAGCTTGAGAGGACCTTCCAGTCCCTTGAGATTGTAAGCCAGCACCACCATGCCGGCGGTCGCCGGGACCAGCTGAACTCCGCGGGTTATCTGAGCGGCCTGCTCGTCGCTGATGGCGGCATCGCTGCCCGCGAAGTCCACCTCCCCGGCCACGAACCGGCGGATGCCCTCGCCGCTTCCCACGGCGTCATAGGTGATTTTCACCTCGGGCTGTTGCTGACCGTAAACGCTGATCCAGCGCTGATAAAGAGGCGCGGGAAAGGTCGCCCCCGCGCCCCGAAGTACAGGGCCCTGGCTCGGCGCTTCGGGACGCGCCAGTAAGGGAGAAGCCGAGACGATGCCCAAGAGCAGCCCCATCGCCGTTCTGATCCAGGTTCGGCGATCCGTCACGGCTCTGTCCTTAGCTGAACTCACCGCGGATATACTCCTGGGTGAGCTGTTCCTTGGGATCTTCGAAGATTTGTCGGGTATCGCCGAATTCGACGAGGTAGCCGGTGCGTCCGTCCTGCGAAATATCGACCGAGAAGAAGGCCGTCTTGTCAGCCACCCGCAAGGCTTGTTGCATGTTGTGGGTCACCAGCGCGATGGTGTATTTCTGCTTGAGCTCGACCATGAGCTCCTCGATCTTCCGAGTGGCGATGGGGTCCAAGGCCGAGGCCGGCTCGTCCATCAGGACGACCATGGGCTCGGTGGCGATGGCGCGCGCGATGCACAGGCGCTGCTGTTGGCCGCCCGAAAGAGATAGTCCGTTCGTTTTCAGCTTGTCCTTGACCTCATCCCACAAGGCCGCCCGGCGCAGCGCGTGCTCGACCCGCTCGGCGAGGTTTCCCTTGTAGCGATTGAGGCGGAGTCCGAAGGCCACATTGTCGAAGATGCTCATGGAGAAAGGATTGGGCTGCTGAAACACCATGCCCATATGGCGCCGCACGATCACCGGATCGACATCGGGGGCATACACGTCTTGATCGTAAAAACGCACTCTGCCCTCGAAACGAAAGCCTTTGATCAGATCGTTCATGCGGTTGAGGCAACGGACCACGGTACTTTTTCCGCAGCCCGAAGGCCCAATGAAACTGGTGATCTTGCCTTTTTCGATCGGGATGTGGCTGTCGCGTACCGCCACGAAATCGCCGTAGTAGATCTTGTCGATCCTGCAGTCGATCACCACCCCAGGCGGGGTGGCATCGGCCGCCGTGATGCGGGTTTTTTCTGCTCGAATCGCGCTCATGGTTTTCTCTCCCTGGATCAAATCCTGCTTCGCCCGATGATTCGGCTGAGGCTATTGAAGACCAGCACCAGCAGCACGAGCACCAAAGATGCCGCCCAGGCCAGCTCGATCTGGTTTTCGTAGGGCATGCCGGAGAAATTGAAGATCAGAACCGAAAGGGACGCGGTGGGCGCCATGAGTTCGGCCCGACCATTCTCGAACAGCCAAAAATTGCTGAACAAGGCCGTGAACAAGAGCGGCGCCGTCTCACCCGAGGCCCTGGCCACGGCCAGCATGACTCCCGTCAGAATACCGGGCAGCGCGGTCGGAAACACGATCTTGGACACGACCTGACTATGGGTGCAGCCCATGCCGAACGCCGCGTTTTTCATGTTCTGGGGCACCATTTTCAAGGCTTCTTCAGCGGTTAGGACCACCGTGGGCAGCATCAAGAGCGCCAGGGCCATGCCGCCCGCAGGCGCCGAGTAAGTGCCCGTGACCAGGACCAGGATCGCATAGGCGAACACGCCCGCGATGATCGACGGGAGGCCCGTCAAGGTTTTGGCGCAAAACCGCGCGGCATTGGCGATCTGGCTGTCCGGTCCCAGCTCGGCTAGAAAAATGGCCGCCAGAATTCCGAACGGAATACTGATAAGGCCACCTATGCCCACCATCACCAAAGTTCCCACGATGGCGTTGCCGAAGCCGCCTCCCTCCTCGAACCCGGCCGGCGGCAGCTCGGTCAAGACCTCCCAATTCAACCGGCGGCCGCCCCGGACGATCAGCATGTAAAGGACCGAAATCAAGGGGACACTGGCGATGAGCGCCACAATCCAGGCGCCAATGCTGAGCAGGAGGCTCCTGAGCGAGCGCGGCTCCCAGAACGAGCGCTTGAGATCGAAGCGCTTTGCGCCCTTCATGCTCTCGAGAAGATCGGGACGGGTGGTCATCTCGTCTTGACTCCCAAGGCTTTCGAGGTCCTGTGCATCAGGGCCGTGCCCAGCATGTTGACCAACAGCGTGATCAAAAGCAGCACCAAGGCCGCGTACATCAGGGCTCTCACCTCGACCTTGCCGGCTTCGGGGAAGTTCAGCGCCAAGAGGGCCGCCAAGGTATTGGCGGGAGAGAACAGCGACAAGGTGATTTGATTGGAATTGCCGATCAGCATGGCGACCGCCATGGTTTCTCCCAAGGCGCGCCCGAAGCCCAGCACGAGCGCGCCAAAAATGCCCGCCGAGGCGGTGGGCAGCAACACTCTCAGGATCGCCTCCCAGCGCGTCGTTCCGAGGCCATAGGCCGCCTCCTTGGTCCTATAAGGCACCAGCCGCAGGGCATCCTGGGAGACGGCGGCGATGGTCGGCAGGATCATGATCGCCAGGACCAGGGCGGCCGGCAGTAAACCGGGACCGCTCAAGGTGGTGCTGAACAAGGGAATCCAGCCCAGCGTTTCGTTCAGCCAATTGGCCACTGGCCGGAGGACGGGCACCACGACGAAAATGCCCCACAAGCCGTAGACCACGCTGGGTATGGCGGCCAGCAATTCGACGATGGTTCTGAAAAAGGCCGCCAGCAGCGGCGGCAGAAAATCCTGGGTCAGGAAGATCGCCATGACCACCCCGAAGAACCCACCGATGATCAATCCCAAGATGGAACTGTACAAGGTCCCCCAGATTTCGGCCAAGATGCCGAATTGATCCTTATTGGCGTCCCAGACCGCCGAGGTGAGGAACCCGAGGTGATAGTCCCGGATCGCCGGGATCGCCTTCTCGCCGATCTGCCATAAAAGGGCGATGACGATTGCCAGGATGAGCCAAGCGCAAAGGTGGGTCACGGTCCGAAACGACCGGTCGACCCAATAATCCGCTTTGGATGGCGGGCCGGATATGGCGTCGCTTGCGCTGAATTGCTCAAAGCGTTTCATGATGAAACCCGCTAATCCTCTGGGTTCGATGGATAGCTATCCGGCCATTCGGGCGAGGCGTTCGCCTGGCTCGGCCTAGCCAAACTCACTGGATGTTCTTGGCGGCGGCTCTATTGGCTTCCACCACGTTCTGCGGCAGCGGGATGTAGCCCAGTTTGGGGCTCATTTTCTGGCCCTCCGTCAGACAGTATTCGACGACATCCCGGAGGGTCTCGGCCTTTTTGGGATCGCCGTTCTGCTTGTAGAACAGCATCCAGGTAAAGGTCGTGATCGGGTAGGACTTTTCACCCTCGGGATCGAAGATCCAGGCGATTAAATCCTCGGGAAGCTGGGTATTGGCGAGGGTCGCTATGCCGCCTTCGGGTCCCGGTGGCACGAATTGCCCCGCCTTGTTTTGGAGGCTGGCCATGTTGAGCTTGGCGCCGATGGCGTAAGCGTATTCGATATAGCCGATCGCGCCGGGCGTTTGCTTGACGGTCGCGGCGACGCCATCGTTCTTGGGCGCGGCGACGAATTTATCGCTGCTCGGCCAGTTCACGGTCATGCCGGCGCCGGGGCCGTTCTTGAAGGCCGGGCTGATCGCGCTCAAATGGCTGGTGAACACGAAGGTGGTACCGCTGCTGTCGGCGCGCCGCACCACGGCGATCGGCAGGTCCGGCAACTTGATTTGGGGATTGGCGCTCTGCAGCTTGGGATCATTCCACTTCGTGATCTTTCCAAGAAAAATCTCCGGATACACCTCGCGAGGCAGTTTGAGTTCCTTGGGATTTCCAGGCAGGTTGTAGGCGAGCACAATCTCGCCGGCTGTCATGGGCAATACTTGAACCCCTCCCGGGACCCGCGCCATTTCCTCGGGCTTCATCGCGGCGTCGCTCGCGGCGAAATCCACGGTGCGATTGATGAAGTCCTGGATACCCGCGCCGCTTCCCTTGGCTTGGTAGTCGATATTGACGTTTTTATGGGTCCGGCTGTAATTCTTGAACCAAGCCGAATAGAGGGGAAACGGAAAGCTGGCGCCGGAACCGATAAGGCGTACCGTCTCCGCGGCCAGCGACAGGTTGATTCCGGAAAAGGCTAGAAAAAAGATGGCGCCTATCTGCGCGGGTGAAATCCTTTTCATTCTTATTACCCCTCAAATCTGATAATTGTGCCGCAAGGCATGGCTGTGATCATCGGAATGGCGGATTTGTAGGTGTTTGGGCAAGCTGGCCGACTCCAGACCTTACGCCATGAAGCCGATTAGCACTGGCAAGCCCTTGATGGCCCACGTGGCCATTGTCGAACTCCTGTCGGTGGCGCCGGATCGCCATCTCCGAAACTTGGATTCCTACCGCTTTCGCCCCTGTGCTCCTGCATCGCCGATAGTGCGTCTTGCATTCTTTTGCTTGCATTCTTTTGGAGGCGTGTTGCCTATAAACCCAACGCTAAGCGGCTCACATGACAGCTTGATGACATAAGGATTCTGCGCAACAGGCAAAAGAATGAAGAGCTGCTCATCGACGGCCCTTTGGCTTTACTTTGAGTCCCGCAAGCGCTATGAATGGAAGGAAAGCAATGAAAAGCTAGCGAGAGCCTAGAGGCTGTTGTGAACTTTTTCTGAGGCAGGAGTCAGGAGTAGGCATGACTACTCCGACTTCCCGAAAACCGTATCCGAGCGATGTGTCTGACGACGAGTGGGCGTTTGTTGCCCCTTATCT
>CADDYU010000194.1 GCA_902810705.1 Methylococcaceae bacterium
CTTCGACGACCGCGCCCGCGGGGGCGTTCACGGGGCGCTCGAGCACGCGCTCGATCTGCTCGCGGGTCACGCCGCCGGGGCGGAGGATGGTGGGAACGTCGCCGCACAGGTCGAGGACGGTCGACTCGATGCCGACCGCGCACGGCCCGCCGTCGAGCACGAGGTCGACGGCGGCGCCGAGCTCGTCGCGGACGTGCTGGGCGGTCGTCGGGCTGACGCGGTTGGTCTTGTTGGCGCTCGGCGCGGCGACGGGGCCGTCGAACTTGCGGAGCAGTTGCAGCGCCAGCGGGTGGTCGGGCACGCGGATGCCGACCGTCGGTCGACCGGCGGTGGCGGCGTCGACGATGCCGGGCATCTTCGGCAGCACGAGCGTGAGGGGCCCCGGCCAGAACCGCTGCCCGAGCAGCCGCGCCGCGTGCGGCCACCGCTTGGCGTACCGCTTGGCCTGCACGACCCCGGCGACGTGGACGATCAGCGGGTTGGTCGGCGGGCGGCCCTTGGCGGCGAAGATCCGCCCGACCGCCTCGGCGCGCGTCGCGTCGGCGCCGAGGCCGTACACGGTCTCGGTCGGGAACGCGACGAGCTTGCCGTCGCGGAGGAGGTTGGCGGCCTTCTCGATGTCGGTCACGGCGTGGTCTTGTGCGGGACGCGGGTGCGCCGGGGGTACAGGCCGGCGAGGACGGCGGCGAGTTCGAAGGAATGGCTCGGGTCGAACAGCAGTTTTACGACGCTCGGTGCGGGCTCCGTCAGGCCCCAACGCTGCCGGTTTCGATCGTTATGAACTTGCGGAAGTCGAACGGCTCCGTCGTCAGTCCAGTATACCGTTGGCCACCAGCCACCGCTGCGTTGCGTCGGTGTCGGAGCAGATGAGGAAGACTTCCTGGACCGTCCCGGTGGCAGTGTACAGGCACTTGAGCCCGGCGTCGGTGGGGTACTGCACTTTGAAGCTGGGCGGGGTCCTGCCGCGGCGGGTCTTGATCCGGCCGGGGACGATGCGGGTGACGTGGGGGCAGTCGCGGACGATGCGGTCGAGGATGGGGTCGAGCCCGCCGACCCGCCCGTGCATCCGCTTGATCCGGCCGAACTTCATGTGACCAAGCCCTTTGCGCCCCTTTGCGCGCCGGTGTCGCGACGATTGGTGGCCGCGCGGCGCGATCTATGCTATCATCCCGGCGCAATAGTATTGGTCTTTGACAACTCGACCACGTTTTCTCACCGGGGGCGATCGGTTTCGACCGGATGGCGTCGGTGAGGGTGGCATGCCGGGGACGCTCGATCGGCCCCGTTAACAAATCGAGCAAAACCTTAACTGCCAACAACGATGTTGCAGGCCGAGTCGGCTTTGCCGCCCCGGTTGTCATGGCTGCCTAACTGAAGGCAACCTCGGCATGGTGTGGACGCCCGCGTCACACCAGCCGCAAAATGCGGGCTGGCCGCCGGATTCCGACGTAGGTCCGGCGGCGAGAAACATACGTCTGATCCCCCGCGAAGGGTGACGGTTCTCGTCGCGGGGGACGACAACAAACGACCGCCTAAGCATGTAGAGGCCTTCATTCGCGTGATCTTGGGACAGGGGTTCAATTCCCCTCGCCTCCACTGCCAAGCCAGCCGTCTGCGCGCCGTGAGGTGCGTCAGGCTGCTGGCTTGTGCCATTTTCGGCCGAGGCTGAAACCGCCGGCTGCGCTTCGTTTCCACCCGCTTCTGTCGCTTGCTGCGCCGGTTTTTGCGCCGCCGGTGCGCCGTGCGTTCCAGCAGGGGGTCCGTGACCGAACGCACGTAGTGCCGGCGGCTTACAGCAGTGCTGTGCCCGGCCAGCCGCGACGCGTGCCCCTCACCGATCCCGACGCCCGGACTGAAGGATGCCCGGATTGTGAGTCGCCGCACGATGATGGCCGGCGACCAGATCGTCTTCTGGCCAAGACCGAGACGGCCGTCATGAACACCGCATCGGCGGCACGTCCGGCGATTGATCCACATGGAGGTTGACATGCTTTCCCGCATTGTTCCACTAATCGTGCTGCTGGCGCTGGCATCCCTCACTTACGCGGCTGGTACGATCGTGCAGATTTACGAGTGCCCGATCTGCCATAAGATTGCGGAATACGCCGAGGACTCGGCCAAGATTCACAACTGCACCGGCAGCGAAGAAAAGCCGCACACGAAAGTTGTCATGGTTCATCGTGGCAAGCGAGAGGTCGGCAGTAGCCGCCCCGTCATTTTCGCATGGTGGCGAATATGAGAGCTCATCCTCTGACTTGGCCGCTGATCGTCTCTGGCGCGTTGGCTCTTTCCGTTGCAGCAGTATCCGATGACGATGGTCCCACATCGCGCCCGACGACTCGGCCGATTCCTGCGGATGGTCTGCCCGCCTTTCAATTCCGGGGACAGAAATCGCCGGAATTGTTCTGTAAAAAGCGTGCTTCAGAGCGAGCGAGATCGGCGGTCAATTAGATTGTGTTGTGAGCTGTCGCGTACGGGAAAACTGCAAGAGCACTGCTTCAACCTGGTTGAAACTCACCGGCTTAGTCAAATGCGCTATAAACCCGGCTTCCCTAGTTTGGCGAAGGTCGTCTTCCATCCCATAGCCGCTGACCGCGATACCGGGAAGACCGTGCAGCTCTCGCAACTGCCGCATCAGGTGCAACCCACTACCGTCCGGAAGCCCAAGATCACTCATCACTAAATCGAAACTCTGCTGGCCGGCAGCGTCAACTGAGGTTGCGATTGAGGATGCGACGGTTACCTCATGGCCGAGGCCGCGAAGTAGGCGGGACATCACGGCGGCGGTATCACGGTGATCCTCGACCAACAGGATTTTCAAACCTTGGCTGATGCGATCTGAGGACTTTTCCGGGGCAGGACTAGATGCCGCTGCTACGTTCATCGAGGCAGGCAATCTCAACGTGAACGTCGCGCCTCTTCCTCGGCCTTCGCTGCTGGCAATCAGTTTCCCTCCTTGAGCCTCAGCCAACGCTTTAGATATTGCTAACCCGAGCCCAAGGCCCCCAAAGTGGCGTGTGACCATATCACTCGTTTGCTCAAATGCGTTAAATATCTTCTCCAGGAAATCTAGCTCGATACCCATTCCGGTGTCACACACGTCGATCCGGATCGCATCATTGTCGTCCGCCGTTCGAATGGTGATTCGACCGCCCTCCGGCGTAAATTTCACCGCGTTCTTCACCAGATTCCATAAAACCTGCTGCAATCGAGCGGGGTCCGCGCGCACAAAGTGCCGCTCGGCGCATAGTTCGGTCACTAATTCGAGCTTTTTACGGTAAATGTCGCTTCGACAGATTTCGAGAGTATGGCGAATAGAAACGTGAGCATCGACCTCGCTAAAACTCAGCGGCATTTTCCCCTTCGTCACGCGCGTGAGGTCCAGCAGGTCATCGATCAGCCTGGCTTCGAGTTCCGCATTGCGTCGGATGAGTTCAAGGGGTTCTCGCAAGTCTACCGCAAGGTGTGGATCGGCCAATAGAGAGGTTGCCGTCGTCAGAACAGGGGCCAAGGGCGTACGGAGTTCGTGGCTTAAGACGGCTAGGAACTGGTCTTTCGCGTGATTCGCGGCCTCTGCTTTCGCCAACGCTTCATGGAGCGAATGGCGCGCGTTTTCGAGTGAATCAGCGAGCAACTTGGCTTCGCCAACGGCATTCTTTGTAACGGCAGCTTGTCCTTTGGCTGCCACAAGAGCCTGTTCAGCGCGAAAAGTGGTTGCGAGAACCGGAACCACCAGTGCGATTATTTCTGCAACGGCGTCAGAGGGATTACCGCCAATGATCAGCAGAACTGACGCATCGGCGGCGACCTTACCCAGCACAGAAACTTCCGAATGGGTGTCCGGATAGGGAAGCGCCGTGACAGACGGCTTGCCAGAAACCAGTCCGCTCAGAAAGACATTCCAACGTCTCGCCTGAGGCAGTGTTTGGAGGAACCCGTGAGCCGGTAGAAGAACGCCGACTTCGGCGTCCTTGACGAAAATGATGAGATCGGTCGCCCCGCAGCGGCGGGCGAGAGCGCGCGCAGCCTCCAACCGGTCCGGAGTGCTGGCAAGCCGCGCTGCGAGGGCGAAGATCTCAGCATAGGGCGTTGTCAGATCATCGTTACCGAGGGAGGACGCAGACGACGGCCGTGCAGTTATGGAATCCACTAAATTGACCTTCGGCCCGGGCAACCTGTCCGTATGTGTTACAGCCGGCGAATTGCGCCGGTCCAAGGACCTCTTCGACCGCTTTCAATTCTGTTCCGAACTCGCGACCCAGTCGCAGACGCGTCGCGACACAGTCAAAGAACAATGCGACGTGAGGCTCGGCGCCATTAAGCCGTTTGAGCGCTGCTCGTGCGGCAGTGGCGGCGGCCTCGCCGGCTGATACGGCGTCGGTTGACATGATGCACACGACGGCGCCTGGGGGAATTTCGGCAGCGCATGAAATCGAGCCGTCCTCATTGATAGCCAGTGGAACCCGCAGTTTGAACCCCTGGCCGGTATCAATGCCCAAAATGTTGTGTAGAAAGAAGGGGACAGGATCGTTGCGATCAAACTGCTGCCCAGTACGCGACGCATGGTCTTCAAACGCTTCAACTGCGGGAATCGCATTCAAACTTATGACGCATGAGCCTTCCGCAGCCGTTACGCGCATTCGGTCACTCGCGGGGTTCCAGCCGTGTTGCACGCCCACCCCAATCGGCTTCGTCGATAAAATCTCAAGTCCGACCGCCGCATCCGAGGCCACGTCCGTTCCGCAGAAGACCTGAGTTCGGGCAAAATTCGCATCATCGCCGGCACCGCCGCCAAAGAATAGATAGTTCCCTCCCGTGCAAAGTGTCAGTTCTTCAATCAATTCATCTGCATGGCCAGCCAGCGCGTCCGTCAAAATCAATGCGGAACTGTAACCAGCTTTCTGCTGATTGGCCCCTTGAAAGGAGGCAACCATGCTCTTAGCGACCTCTGTGCGATTCGCCTTGATGCCGCGGCCCATTCCGCACGCAAACCGCATTTCGTTGGAACGAATTGCCACAGCCGACGCTTGTCCAACGCCCTGAGAATGGTTGGTGAATTCTCCGGCGGATGAACACCCCATCATCACCTTTGGCGAGCACGCGGCCTCAACTGATCGGAGTAATGCGGATGCGTCGTATTTTGGAGAAATGAAAAGAATCAGCACGTCGGGTGAATGGCCGCCTAGCTGGTCAATAATCTGCTTCCCGAGCGATGCGCCCGCCATTTGGCCGTCTTCTGCGTTCGTGGACACAACAGCACTCTGAGTCATCGACTTCCTTTTGCTGAGGCGACGGAAATAGGCCTGATAAGCATACCGCGACGAAGAATGGGCGGAATGGCTGAAATTGCATCGATTGCGGTACGACGTCGGAAGTGAGGTCGGGAGCGGAAGGCAGCCCTAGAAACATGGCGATCCGAGGCTGACTGTTGCTAGCGCCTGCGCCATTTTGACGTCGAATCCGCGAATTCCGCTCAAAAACGCGGTTGCGAGTTCTATTGGCGTCCCGCTGGCTCCACTGCCAAGCCAGCCGTCTGCGCCCGTAAGGTGCGTCAGGCTGCTGGCTTGTGCCATTTTCGGCGGACGCTGAAGCCACGGCCGATGGGGGCGACGTCCTGCAGGGAGCTGGTCGCCGCCCGCCTCGTCGCAAGTCGACAAATCGCCGATGCCCGTTGCCCCCGGCGGGGCGGGCCGGTATCTTGCGGCGGTCCGGTTCATCGAAACTTTTCGATTGAGCTGAAACCCGCGAAGCGAGGAGGAGCCTGTCATGTCGATCACCTACCGACCGCTCGGCCGCACGGGGTTGAAGGTCAGCCCGCTCTGCCTGGGCACGATGAACTTCGGCCCGCAGACGTCCGAGCCCGATGCCTACGCCATCATGGACAAGGCCCAGGACCTGGGCATCAACTTCTGGGACACCGCCGACGTCTACGGCTGGAAGAAGGGGGAAGGCGTCACCGAGCAGATCCTCGGCCGCTACTTCGCCCAGGGCGGTGGGCGGCGCGACCGCGTCGTGCTGGCGACCAAGGTCTACGGCGACATGGACCTGCCCGACCGGCCGGACCCGAACTTCGCCCGCGGGCTGTCGGCCCGCAAGATCGTCCAGGCGTGCGAGAACTCGCTCAAGCGGCTGCAGACGACGTGGATCGACCTCTACCAGATGCACCACGTCGACCGCGCCTGCCCGTTCGACGAGATCTGGACGGCCTACGAGACGCTCGTCCGCCAGGGCAAGGTCCTCTACGCCGGCAGCAGCAACTTCGCCGGCTGGGACATCGCGACCGCGCAGGCCGCCGCCAAAGAGCGGCACTTCATGGGCCTCGTGTGCGAGCAGAGCGTCTACCACCTCGACAACCGGATGGTCGAACTGGAAGTCGTCCCCGCCTGCCGCCACTACGGGCTGGGCCTGATCGCTTGGTCCCCGCTCGGCGGCGGGCTGCTCGGCGGCGCGCTGCAGAAGCGGAAGGACGGCCGCCGCAGCGGCGAGGGGTTCGAGAAGAACGTCGACAAGAAGCGCGACAATCTCGAGAAGTACGAGACCCTCTGCCGCGAACTCGGCGAAGCCCCGGCCAACGTCGCCCTCGCCTGGCTGCTGCACAACCCGGTCGTCACCGCCCCGATCATCGGCCCGCGGACGATGGACCAGCTCACCGCCGTGTCGAAGGTCCCCGACATCAAGCTCTCCCCCGAGATGATGAAACAGCTCGACGAAATCTGGCCCGGCCCCGGCGGCGAAGCGCCCAAGGCGTACTCGTGGTAGGGGCCAGTGCCGATTGCCGATTGAAAGCCGGCCCGTCGCGGGCTCCTTTTGGCGCCCCGAAACCAGAAGCCGAATTAATGACGAATGCCCGAATGCCCGACGGGTCGTTTGGTCATTCGATCATTCGTCATTGAGTCTGGTTTCTGGATTCGCCATTCGGATTTCCCCCTCACACGCCCGCCGTCACCGGCGGCTTGGCTTGCGGGGCGGCGGTGGTCGGGGCGTTGGGGTCGGCCTTCTTCTCGGCGGTCTTGCCGTAGGTGCGGGCGCGGGGCTTGATCAGGCTCGTGTCGACGGGCTCGTAGGTGATGACCGCGGAATCGGTCGCCGGGTCGTAGGTGGCGATCGTGGCCTTGAGGAACTGCTCGTCGTTGCGGTCGGGGAACTCCGGCTTGTAGTGGGCGCCGCGGCTCTCGTTGCGGCCGAGGGCGCCCTTCAGGACGGCTTCGGTCTGGAGGATCATGTCGCGGGTCGCGCGGGCGAAGCTGAGGTTCTGGTTGGTCCACAGGCCGGTGTCGCTGAGCTTCACGCGCTTGTAGCGGGCCTTCCACTGCTGGCACTGGTCGAGCGTGGCCGCGAGCCGGTCGTTGTGGCGGAGGACCGTGCAGTTCTCGGTCATCCACTTGCCCATCTCCTGCCAGAGGAGGTAGGGGTTCTCGGTGCCGTCGTTGTTGACGAGCCACGCCTGGCGGTCGGCCTCCTGCTTGGCGACGGCGGCGTAGGTGGCGTCGGGCACGTCCGTCGACGGTTTGGCGACGTCGGTCGCGTAGTTCTTGACGCACGTGCCGCCGAACAGGCCGTCGAAGATGCAGGAGAGCAGCGAGTTGGCGCCGAGGCGGTTGGCGCCGTGGTAGGCGAAGTTGACCTCACCCATGGCGTAGAGGCCGGGGATGTTGGTCGACATGTTCTGCGGGTCGCCGAACTTCAGGCCGCCGGTCTTCTCGTCCTTCTTGAACGTCGTCCAGAGGCCGCCCATCGAGTAGTGGACGGCGGGGAAGATCTTCATGGGCTCGTCGAGCGGGTCGGCGCCGACGAACTTCTCGTAGATCTCCAAGATGCCTTCGAGCTTCCCGAGGACCTTGTCGCGGCCGATCTCGCGGACCTTGTCGCGGAGGTCGAGGTAGACCATGTTCCCGCCGCCGACGCCGAGCTTGAGTTCCGTGCAGACTTGGAAGATCTCGCGGGTGGCGATGTCGCGGGGGACGATGTTGCCGTACTTCGGGTAGCGCTCCTCGAGGAAGTAGTAGCGGTCGGCCTCGGGGATGC
>CADDYU010000195.1 GCA_902810705.1 Methylococcaceae bacterium
TGGAATTAGGGATATCCATGGAACAAACAGCCCAAATGCTCGGTGTTTCGGAAGGTTGGGCGTGTCAACTACGGACTCGCTTTATCCTCAATGGCGGCCAGTTGGATGAGCCCGGTCCAGGACGTGGTGGGAGGCGGCGGGAGAATCTGTCACGCGAAGAAGAAGCGGCTTTCCTCGCCCCCTTTCTGGAGCAGGCCAAGGCCGGCGGGATCTTGGTGGTCAGTGAGATCAAGCAAGCGCTGGATGCACGGCTGGGGCGGGTCACCGCCCTGGCCTCGACCTACAACCTGCTGCACCGTCACGGTTGGCGCAAACTGGCCCCGGACAAGCGGCATCTCAAAAGCGATCCGGCGGCACAAGCGGATTGGAAAAAAAACTCCCCCGAACCCTCGCCGAAATCGACCGGCAGTGGCCGGGCGAAGGGCCGCTCCGCTTGATGTTTCAAGACGAAGCCCGGTTTGGCCGAATCGCCGATCTTCGCCGCTGTTGGTGCCCCAAGCCCATCCGGCCGGTTTGCCAGGCCATGGTGACCCAAGAATACACCTACGCGTACGCGGCGGTTTCAGTCCTGGACGGTGAGCTCGATACCCTGATCCTGCCGCGCGTCAATGGGGCGTGCATGCAATTGTTTCTCGACGAGGTCGCCGCTCGGCATCCCAACGAGCGCATCGTCATGGTACTCGACGGCGCTGGATGGCATCAAAGCGGATCGCTCACCTTACCGGACAATCTACGCTTGCTGCCGCTACCGCCCTATTCACCCGAACTCAACCCGGTCGAACACCTGTGGGACGAACTTCGGGAAAAGGCTTTTCACAACCGTGTCTTTAACAGTATCGACGCTCTGGAGGATCACTTGGAAGACAGCTTGAGAACGCTGGAAAACGACCACGGCCGAGTCCATTCGATCGTCGCTTGGCCATGGATCATAGATTCACTTCAGAATTAGAAATGGAATTAGGCCGTTTGTTTGGCTAGCCGGCACGGCTGAAAGCGAGAACAATCCCGGCTCAGCTCGAGATGGCCTGCACAATCCGCACTGTGCCACCGCCGGGGTGCAGTACCAGCCCGCTCGATGAGGCGCGTGGCACGGGGTTATTCGGTCCCGAGCCATGAGCCACTCACCATCAATGACCCACCTGGTCCACAGCAATGGAACAGGCATTAACGCCGTGCAAGTGCTGGCGACCGGCTGTCCTGACAAATTTCAGGAAATCATCGAAGGGCTACGGACATTCCGGCTGACGCTGGCCGACATTCGCAAGCCGGGCGGTAATGAATCCGGCATTCCGAAACGGATTTCCGGGCTGCTACGGGCAAATGGCTGGATGGAAACCCGCATCAAGGGCGACTTGCTGATTACCAAGGTCGCTGGATTAGGCGGGAAAAGTGCAGGTCGGGAAACGACGGAGGATGAGGAAGACGAGGCCGACACCCTTGAAAAAATCGAGACGCTGGAGAAACTCAAGAAGAAGGGCTTTAGAGTCGAGCACATCACGCGCGAAAACTTCCTTGATGGGCATAAGGTTGATTACGTGAAGCACCGCGTTGCGTTTGATCTGGAATGGAATAGCAAGGACCAGACATTCGACCGCGACCTGTACGCCTTCCGAGCCTTTCACGAATGCGACTTGATTGATGCGGCAGTGCTGCTGACGCGTAGCGCTTCATTGAACGCGGTATTCGAGAAACTCGGGCCGGAACTGGACGGTGACGGTAAGTCCAAGACCGATAAGAACGGCAAACCGAAGCTCCTAAAGACGAAATACGGTGCGAGCACAACTTGGATGGGCAAGCTGCTATACCGAATGAACGCCGGACGGCACGGCGGCTGCCCTGTATTAGCGCTTGGCATTACACCGAACCTCATAACCGATTGGGCGGATTATGAAAAAGAACATTCTTAACCCTGCTGCCGATTTGCTTGAACACCACGGCGACCAACGTTTCCGTACCATCCTCGCCGATCCGCCCTAGCGGTTCCAGAACCGCACCGGCAAAATGGCACCCGAGCATAAACGTCTGAACCGCTACGTCACGATGGAGCTGGATGCAATCCTTAAGCTGCCGGTGCATGAGCTCGCGCACGAAACGGCGCACCTTTACTTGTGGGTGCCGAATGCGCTGCTACTTGAAGGGCTTAAGGTCATGGAAGCTTGGGGCTTCACCTACAAAACCAATCTGGTCTGGCACAAGATCCGCAAGGATGGCGGGCCGGATGGGCGTGGCGTCGGCTTCTATTTCCGCAATGTCACGGAACTGGTTTTATTCGGCACTCACGGCAAAAACGCCCGGACCCTCGCACCGGGTCGCCGGCAGGTGAATTTCCTGGCCACACGAAAGCGCGAACATTCACGCAAGCCAGACCAGGTGTACGACATTATCGAAGCGTGCAGCCCAGGCCCTTACCTGGAACTGTTCGCGCGCGGCGCGCGTGACAACTGGTCGGCGTGGGGCAATGAGGCTTGTGAAAGCGACTATCCGAAATGGGCTGCGTATGCCGACCCTGCGCGCACTGAAGAAGCCCTCTCCTTGATCCTATCGCCCAACAGATAGCCGCTGAGTCAATGGCGTGGGGATGCGCGATGGTCATGGCGTCGAGGTTAAGACTCTTTCCGCTTTCGATGAACCGCCTGCGGAGTGGGCAAGGCCCCTCTCAGACGCCCAACCGTTCCGCCGTTTGTTCTATCGAGATTCCCCACGCTAACGGCAACCCCACTGCTTGCGCCTGACGCAACTCGCCAACCGTTTTCGCTTTCCCCAGACAGGCCTCTTAGGCGTAATAGAGGCGAAGCTGTCATAAGCCGCCATATGATTATCCGCTAATACCCACTTACCCGCTCGTCATGCTCTAGGATCGGTACGATGGTCACTTTTGGCATTACAAAGGTGACTGCACGATGAAACGATGCTGGGACGAGCAAGAGCTAATCGAACATTGGACGATCCATCAGGCCGAGCAAGGCCTTCTCGCCAACCGTACCGATCGGGGAAATATCGGCGTCGCGGTTTTGTTGAAATTCTTTCAACTCAGCGGCCGGTTCCCGCGCCATCATAAGGATGTTCCTGGTCCAGTATTGGTCTTCCTCGCCGAGCAACTGTCGGTACCGCCAACGGCCTGGTTTGACTATGCTCTGAAGGGGCGAAGCAGCCAGCGTGATCGCGAGCAGATCCGGGGGTTTCTCGGATTTCGTCCGATCACTGTGGCCGATGCGCAACGGCTCCGGGAATGGCTTCAACAGGAGGTTGTGGCATTGGACCAAGACAGCCGGCACTTGCAATCTGCGGTCGCGGACTGGTGTCGGGATCATCGCGTCGAGCCACCAACCGATGAGCGCTGCGATCGGCTCATCGCTTCAGCGGTCCACAATTTTGAGGAGGCCTTCTTCGCCGAGATCCATGCGAAGTTGCCGGACAAGACTCGGGTGCGTCTTGATGCACTGATTGGCGCGGAAACCTCCGTCGAAGAAGCGACGACACCGCCGATGCGACACGCTCGGGATTCAACCTCCTGAAATCCGATCCCGGTCGCATCGGCCTGATGAGTGTCGAACGGGAAGTGACCAAGCTGAGCCGGATTCGGGAGCTCGATCTGCCCGATGGGCTTTGGGAGCAGGCATCACCCAAACTGCTAGCCCGCTATCGCGCTCGTGCCGCGACTGAGTCGATTCGCGAGCTGCGGCGCCATGCCGCGCCAGTCCGGTATACCCTGCTGTCGGCATTCTGCTGGCAGCGCCGCAAAGAGATCACCGATGGACTCGTGGATCTCCTTATCCAGATCGTCCATCGGATCTCGGTCAGGGCCGAGAAGAGTGTCACCGCCGAGATGGTCGGCGAATTGCAGCGCGTCGAAGGTAAGACTGGCTTGCTGTTCCGCATTGCCGAGGCCGCGCTCGGCAATCCAGACGGGGTGGTACGCGAGGTGCTCTTTCCGCTGGTGGGAGAATCCACCTTGGCGGCACTGGTCAAGGAGAGCCGGGCCAGCGGCCCGACCTTTCGCCATCGGATACAGACCCTGATCCACCGCTCCTACGGTCATCACTATCGGCGCATGCTGCCGTTGATCCTCGCAACCCTGGTGTTCCGCTCCAACAACAGCGCACACCGCCCGGTGATCGAAGCGCTGGACTGGCTCAAAGCGCACCCGGAGGATCGCCGCCAGCTGATCTCCTGTACCGAGGTACCCATCGACGGGGTCGTCCGCTCACAGTTGCAGGAAATCCTGGTGGAGAATGGACCCGATGGCGAACGCATCAACCGTATCGACTACGAGATCTGCGCATTGCAGGTGCTCCGTGAGCGCTTGCGCTGCAAGGAGATCTGGGTTGAAGGTGCCGACCGCTACCGCAATCCCGACGAGGATCTGCCGGTGGACTTCGCCGCCAATCGAGCGGGGTATTATCAGGAGCTGGGCCAACCCCAGGATCCTGATCAGTTCATCGCACGCCTGCAACAGGCGATGCGCGACGCCCTTAATGCATTGGACGAAGGCCAGCCCCGAAATCCGAAAGTTCGGCTCCGCGCCACCGGTAAGAATCGCATCGTGGTCACCTCGCTGGACCCACAACCGGAACCCTCACAACTCCGGTCATTAAAAACCGAGGTCGGCCGCCGCTGGCCGATGACCAGCCTTCTGGACGTACTCAAGGAGACCGACTTGCGGGTCGGTTTCACCGATGCATTCAAGACCCTGGCTAGTCGCGAGGTGATGAGTCGCGAAACGCTACAACAACGACTGCTGCTGTGCCTGTACGGACTGGGCACCAATGCCGGCCTCAAGCGTATGGCCGCAAGCAACCGGGAGGTCGGCTATTCCGACCTGCTCTATGTTCGTCGGCGCTTCATCGAGAAATCCGCATTGCGCGAAGTGATCCGCCAGGTCGTCAATGCCACCTTCGCCGCGCGCCTCACCCACATCTGGGGCGAAGGCACCACGGCCTGTGCCTCCGACAGCAAGAAATTCGGCGCCTGGGACCAGAATCTGATGACCGAGTGGCATATCCGCTACGGAGGCCGCGGCGTCATGATCTACTGGCATGTCGAGCGGCGGGCGGCATGCATCTATTCCCAGCTCAAGCGCTGCTCTTCCTCCGAGGTGGCCGCCATGATCGAGGGCGTCCTGCGCCACTGCACCGACCTGGAGGTGCAGCAGAACTATGTCGACAGCCACGGGCAAAGCGAGGTGGCCTTCGCCTTCTGCCATCTGCTCGGATTCGACCTAATGCCACGGCTGAAGGGCATTGCTGCGCAGACGCTCAATCGCCCCGAGGCCGGCCGTCCGGACGACTATCCCAACCTGCAATCGATCCTCACGCGGCCGATCAACTGGGATCTGATCCGCAAGCAGTACGACGAGATGATCAAATACGCTACTGCGCTGCGGCTGGGGACGGCCCAACCGGAGGACATCCTGCGCCGGTTCACCCGCAACAACTTGCAGCATCCCACTTATCAAGCCCTGGAGGAGCTTGGCAGGGCCGTGAAGACCCTCTTCCTGTGTCGGTATCTTAACGACGAAGGACTCCGCCGCGAGATACAGGAAGGACTCAACGTCGTCGAGAATTGGAATAGCGCCAACAGCTTCATTTTCTACGGCAAGAGCGGGGAGATTGCCACCAACCGTCTCGAAGACCAGGAGGTCTCCGTTCTTGCCCTGCACCTGCTCCAGGCGAGCTTGGTCTACGTCAATACGCTCATGTTCCAGCAGGTACTGGAGGAACCTGGCTGGCTCGAGCGGATGATGACGGAAGACCTGCGGGCCCTCTCGCCGCTGATCTACCATCACATCAATCCCTACGGCACCTTCGAGCTCGACATGGCGAAGCGTCTGCTCGTCGACATGGGCGAGACCTTGTGACACTCTTTACAAAAGATGTGTTTTGTTTAGTGTTAACGTCGGGATGCTTCGCCGAATCAGCAGGTTAAGACCGTTCGGAGAAGCGCTTCATCAAGCGAAAAGTAAAGAGTGACCTGCGATGCCTGCTTTGGAAGCCGTCGATCTGCATGAGAAGTCCAAGAATTTCCTGACGGAGGCCGAGGTCGAGCGGTTTCTCCAGGCCGCTAAGTCCGGTCGCTATGGCGTCCGGGATCATGTGATGATGCTGTTGATGTATCGGCATGGTCTTCGGGAGACGGAATTGTGCCGGCTGACGGTCTCCGCACTGGACCTGGAGACCGCACGGATCTGGATCGACCGATTGAAAGGCAGCCTTTCGACGCATCACCCGATCGATGGCGACGAATTGAGGGCGGTTCGGCGGTACCTGCGGATTCGCGATTCCCGATTGCCCTGGCTATTCATAACCGAGCGCGGTGGACCATTCACGCGTCAGGGCGTCTACTACCTGGTCCGCTGCATCAGCGAGCGCACCGACCTAGGCAAGGTTCATCCCCATATGCTCCGCCATGCCTGTGGGTACGCACTGGCAAACAAGGGTCATGATCTGCGCACCATTCAGGATTACCTGGGCCACCGGGATCCCAAACACACCGCAGTCTACACCCGGACGGCGGCCAAGCGGTTCGAAAATCTATGGCGCTGAGATCCATGGGTAAAGTTTTCGAATGCTGTGAAACACCCGCAGCAAGTCCGCTTTGACAATGACTACACCCCGCCTGGAACCCCTTGTGGAAAAAGACCATGCCTTCGACTGGACGCCTGTGCAAATGAACCTGCTCAAAGCACGAGACTTTGAGCATCAGGCGCCGGGAACTATCCTTCTGGATTTTGAGGCCCTGCTGAGCCTCATTGGCGACCAGGGAATGCCAGTAACCCCCGCCCATCTGTTCGCCATCAACGGGCTGGAGACGATCAACCGGAATCTGACGCATCCGTTGGAACTGCGTCTGAAAAGACCGATCCAGAAATCCTACCCGCACATCAACGGTCTTTATCTATTGCTCCGCGCCACCGGGATCAGCCTGATCGATACCCAGCCCAAGAAACCGCTGATAAAGCTCGATCCCATCGTCTTGGCATCCTGGAATGCCCTCAACGGCGCCGAACGCTATTTCGCGCTGCTGAAAGCCTGGTGGGGACGCGCCAGCGAAGAAATGATGGGCGAACGCCGTGCATCTGGCACAGATGTCCTGGCGAAAACCATCGACTTCATCCAACGCTTCCCAAAGACCGGCATCCTGACGGTAGAGAAGCCTCAGGACGCGGACATGCTCCGGTATTATCCCGGCCTCTACAACCTGGCGTTGATGGAACTCTTCGGCTTGCTGGACATTCGGGCGATGCCGATAGAAGCTGCCAAAGGGTGGCTGCCCGAGGGGATTCGAATGACCGACTGGGGGAAAACCTTGCTGGATGGCTACGCGGACTTCATCAAGAAATCCCTGGGTCGAAAGGCCGAATCGCGCATATCGATGCTTGGCTTCACGGAGTTATTCGACCCCTTGGACTGTTTTGAGCAATGGAGCCGAGTCGTTCGCCCTTATATCAAGGGATGGCGAAAGGATCTGGAAGTTCCCGTTTCCATTTTTCAACCCGGTCCGCATGTATTCAAGGTTTCGCTGAGAGCGGATTGCTGGCGGCGCATCGCCATTCGAGGCGACGCTTGTCTCGATGAACTCGCGGGCACGATTCTTTCCGCCGTCGGTTTCGATTCGGACCACTTGTACAGCTTCAGCTACAAAGATCGCTTCGGCCGCACGGTCGAAATCGACCACCCTTCTTTGGCGGGTGAGTCCGACAATGCGCTCGCCGACGACGTCAAACTCGGCGACATCCCTTTATATGAAGGTATGCGCATCGATTTCCTGTTCGACTTTGGTGACCAGTGGGAATTCGATATCCAAACCGAGAGCGTCAACGCGGGATCCGCGATCAAGAAACCACGGGTGCTGGAAAGACATGGTAAAGCGCCGAAGCAGTATGAGAGCTGGTAGAAGCCGTCTACAGATTCCCGACCTTTCTGCCCTCGGCTGTGAGTGTTGGCATAGCAACGATCCGGCGCAAATGGCGGCTTATGACAGCTTCGCTCATATTAGGCCT
>CADDYU010000196.1 GCA_902810705.1 Methylococcaceae bacterium
AGGGACTGGATCATCTGGTAGCAGTAAGCATTCCGCCGGTCCCAGCCGCGCACCGCCCCGCCGGCCAAGCTCGCCTTGGGATCGTGGACCACCAGCCGTGGATCGAAATATTGCTTTACCCCGAGGCCGTCGCAGGCGGGACAGGCCCCCTTCGGATTGTTGAAGGAAAAGATTCGGGGCTCCAATTCGCTCAAGGCGTAGCCGCAGTGGGGGCAGGCGTACTTGTCCGAGAACACCAGCTCGGTGGCCGGATCGTCCATGGAGACGGCCAGGGCGATGCCGTCCGAGAGCTTCAGCGCCGTCTCGAAGGATTCGGCCAGACGTACCGCGAACTCGGGCCGCACCTTGAACCGGTCCACCACCGCCTCGATGGTGTGCTTGCGGCGTAAATCCAGCTTGGGCGGGTCATCCAGCTCATACACCTCTCCGTCGATGCGGGCCCGGATGAAGCCCCGGTTGCGCAGATCGTCCAGCACCTGCACGTGCTCGCCCTTGCGCTCGCTCACCACCGGCGCCAGCAGCATCCAGCGGCTGTCCTCCGGCTGGCTCAGCACTTGGTCCACCATCTGGCTGATGGTCTGGGCTTCCAGCGAGACGCCGTGCTCGGGGCACCGGGGCGTGCCGACCCGCGCGTAGAGCAGACGCAGGTAATCATAGATTTCGGTGATGGTCCCGACCGTGGAGCGCGGGTTGTGCGAGGTCGATTTCTGCTCGATGGAAATCGCCGGCGACAGTCCCTCGATGTGGTCCACGTCCGGCTTCTCCATCACCGACAGAAACTGCCGGGCGTAGGCCGACAACGACTCGACATAACGCCGCTGCCCCTCGGCGTAGATGGTGTCGAACGCCAGCGAGGACTTGCCGGAACCGGAGAGTCCAGTGATGATGATCAGCTGGTCGCGGGGAAGGTCGAGGTCGATGTTCTTGAGGTTATGAGTACGAGCGCCGCGGATTCGGATGAAGTCCATGGGGTAAAAAGAGTTGTCGTTTAGGAATCGGCCGGCGGGTTGCCGCCATCGTGATGGAACGGCCCCTCAGCCGAGCTTAGGACTATAAGCCATCATGGCGGGTTAGGTCGGGCGAACAAACTCGCGGTGGGGAATGGTTACTTCGAGCCTCTGCCCCTAAAACCCACGGCCTCTTAGCCGTAGCGAAAACCAAGCCGCATCGCAAGGCGCAACTGGCCAAAAGCACATCGTCTTCGCCGATGGACATACTGCATTTTGCAGACTGGCGCAGGATTAACGCTCGTCATCAGAGTGCGTCCACGCTCGAAAATTCTAGGAAAGATGAGCGCCATTAATGACGCTAGTATCGGCTTCGACAGACCCCTAAACTCTATCATCTCGCGTCGCCAAACAGGCGTTTCCGGCATGAAGCTTGATCCGCTCCTCCCTGTCAAAATATCATATTTGCTCATGTCATGGCCTCATCAGGGAATCGCTAAGTCAATTTACCAAGGACTTGGATTGCCAATGTCATTGATTGTAAATAGCAATCAACTTATTGCTGCCTAAAATTGAAACCCTTCAGAAGGGCCCAACTCCGGTCATAATCTCACAGCCTCCTGATGACTTTAATACTATCAACCTAACTCTTATAAGCTGTAGAGAAATAGCAGCCTTGAATTGCTTGATTTCCTCCAAAGCAGTTATGAGGCAGCCGCCGACTTTGGCGCGTGGAACCACTCGGAATTGGCGTGGACCGGGTCGCCAAAAGCCATCGTCTAAAGCGCCTATTCTTGGTCTCACATCCTGAGCTCCCGTGGAAATGGCGGAACGCGAGAGCGGTTCCGCCACCCTATCATTGTTGTGATGTACCGCAGTGATGAGGCCTTTCCGAAGCTGCGAGGAAACACGTACGGCCTCCTTGGATAGCAGAAGCGGCCAATGCTGTGAAATTCAAGCGGATGGACGAACCTGCTACCATAGGCATAGGCGCATACCTGCTTGTTCAGTCATGGAGTTGTCCGTTTGAAGCCCGCCCTCGAAATCGATACCCCGATGACCCGCGCCGAACTGCGTGCCAGCTTGTCCCTGGCGGCCATCTATATGCTGCGGATGCTGGGCATGTTTTTGATCCTGCCGGTGTTCTCGGTGTTCGCGCGGGACATCCCCGACGCGACGCCCACTGTGGTGGGACTCGCCATCAGCGCCTACGGCCTGACCCAGGCGGTGTTCCAGATTCCCTTCGGCCTCTGGTCGGACCGTTACGGACGAAAGCCCCTCATCGCCGCGGGACTCGTGCTGTTCGTCCTCGGCAGCGCCTTGGCGGCCGTCTCCGATTCCATCTACGGCATCATCGCGGGGCGCGCCTTGCAGGGCGCCGGAGCAGTGGCCGCCGTGGTCATGGCCCTGGTTGCCGATCTGACCCGCGAGGAACATCGCACCAAGGCCATGGCCCTGATCGGCGTCAGCATCGGCCTCTCCTTCGCCCTCTCGATGGTGATCGGCCCGGTGCTGTCCCACTGGATGGGGCTCAAGGGACTGTTCTGGGTCATCACGGGATTGGCGCTGCTCGGCCTTGTCGTGCTGTTCGGCATTGTGCCGACACCGGCCGTGAGCCGTTTTCACCGGGACGCGCAAGTGCGCGTCGGCGCCTTCTCGGAGGTATTGGCGAATCCCGAACTGTTGCGGCTGGACTTCGGCATCTTTTGCCTGCATTTGATTCTCACCGCCACCTTCGTGGTCCTGCCCTTGATCCTGCGGGATGGCTTGGGACTTCCGGCCGCACAGCATTGGCATATCTATCTGCCGGTTTTCATTCTGGCCCTTGGGTCCATGGTTCCTTTTATCATTCTGGCGGAGAGGAAGCGCCGGATGAAAACGGTATTCCTCGCCTTTATCGGTCTGGTAGCGGTGTCCGACGCCGGGTTCGCCTGGCTAGGCCAGAGCTTCTGGAGCGTCTTTGGGCTCTTATACCTGTTCTTCACCGGCTTTAACCTGCTCGAAGCTACCCTGCCTTCGATGGTTTCCAAGATCGCTCCGCCCGATCTCAAGGGAACGGCCATGGGCGTCTATTCCACGGCGCAGTTTCTCGGTGCGTTCGCGGGCGGCGCGGGTGGCGGCTGGATCTACGGGCATTACGGGACGCCGGAGGTTTTTCTCTACTGCGCCGCTGTCGCGCTGGCCTGGTTGATCGCGGCTTTCGGAATGAAGCGGCCGCGTCACGTGAGCAGCCTTCTTGTCAACGTGGGCGGGCTGAGCCGCGAGCAGGCCTCGTGGCTGGCGGGCCGGCTATTGCAAATTCCGGGCGTGGCCGAAGCCGTGGTGCTCGCCGAAGACGGCGTGGCCTATCTCAAAGTGGATCGGGAAAAGCTGGATCGCTCGGCCCTACAGCAAGTATTCCAGGAAGCGGCCGCCTAGTTCCACGCAATCCTCCGCGGCCGCGAACCGCTATCGAACATAACCGTCCAACCGATTGAACATCAAGCTTTAGGAGAATGAAATGTCCAAAGGCACCGTCAACAAGGTTCTCTTGATCGGCAATCTTGGCGCTGATCCTGAAATCCGGCAGTCACCCGGCGGCAGCGTCGTCGCCACCCTGAACATCGCCACCACCGAAGGCTGGAAGGATCAGCAAGGTCAATTCCAGGAACGCACCGAGTGGCACCGCGTGGTGCTGTTCGGACGGACCGCGGAAGTCGCCCGCGACTTTCTCCGGAAAGGCAGCAAGGTGTACGTGGACGGCAGGCTACAGACGCGGAAATGGCAGGACAAGAACGGCCAGGACCGTTACACCACCGAAGTCGTCGCCAATGAAATGCAGATGCTGGACCGCTCCGGCGGCCCCACGCCGGCCGAATCGGGCGGACCGCGCGAGCGATCTGGCGGCTATCCGTCCCCGCAGGGATCTGCGCCGCAGGGACCGGAGCCGGGATTCCAGGGCGGCGGGCTGGATGACTTCGATGACGATATTCCTTTCTGAATCCGATTGCCGGCCGGCCCTTGAGGGGGAGATGTCCCAATCTCGCCCGTCGGTGTTCGTGAGGCCTCGTGTTTGGCTCTAGACTAGGGCCGGCCTCATCGCCTCGCGGTCCAGAAGCCAGCGAAATTCCGGTGCTTGCGTCTATCTCGGGAACCTCTAGAAGCGCGAGTTGATTTTCCTGGGGCAGCCAGCAACCATCTGCCGTTTAGGGAATTCTCGCGAAGGCCGGCAGGCAGCGGCCGGCCCCGCAGAGAGGAACGAATTTACGCCCTTGAAATGGCGCGGCTACGCCAACTCGGCGGCGATGGCCGGCGGGCCTCAGAAGCGGGATCTCTCGAGCAATCGCCAACCCAGCTCAGGGTTCGTTCAATAGCGTCAAGACTTGCCGGCGGATTTCCTCCCTGTCGCTATCCTTGAATCCGAGATGCACATGGCGGATGTTGCCATGCCGGTCGATGAGATAAGCGGTAGGCATGGCCTTCACATCGTACAAGGCTGGACATTTCCCTTCCGGATCGGACGCCACGGTGAATTTGGCTGGATGTTTTTGCAGGAAATCCGCGGCGGCTTGCGGCTCCTCGTCCAGGTTGACCGCGACGACCTCGACCCCTTGCTGATGCAGCTCGGCATAGAGTTCGTTCATAAACCGAAAGGATCGTGCGCAGGGGGGACACCAGGAGGCCCAGAAATCGACATAGGCGACCTTGCCCGTTTGGCGGGCGAGATCCAGCACGCGGGAGCCGTCGAAAGTTCGAACCGGGCAGGCTGGCGCAGGGCCCTCGTGAGCCGCGCCGGCGGCTCCGCTCCACAAAACGGCCCATAAGCACATGAGGCGGAATTTGTTGAAGTTCATAGATTGTTCCCGATCAGCGGGAAAAGTCACAGGAGCGAGATAAACCAAAATCCGAATGTTCCTTAGACGGAACTGGCAGGCAGAATTCAATATGCGTGCCAGAAGGCCACCCGAAGGGCGCTGCGGGGCTGCCGCTCTAACCCGGGCGGTGGGTGTGGGATTTGCCGCAAGGCACTATGGCAAATGCCGTACTATCGAAGCTTCAGGGCGGGAGACTTCTCAAGCGATCCCGATTCAGTGCCAGCCACTGCAGGCCGATGATGGGAGTGGCGGAGTCGATGAGTCCTTCATTCACCCAGGCCATGGCCGCTTCAAAATCCACGACGCTGGCGCGGATGTCTTCGTGTTCTTCGGCGAGGCCATGCACGCCGCCCACGCCCGCCGAATCAATAAGGCCGCAAAATAGGGTGATTCTCTCAGAGCAGCCGCCGGGGCTGAGAAAAAACTCGCCGATGCGAATCAGTTCCCGAATCTCGCACCCGGCTTCTTCCAAGGACTCCCGACGGGCGACTTCCTCCGGGCTTTCCCCCGCCTCGACCGCCCCTGCGACGATCTCTAAAAGCCAGGGATCGTCCTTGACCTGCAGGGCACCGATCCGGAATTGCTCGATTAGCACCACCTGATCGGTGGCGGGGTCATAGGGTATGACCGCGACGCAGCGGCCTCGGTGAAATAATTCCCGCTCCAGGGTTTCAGTCCAGCCGCCGCGGAACAGCGCGTGGCGAACCTTGAGGCGTGACAGGTTGAAAAATCCGCGATAGATCGGAGTTTCTTCGATGATTTCGAAATTCTTCTCGGTATCGGTCATGGATTCGTCCTTTACTCGAGTTCGAAAGGCGCCCCCGCCGCGCTACCGAGCGCGCGGCCCAAAGAGGTGCCGAAACGGTGAGTGATGCGATCGAGCAAACCTTGATCGGGGGTGAAATTGACCATCTTTTTGGCGCCGATCACCGTCTCGGCCACGTAGCGGGCGTCGCCGAGATCATCCGCAAGACCCAACCTGATTCCGTCCGCGCCGGTCCAGATCAGGCCGGAGAACATGTCAGGCGTTTCCTTCAGGCGTTCTCCTCGGCCCTCCTTGACAGCATTGATAAACTGACGGTGAATGCTTCCCAAAACAGATTGGAGATGCTCTCTCGCCACGGGATCGACCGGCGCGAAGGGGTCGAGGAGCGCCTTGTGCTCGCCGGCGGTCATGATCCGCCGCTCCACGCCGAGTTTGTTCATGGCCTCCACGAATCCGAAACTGCCCATGATGACGCCGATGGAACCGACGATGCTGGCGTTGTTCACGTAAATCTTGTCGGTGGCGGCGGCGATATAATAGCCACCCGAGGCGCACATGTCGGCGACGACCGCGTAGATCGGCAGATCCGGCTTGGATTTCTTTAGCCGCCGGATTTCCTCATAAACATAAGCTGACTGCACGGGGCTGCCCCCCGGAGTGTTCATGCGGAGCACGATGCCCTTGGTGCCTGAATCCGCGACCGCGTCGCGGAGCCCTTGGATGATATTCTCGGCGCTGTACGGCTGGCCGGGCGCGATTACGCCCATGACGTCGACCACCGCGGTATAGCCCTTGCCTTCCTCGCCGCCGTGCGGCAGCCAGGGTTTCGCCGCCAACCATAGGGCAATGGCCAGATAGATCGCCAAGAGCAATTTAAAGAATATTCCCCAACGGCGCGCCCGTCGCTGTTCTTCGATGGACGCCAACAAAACCTTTTCCAGGGTTTCCCGCTCCCAGGACGGCGGGGTGGACCGGGTTTCGGCCCCAGGCTCCGAGTTGTTTCCTGTTTCTTGACTCATCTGCATACCTTGATCGCCTACTCATTATGGCAATACAAAACTGATGAAATTCTGAGATAGGTCAGGGCTGTAAGGTTCCGAGCTCTCGCCTACCGCCGCACCTGGCGAGGCCATAGACCGCCCGCTGGCTGCTTGTCCAAGTTAGCTCAGCAAACTTAGAAGTTCGGCGGTTGTCCGCAGGCAGACCACTGGATTAAATTCCGTCAGCTCGCTCATACCGTTCGCCCCGCAGCCCACGCCCACAGCGCAGACCCCGGCGTTCTGGGCCATGCGCAGGTCATGCACCGAATCGCCGATCATCAGGGTCCGTTCGGGGGTTACCCTCAACTCGCCCATAAGCTGGAGCAACATGGTGGGGTCCGGCTTGGAGGCCGTCTCGTCGGCGCAGCGAGTGGCGTGAAAGAGGCCCTCGGTGCCGGTTGCCCGCAGGGCATGATCCAGGCCGGCGCGGGCTTTGCCGGTCGCCACCGCCAGCCGATAGCCTCGCGCCTTCAGCTCCGTCAGCATCTCGTGCATTCCCTCGAAGAGGCTCATGGCCGCCAATCGGCTGCCGTAATAGCGCCGATAGCTCTGCGCCACCCGAAGGGCCAGCTCCGAAGACGCACCGGGATAGAGCGACTCCATGGCCTCGTGCAGTCCTAAGCCGATGACCGATCGGGCGACTGGATCGCTGGGCACTGGCAGGCCGCACTCTCTCGCCGCATATTGCAGAGATTCCACGATCCAGCCAATGGAATCGAACAAGGTTCCGTCCCAATCGAACACCAACAAGTCGAAACGCTCTTTCATCGGGGCAGGATATTCAGGAAGTCGGAAAGCTCTGGATCGAGCGAAGCTTCGAAGCGCATCAGTTCGCCGCTGCGGGGATGGCGGAAGGTGGCCTCCAGCGAGTGCAGGAATAGCCGCCTCAAGCCAAGCCGCCTGAAGGACTGATTGGCTTTTTCATCGCCATAGCGCTCGTCACCGGCCACGGGATGTCCCATGTGCTGAGCATGGACGCGGATTTGATGGGTGCGCCCGGTGATCGGCTGGGCTTCCACCAAGGTGGCGGCGGCATAGCATTTCAGGCGCTTGAATTCGGTCACCGCCGGCTTGCCTTCGCGGGATACTTTGACTAACCGCTCACCGCTTTGCAGCACGTTTTTCCTGAGTGGCGCCTCAACGATCCAGCGAGCCCTCGTCCAGACCCCCGCCAGGAGGGCCAAATAAATCTTTTTCACCTCGTCGCCTCGAAATTGCTCGTGCAGCACGCGAAGCGCGGCGCGCTTCTTGGCGATCAGGAGAC
>CADDYU010000197.1 GCA_902810705.1 Methylococcaceae bacterium
CGGTGCACGCCAGGATCATGGAGCCGCCGGACCTGGACGTGGACTCGGAGAACCTCTACGGGCTGAACCCGAACTTCCCGAGGACTGACAGCGCGGACAAGATCGAAGACGACAACACGAAGCCGGGCAAACTCATCGAGACTAACACCCATGATGTTGACAGCGACGGTATTCCAGACTTCGCCGACGGGTTCGATTTTGACCAGTCGGACGGCACGGATGACGACTGGTCCGTCGGCGTGCAGTTTGTGCCCGTTGTTCTCGAATTGCCTTCCGGCATTGACCTGAGCAAGGCGAAGCTCAAGTTCACCTACGACGCATCGAAGCCGGATATGATCCAGCGGACCGGCTCCGGCACGGACAGTGATCCCTACGTCTACGCCCCCGCCCCGGGCTCGCTGCGGCTGTGGCTGAACGACTGCGCCGATCCGCGCAAAGGCTACGAGCCGGACGACGCCGGCGGCGGAGACTTCGTTAATAGCGGCGTCGCCTACTCCACCACAGCCCTGCGCATCTCTGGGCGCAAGGTCATGCTGTGGGTCGAGGGGATTCGTACTAGCACGGATCTCGCCGATGACCGGGTCCAGGTCAGCCTCGATCCCGACGGCGACGGTCCCATGGGCTTTGTCACCACCGACGCGGTGCGGTTCACCGCGTTCAGTTCCGACATCATGGAGGTCACCGATACGGGCGAGCTCGTGCCGACCGAAGAGGTGCAGGTGTCGCACCCCAGCCCCGTGATCACCGTCACCAGCTACGCGATTACGAACCTCCGGCTGAGCGGGGACTCGACGCAGATTATCGGCGACCTTCAGTTCGCCGGAAGTATCGACGACGCGGCGTCCGATTTAATTCCCGGTACCGAGGGCGAGATAACTTCGCTCTCAGTCATCCTGAACGGATCCGATTCTCCCGTCGGCACCATCAACACCAACGTTTCGAAGTCGAGCGGTGGTTCCTCGCTGCTCAAGCCCTTCGACTTCTCCGCCACGTTCAACGGGTTGATTCCGGGCGTCGTGGTCGATCCCGGCTGGAATACGCTTCAGCTCTTGACAACGAACGCCTACGGCTTCTCGGGATCTGCCGACATGTCGGCGGAAGTAAGCGTCGAGGCACCCCCGGATGACACGGTTGACGTTGAACTGGCGTTCAGCGATGACCCCTACCTCAACTCAAGCAATACGGTGTCAATTAGCGCGCAATTCTCCGTGAACGGAGTCGCCCAGCCAATACTGACGCTGACCCGCTCTCCCGAATCGCCGATGGTGTTTCAGGACGTCCTGGGGTCGGTCATTCTGGACCTGGGTGACAACAGTCAAATCTTCCACGCCGGTCAGCCGGATGAGCGCGTGGCGGTTTTGACCAATCCAACGGTTAACCTGGACCGCGTCTCGATTCTCTTTAAGGAGACGCGAGATGACACGGGCGTGATGACCGGCAGCCAACTCATTACCCAGGAAGATCGAACGACATTCGCGGGTTACGTGATCACGCCGGGCGATGAGACGGCAGCACTCTCCACTGAGGCTGGCGATTTCCACCCGTACCTGTTTGCGTTGCGAGGTCCCGACGGCTGGATCTCGATGTTGCAGGACGTACACACCGACTTCGGGGACTTTTCCCTCGGCCTCGCGCCGGACGGCGTCAACCACGTGCCCCTGATGCCCGGCACCTCGATACCCGCAGTCCTGCTGTACTCAGACGTGCAATCCGGCGACGCTGGCAACCTGCCCGATCAAGAGATCTCAGTCGGCATCCTCAGCGGACCTGCAAATCTAGCCGATGCCGCCAACTTTACGGGCGGATTCGTGGTGGGCTTCACCAAGGGCGGAATCGGCGTCGTCACGGGAACGTGGGACTTTGTCAAGGCGATCCCGAAGGCGGTCGCCGGCACTCTCCGGTACACCTACAAACTGGGCTATCGTGTCGCCGGTGGCGATACTTTTGAGCGCGAGAAAGCGGTTGCCGCAAAGACTTGGGATTTGGCGAAAACTCTCGCCGAGATCGACTACAAGATTCTCAGCAGTCCACGAGGTACGGCAGGGGCGTTTGTCGAGGCAATTGAGAC
Source organism: Methylococcaceae bacterium (assembly GCA_902810705.1). Lineage (GTDB taxonomy): Bacteria > Pseudomonadota > Gammaproteobacteria > Methylococcales > Methylococcaceae > CADDYU01. Next base: position 2,069 of record CADDYU010000197.1, read on the forward strand.
GGGCAGTTATGAACCGCTAAGTCGCATTTCGCCCGAGTACCGCGTCGCCGTCGAGGTGTCGGTCGATCTGCTGAAGGAGCTTAAGCAGGAATTCTTGAACCTCTCCCCCTTCGAGCAAGGGAAGATTGCCGGCCGGGCGACATTCGAGATTGCCGCGATCGTCGTACCATTTACCAATGTCGCTCAAATCTCGAAGCTCGCCATCCTGCGGAAGATGGAGCAAACCGCGACGTTTTTAGACGAAAGCACCGCCATTGGCCGTGCGTTCGCCCGGCTCCGCGGTTCGGGCAAGTTCATCGAAGAGCTGGCAACTACCAAGATGTGTTTCGTCGCCGGCACCCTGGTCCACACGGCCGACGGCCTGATGCCGATCGAGCAGATTCGTCCCGGAGAGTTGGTCTTGTCCCGCGATGAGCAGACGGGCGAGCAGGCTTACCGACCCGTCGTGGACACCGTTGTTACTCATCCTGACGCGCTCTACACGATCACCTATGACCCTGATGGTCCCGGTGGACTGCCGGCGGACGAAGTGACGACCACGGCCCCGCACCCCTTCTGGGTCGTGGACGCGCAGGCATTTGTCCCGGCGGCAGCCGTGAAACTCGGCGACAGTTTTCTTCTAGCCAACGGGGCCATCGCCGACGTGGTCGGAATCAGCACCGAGTATGCTGCGCCCGGCGAAACGTTCACCACATACAACTTCGAAGTCGCCGACTTCCACACGTATTTCGTGGGTACGGACGGCGTGTGGGTGCACAATGTCGGTAAGGGACTCTGCGAGCGGCTGTTCTCACTCTACAGGCAGGTTGTTGAGTCGCGTGGACTGCAAGATAGACCGTGGGAGGCGTTCAAAATCCTCCTGCAAGACACTGCCGGAATGAGCAAACGGGTGGATGCAGCACTTCCAGATACGGTCGCAGAGGTAATGCAAAACGCCTACGCTGCCGCGCGTCGGGTAGATGGTTCGATTGACTTATCGAAGGTACCTACACACGCCGAGGCGACGGCGTTGATGGCTGGGCGTATGGCCCCTGGTCTTTTGCAAAGCAACCACACTGTACCGAGGTATGTCCAAAAGCTGTTTGGGATTATAGATCCCGCTGTACAGGACACCGTTCCGTCGTTGATCCTCAGACAAGTCGAGCATACCGGTTCCGGCGCGGGTAGTTTCCATAACATTCTCTACCGCTATATCCCTAAGAATGCTACCCCGACTACGTTCACCAGAACCGAACTCCTGCAGCGACTTGAGCAGACATATTCCGATTTTGGGCGACCCGATGTGTGGGTGGTGGCGAAAGAATGGCTTAAACTCCACGGCATTCAATAGAATGACGATGACCACATTGCGATCTTACGCCGATCTGGGACGTGGTGACTTCGACGCGCACCCGCTTTGGATCTGCGCTTATGGTATAGATCAGGAGCAGCCTTGGTATGCTGCTGTCGATGAGGTCACATATCGGCCTTGGCATTATGACGATCCGCGGGCTGACTCGCCGCAGTTCGCGGCAACACATTTGCTTGCGAAGGCTGTGTTTGAATTAGTTGATGGTACACGTGCCGGGGGATTCGCGACTCCGCGGCTCTCGGGTGCCAGTGAGGCCGGTCCTTCGGAACTGGGATTCGCGCAACCTTCGCTCTTTCTGCCGGATGGAGACAAGATCAGCTTTTGGGTGGGCTCCAGCAGCATTCCAGGATTTAAGGAGCGCCTTCAGAAGTCATTCGGTGAGGGCGGGTCGGCTATTTTCCCGATACGGTATTGGTTTGACTGCGAATTGCCCACACCAGCGCAAGGCGGCGTGATTCCCGGGTTTGCCGCGATCTCGCCTGACGGAAGGACCATCATGGTAGAGCGGTAGTTCAAGAACAGTCGGAGATGCTCGAAGAAGTTCGGATGGATGCGGGCATGAGCGAGATCTCAATAAAAGTGCTTGAGGGCTCGGAAGCTGGCGCGATGAAGACGTTTTTCAAGCGAGAAACCGATCCGCTGGCATATCGGGCGGCCGAAGGGATCACGCAATTCCTCAAAAAGCCGTAACCCATTGGAGGTAAGCTTATGACGGAAAGCGAGGACGAGGACTTAACCTGCCCATGTTGTGAGTATAAGACTATTGGTCTCGAGCACGAAATCTGCCATGTGTGTTTTTGGCAATGCGACCGCTATCAGAATACTCATCCAGACGACGCTGGTGGTCCGAATAGAGTTTCTCTCAGAGAAGCTCAACGAAATGTCGCTGAGGTCGGAGCAAAGAAGCGCAAGTCCGTCGACAGGGTGGACCCGCCGGACGAGGACGATACGTGATCCGAATTGGGCGCCGCTTCAATAGCGATAAGCCATAGTTCACTCCATATTTCGTTCTGGTGAGGCGGACTTGGAGAAAATGGACTAACGCTGAACGGGCGCGGGCAACGCCGGCGGCATCTACAGCGTGACCATCCACGCCAAGTGGGACCCGACCGCGGGGGATGGCGGCGCCTGGACCGTGCCCGACCCGGCCGGGGTCGCCGTTACTCCCGTGGACGACGCCAAGCTCGAGCCCGGCGAGAGCGTCTACCTGATGCTGATCGGCACGGCCGACTACTCGGTCATGGGCTCCACCTCCGAGGAGCTGGTCATCGCCGACAACGAGCGGCCCAACCTGCGCGCCTTCCACACGGCCCCGCAGTTCGGGGCCCCGCTGGACCTCAACGCCACGACCGACGCCGAGGAGTCGGTGGAGAACGCCGGCAACCCCGACGACTACGTCATCCCCGTCCTGCACAACCTGGGCGCCACGGCCCCGCTGGGCGGCCCGGACGCACAGGACCTGGCCCAGGTCATGCTCGACGGCGTGCCGGCGGACCTGCAGGAGGGGACGATCACGCTGCTGAGCACCGGCTCCTCCTCCCGCTACTTCGGCTTCGACGGCTCGCCCGTGGCCCTTACGCTGGTAAGCAGCTTCCGCAGCAACCTGGGCCTGCTGGCCGGCATGAAGCAGGGCGGCGTGACGCTCTGGCGGGCCGGCACGGCGGCCGCGGCCGACACGACGCTGCGGCTGTCTTACGAGGACCCCAAAGGGGCCGACCGGCCGGAGGAGCCGGAGGACACGGTGCACGCCAGGATCATGGAGCCGCCGGACCTGGACGTGGACTCGGAGAACCTCTACGGGCTGAACCCGAACTTCCCGAGGACTGACAGCGCGGACAAGATCGAAGACGACAACACGAAGCCGGGAAAGATTGTCAGTGTGGATGATGGCGACGTCGACGCCGACGGTATCCCCGATTTCGCCGACGACATGATCCTCGGCGGGAAGTTCCTTCCCATTGTCCTAGAAGCACCCAACGGGGCAGATTTCAGCAAGCTGAAAGTGCAGTTCAAGTATGATGGCTCCGACCCGAGCGACGTTGACCGGAGCGGCTCGGGCACCGATGCCGACCCCTACGTCTACACGCTCCCGGAAGACGGGCGCTTGCGGCTGTGGAAGAAGGACGCCGACCAAGCAAGAAACGACGACGCGGTTATCTATGGCGGTGATTGGATTGACCCCAATGAGGACATCAGCGCCGCGGACCTGGGTCTGAACTCCGGCCAGCGAACGATTACCCTTTACGCCGAGGCGGTCAAGCCCAGCGACTCGGTCGGCGACGTGCGGATCACCGTGGACTTGGACCCGACTGGCTCCGGCTACGCGCTGACGGACGCGGTCCGGCTGACGGCGATCGCGCCCAGGCTCCAGTATGTGGTCCGGGACCCGGACACGGGCGAGGAGTACGACGAAGACACGATCCAGAACTCCGACCCGCGGCCGGAGGTGTCGCTGTCGATCACCGACGCCCACATCGACGACGCCGGTTATCTCTCAGTCACCGTCATAGGACGCGTTCGTGACCCCTTGTCGGAGGTGGTTCAGGACGATGCACTGCGCGTCCAGAGGCTGGCATTCACGGCGAACGGTACGGAAGTCGGGAGCATCGAAAACCTTCCGTCCTTCACTTCCGGTTACTCCGGCGACGACTGGCGCCCCTTCCCGTTCGACATCCCGTTCACTCGAACGCTCTTGATCCCGCCGACGGCCGGCACGTCACTGGTCATCCGCGCCCAGACCTCCCCCAACGCGGCCGGGAACGCCGGTTGGGCGGACGTGGGCGTTTCGCTGGAGTGGGTGCCGGAATCGGAGTTTACGCCCGGCGACGGCGGCAACGCCTCCGGCGCGGGGTCCGTCACGGTCGGCGACGGCTCGGACGTAACCAACTACTATCCGATCGTCGCCGCGACCGAGTCCTTCGGCTCCTCCCCCGAGGGCGAGTTCGCGCCGGCGATGCTTAAGATCACCGGCATACCCGACGCGATCGCGAGCCAGCTCCAGTTGTTCCTCAACGGCGAGCAGCAGGACGTCGAACCGTTCGCCGGCGCCGGCGGCGCGCTGGCCTCCTCCACGGGCTCAACCTACTACCTGGTCTACAAAGGAAGGCACAGCGAGCGGCGCATCCTCGTCGCCACGTTCGACACGGTCCCGCCCGACCTGTCCATCGTCACGCCGGACAATGTCGCCGAGGGGACGGCCTACGGCAAGGTCACCTACTCCCTCAGGGCCGCCGGCAAGCAAGGCGCACCGGACATCGTCGCGCGGAAGGTCGTCGTCATGCCCGACAACTTCGGCCAGGCGCCCTCGGGCGGGCAGGCGTTCCGGTCGTGGACCATGGACGAGATGCTCACGTGGTACCGCACGCTGTACGGTGAGAGCGGCCTGGAGGTCCTCGACTACTACCAGCGCGGCGGCAACCTCATCACGCCGACGCACTTTGTCGCCAACTGGCCGGTGATCTACTGGGGCTTCGGCGGCAAGACGTGGGATTTCCGCTACGCCAGCCGGACCGACAATAAGATCGAAATCCAGATCGAGACGCAGCTCGACCCGATCTCCGCCGCACGCGGCTTGTTCGAAGGCTTGAGCAAGGCGATGGGGTTTGTTCCGTTCCAGAACCAGATCCCGCTGGACGGCGACCACTTCAAAATCTTGGACGCCAGTTTCAAGCAATCGGGAGCCGAAGCCATCGGCGTCTGCAACGCGGCCGCACAGGCGTACCTGGCGGGCATCCAGATCGCCAGCGGACCGGCCAACGTGGCGGTGGCGTTAAATGAGGTGTTGGACGGGAACTACGGCGCAGCAGCACTTGACCTCGCGCCGTACCTCGGCAAGCTGTTGGGCAAATCCGCCGTCATTCTAGTAACGCTCAAAGACGGGCGCAAATTCAGGATTACCGCGAGGATTAGCCGAGCACTAGAGGAGGCGGCGGCTCTGCCCACATTGGAGGAGCGAATCGCCTACGTCGAGAAGGCCGCCGCGCAACAGGGGTGGGTTCTCACGCACGAAGCGCGCATGGCGATGGTGCGCTCGAAGTACATTTCTGCGCTGGTCCCCTCCGGCAAGACTTCAGACGTCCTTGCAGAAAATCTCATAGCAGCAAAGAAGCTCAAGCCGGCCTGGATGAAAACCCCTCAGGCTCATCATGACCTACCCCAAACGTTCAGGGAGTTCTTCGCAGGCCACGGCTTGGACATCGACAAAGCTGAGTACGGTCGTTGGGTTGAGGGGTCCCCAGTGGGCGGCGATCCGCCTACGATTCAGTATCACCAGCGGTGGACCTCGTACTTTGAGAGAGAATGGAGAGATTTTATTGCGGTGGAGGAGGCCGGTAAAAAGGTATACACAAAACGGGAGATTCTTGACAAGATGAATCGGCTGCGGGACAAGTATAAGCCGGGAGGAATCCCGCGATGACCAAATTGCTCTCGATAGGCGACAA
>CADDYU010000198.1 GCA_902810705.1 Methylococcaceae bacterium
TAGGTTCGGTTGATATCACTTAGCGAGCCAGATGCGTGCCGAGATGAACCGGAGGAATCTCGTTAGTGACTGGCGAGCTTCTCGAAACGGGAGAAGATGCGGCGGTAAGGCTTGATTTTATTGAAGCCGCACTCGATTAGATGGCGCTTCTTGGCGACGAACCCATTGCATGAGCGCGTTTCGGCACGGTGGGCGCGGGGCGGTATGACGGCTTCCATGCCGCGCGCCTGGCTGGCCGCAATGAATTGGTCGCTGTCATTCCCCAAGGCATCGGTGATCGCCTGGGCCTTCGTGCTGAGGCCGCCCCGCGAACGGGCTCAGGGCCTCGTCCCCGACGCGACCGCCCGCCGCGCCAGGATGGGCACGGATCACCGTCGCGTCGATGAAAACCGTCCGCAAGTCGGATAGATGGATGCAGCCTTTGTGGACGGCCTCCAAGACCCCATGCGAGCACCACCGGGAGAACCGCTTGAACACGGAGTGCCAATTCCCGAGCGGCTCCGGCAGCAAGCGCCACTGCCCCCACTGCGCAAAATCCATAGAACGGCTGTCAAAACTGCCCCGCAAGCGGCCTGATTCCCCACCCGGACCCCGGGAGGGTCGACCAAGATCATAGATAAATCACCGACCACTCTTCGTCGCTGATTTCCAGCCGGTTCGCCATTTCCAAAGGCGCGAACCCTACCTCAATTGGGGCTTACGTCAACAGTGCCTAGCACGGCCTCGATTCCGGTGCTCCTTCGATGTCAAACTAGGCGCCGTCCTCAGGGTACTGAGACATGAGGTGACTTGCTCGGAGTGCGCCACACTTCGATAGTGCGATGCGGCCTTCCCTGGCCGCATCGCACTCTCCGCGGGCGGTGATGGCCTTCGGCGGCCGCTTCCAATCGCCAACGGGAACCCCTTCGGAGTCCCCCTCCTCCCCCATCGCCCGATCGTCGACGACCGGGCCGCCGAGCGTGGCTCTCGGAGGACTCGACGCCCGGTCGAGGGCCTAGCCGGTGCGCTCCGTCGCGAACCCACCCGGCGCTCGGACTTCCGGGGACGCCTCGGCGCGCTCGCGTCGCCTCGCTCCCTGCCTCGCAGCGTTGGCCTCGCGCTTAAAGCGCGAGATGGCCTCCTGAGCGCTTAAAATATCGCCCCCCTAGTCACCCCTTATCCAGGAGCTATCCATGTGGGATTTCAACGTGCTCGCCGCCACCCGGACCATCGAGCGCACCATGCCCTACGTACTATATCGGCTATTTATATGTCTCGGAATGGGATTGGGCTATCTGTTCGCCACTTTGGCCGGCGCCGGAACGTTCATCGGCCTGGCCTCTCTGTCCAGGAATCCGACTGCCCTGGGCCCTTTCGGCGCCGTTTTGGGGTTCGCGGCCTTTGGTTTTCTCATGTACAAGGCCCGTCCGCACTGGCTATATCGAGTCAAGGCGCCACAGTTGGCGCTTTTGGCTGATTTGGCCAAGGGTGAATCCCTGCCCGTGGGGAAGGCGCAGATCGATTACGCCAAGCGGCAACTGGCCCTGAGTTTTCCGAGCGTCCGGAAACTGTTTGAGCTGGACCAGGACAGCCGCCGCGCCCTGGCCGAAGTTCCAGAGTTTCACCAAACTCCTGCCGGCCGCTTGGGCAATAGCCCCCTTTCACGGAAACTCCTGGCCCGAATCGTCGCCGCGCTGTCGGCGCGCGGCCATCAATCCCTATTGGCTTGGCATTTCTTCTCGGGCGCGGATGATCCTCGACGTACAATCCCGATCGGGGTGGTGGTGCAGTATCAACATTTCGCGAAGTTAATAAAAAACCGCCTGTACGCAAGCTTGTTCGAGGGATTGGGGTTTATCGCCGCCTTCCCTCTCCTGCTGATCGGCATAAAGAAAATCGTTGCCGGCTGGCCTTTGTCTTTAGGGTTTTGGCCTTACCTGTTCGCCGCCGTGTTCTCCTGGGCGGTAAAGGCCGCGTTTTTCGAACCCATTGCCGAGGCCGCCATGATGCAAGTCTTTTTCCCCCTGGCCGAGCAAGGGGCCAATCCGCAGCTGGAAGCCGACCTGACGCAACGCTCAGCCTCGTTTCGGGCGATCCGCGACAAGAGCGACCGGAGCTAAATCGAGCCTGGGCAAATTGGCATTGACAAGCGCGGAAAAACTTGAACGTCGGCATTGATTCCCCTATATTTGTTCGATTTTACAGCTGGCGGGAGCAACCCATGCGTGTCGATCAAGAAGCCTTTACTTTCGACGATGTCCTCCTCATTCCTGCCCATTCCACCGTCCTGCCTAGGGACGTGAGCCTGAAGACCCAACTGACCCGGACCATTCGCTTGAACATTCCGCTGCTGTCGGCCGCCATGGACACGGTCACCGAATCGCGGCTGGCGATCACCATCGCCCAAGAGGGCGGCATCGGCATCATCCACAAGAACATGAGCACCGACCGTCAGGCGCACGAGGTCCACACCGTCAAGAAGTATGAAAGCGGTGTCATCAAGGAACCGTTCATCGTCTCCCCGGAGGCCACCATCCGCCAGGTTCTGGATCTGACCCGCGCCAAGCGCATCTCCGGCGTGCCCGTGGTGGACGGCGGCGAATTGGTGGGCATCGTCACCAGCCGTGATTTGCGCTTCGAGACCCGCTACGACGAGCCGGTGTCCAAGGCCATGACCCCCAAGCACAAGCTGGTCACGGTACGGGAAGGCGCCAGCAAGGAAGAGGCGATTCGCCTGTTGCACGAGCACCGGATCGAGAAAGTGCTGGTGGTCAATGATCGATTCGAGCTGCGCGGAATGATCACGGTCAAGGACATCCAGAAATCGAAAGACTACCCCCACGCCTGCAAGGATGAACAGGAACGGCTGCGGGTCGGGGCCGCCGTGGGCACCGGGGCCGGTACCGAGGAACGGGTCGAGGCCTTGGTCGGAGCGGGCGTCGACGTGATCGTGGTGGACACGGCCCACGGCCACTCGCAAGGGGTGCTGGACCGGGTCCGCTGGGTCAAGCGGAACTTCCCGCAAGTCCAGGTCATCGGCGGCAATATCGCCACCGGCGAGGCGGCGCGGGCCTTGGTCGAGGCCGGCGCGGACGCGGTGAAAGTGGGCATCGGTCCCGGCTCCATCTGCACCACCCGCATCGTGGCCGGGGTCGGCATTCCCCAGATCACGGCGGTCGCCAACGTGGCCGAAGCCCTGCAAGGCACCGGGGTGCCCCTGATCGCCGACGGCGGCATTCGCTACTCGGGGGACGTGGCCAAGGCTCTGGCGGCGGGCGCCTATACGGTCATGATCGGTGGCCTCTTCGCCGGCACCGAGGAAGCGCCGGGCGAGGTCGAGCTGTACCAGGGCCGCTCCTACAAGACGTACCGCGGCATGGGCTCGCTGGGCGCCATGGCCCAGCAGCAGGGCTCCAGCGATCGCTATTTCCAGGACAGCACCGAGGCGGAAAAGCTGGTGCCGGAAGGCATCGAAGGCCGGGTGCCCTACAAGGGCAGCCTGGTCGCGATCCTCAACCAACTAGTCGGCGGCGTGCGCTCGGCCATGGGCTACACCGGGTGCAGCACCATCGAGGAAATGCGCACCAAGGCCCGCTTCGTCCGCATTACTTCCGCCGGCATCCGCGAAAGCCACGTCCACGACGTGACCATCACCAAGGAAGCGCCGAATTATTCGCTGGATTGATCAAGCCTGCCTTGGGGAGGGCCACCGCCATGCAGAACGAGACCTCGGAGCTCATCGAAAAGCTGGATTTGCCGTTTCCCTGGGAAACCAACGCGCGAGGCCAGATCGTCATGACGCCCGTCAATTACGGGCACAGTAGCCGCGTCGGCGATTTGATCCAGCTTTTTGCCCGTATTGCTCCGGAGTGGAAGGCAGGGATCGAACTTGGAATCGTGACCTCGGATGGCGTGAAGGCGCCGGACGTGACCCTGGCCAGTCTTGCCTATCACGAGAGGCACAAGGACGAGCAAGATTACGTGGAAGAGGCCCCTGAAATCTGCATCGAGTATAATGCCTCCAGCGAATAGCTGGCAGGAAATGCAGGACAAAATGCCGCTGTATTTCGAGGCCGGCGGCGCCCGGGAAGTCTGGATCGTCGATCCCGATGGCCGTATTTCATTTTTTGGGCCCGGCCACGAAAGGATTCCTCAGAGCCGATTGATACCCGCCGCCCCGACGAATATTTAATTCCCCCTCGCCTTCTTTAACTAAGGTAATGGGAATAGAAACCCCCTATGCAGAATATCCACTCCCACAAGATCCTCATCCTCGATTTCGGCTCTCAATACACTCAGCTGATCGCCCGGCGCATCCGCGAGATCGGCGTGTATTGCGAAATCCACCCTTACGACTGCGACGAAGCTTATATCCGCGATTACGCCCCGCGCGGCATCGTGCTCTCCGGCGGACCGGAGACGGTCACCTTGGCCGACACCCCGCGGGCGCCGCGACCCGTATTCGAGCTGGGCGTTCCGGTACTGGGCCTCTGTTATGGCATGCAGACCATGGCCGAGCAATTGGGCGGCAAGGTGGAAGCCTGTTCCAAATGCGAATTCGGCTACGCCCAGGTGCGCGCCCACGGCCATTCCAAGCTCCTGCTCGATATCGAAGACCACACCACGCCGGAAGGCTTTGGGCTGCTCGACGTCTGGATGAGCCACGGCGATCAGGTGACGGCGCTGCCGCCCGGCTTCAAGCTCATCGCGTCGACCGAAAGCGCGCCTATCGCCGGCATGGCGGACGAGGCGCGCGGGTTTTACGGTCTGCAATTCCATCCCGAGGTCACTCACACCCGCCAGGGCCAGCGCATTCTGGAGCGCTTCGTCCTGGAAATCTGCGGCTGCGAGGCCCTGTGGACCGCCCGCAACATCATCGAGGACAGCCTGACCACCCTCCGGGCCAAGCTGGGCGACGAACGAGTAATTCTGGGCCTATCCGGCGGCGTGGATTCCAGCGTGGTCGCGGCCCTGCTGCACAAGGCCATAGGCGGCAATCTCACCTGCGTGTTCGTGGACACGGGGCTTCTGCGGCTGGACGAGGGCGACCAGGTGATGGCGACCTTCGCGCGGCACATGGGTGTCAAGGTGATCCGGATCGACGCGGAGGCCCGTTTCCTCGCGGCGCTGGAAGGGGTGGCCGATCCCGAGTGCAAGCGCAAGATCATCGGCCGGCTGTTCATCGAAATCTTCGACGAAGAAGCCGGAAAAATCGCCGATGCCCGCTGGCTGGCCCAGGGCACCATCTACCCGGACGTGATCGAATCGGCCGGCGCCAAGACCGGCAAGGCTCACGTCATCAAGTCCCACCATAACGTCGGCGGATTGCCGGAGCGGATGAACCTCAAGCTGGTGGAGCCGCTGCGGGAACTGTTCAAGGACGAGGTGCGGCAAATCGGTTTGGAGCTGGGTTTGCCTTCGGAAATGATTCATCGCCACCCCTTCCCCGGTCCCGGCCTGGGCGTGCGGATTTTGGGCGAGGTCAGGAAGGAGTACGCCGACCTCCTGCGCCGGGCCGACGCCATCTTCATCGAGGAACTCCGCCGACATGGCCTGTATGAACAAACCAGCCAGGCCTTCGCCGTATTCCTGCCGGTGAAATCCGTGGGCGTCATGGGCGACGGCCGCCGCTACGACTATGTCATGGCGCTTCGGGCCGTCGAAACCGTCGACTTCATGACCGCCCGCTGGGCCCACTTGCCTTACGATTTTCTCGACCTGGTCTCCCGCCGCATCATCAACGAAGTACCCGGCATCTCCCGGGTGACATACGACATTTCCGGCAAGCCGCCCGCAACCATTGAATGGGAGTGATCGATTCTTTCCTTCCGGCCGAGGGGGAGCCCGCCGACGAATGCTGGATGCGCTACGCCTTGGCGCTCGCCAAGCGGGCGCGGGACGCGGGTGAAGTGCCGATCGGGGCGGTGCTGGTGAAAAACGGGGAACTGCTTGCCGAGGGCTGGAACCGCCCTATCTCGACCAACGACCCCACTGCTCACGCCGAAATCGTCGCCCTGCGATCGGCCGGCGAAAGAATCGGCAACTACCGCCTGGTGGACACCACTCTCTACGTCACCCTCGAACCCTGCGTCATGTGCATGGGAGCCATTGTCCACGCCCGGGTGAAGCGGCTGGTGTTCGGAGCCGCGGATCCGAAGCGCGGCGCGGCGGTCAGCGCCCTGCAACTAGGCGGTACCGAGTTCCTCAATCACAGACTCGAGATCGAGGGGGAGGTCCTTGCCGAGGAAAGCGCCGGCATTCTGAAGGAATTTTTTCGGGAACGGCGCTAGGACATCGGCTTTCCTTAAGCTGCGGCAACCCGCCAGAAAGCGGCTCCTTCAATCCGCCTACGCTCCATCATCTCTCCCCCGTTCCAAACCCAGCGCCAGTTTGCGGTTCTCTTCCTCTCCCGTGATCCAGACCAGAAGATCGTAATAGCGCCGGATGCTGTTCACATAGTGCACCGCCACGGAACCACGCGCTTTGCCGAGCTTGGTTTTCCGGTACCAGGTACGCTTCGTAAGCAAGGGCAGCACACGCTTGATTTCGACCCATTTATCGGGATCGCCCCCCCTGGCGCGGACCAAGCCACGGGCGTCTTCCACATGGCCCGGGCCCAGATTGTAAGCCGCCAACGCGTACCAGAGGCGATCCGGCCCTTCGATACTGGCCGGAAGGTTGGCAAGGATTTGACTCAGGTAGAACGCGCCGGCCGCAATGCTTTGCGCCGGATTGAATCGATCGCTTACCTTAAGCTCCTTGGCAGTCTCGCCGGTCAGCATCATCATGCCGCGCACTCCCTCCTTCGACACCGCGGTGCTCTTCCACTTGGACTCCTGGTAGGCTATTGCCGCCAACAAGCGCCAGTCGATGTCGTGCTGCTTGCCCGCCCGCACGAACAACGTTTTGAAGATGGGCAGCCGGGTCCGATAATCCCGCCGCAAGGAGCTATCCAGGAGCGGATCGAAGCTTTCCGCATGGCCGTAATAGCGATCGATCAGCTGATCCAGAGTTTTGTCGCGTTTGATATCCTCAAAAAACCGGACGACCTCGTCATAAAGGCTGGCGTCTCCCGACTTTGGCAACGCCCAGGCGAGCTCGCGACCGCCGCCAAGTTCAAAACCGATTTGCAGCTTGGGATAAAAGCGCCGCATGAGCAGGGCTTGATCGGAATTCGCGATCGTGAAGTCGACGCTTCCCTCGTTGACCAGATAAGCCAAGTCTCCGACATTGTGGTCGTAATCGATTCGCCAGCGCAAACCAGGATGGCGGCGCTTGAGGCGTTTCAGCGTGGCGAGATGGCTGCTGCCGGCCGAAACCTCCAGAAGGCCCGAGCCCAGATCCGCCGGGCTCCGCGGCGGTCGGCGACGATCGTTGCCGTACAGGAGCTGCTCGGTAACGCGGCGATAAGCCGGCCCGAACCTTACCTGGCCTTCCCAATGCTCGTCGATCATCAGTCCGGCCGCCGCGATTTCAGCTTTTCCCTCGGCAAGCTTTCGGAGCACTCGCGCCGCGGAGTCCAAGGCCACGAAAGTCACCTTCACGCCCAGCCGCTTGCCGAATAGCTGCGCCAGATCGTGCTCCAGACCGGTCGGCCCAGTTACGCCCTCATAATAGCTGGATGGCCCGTAACGAGTCGCCACCCTCAATTCACCGGACTGCTTTACCCGTTCCAGCTGCGTACGGGGCTTGGGCGGCTCTTGCCGGCAACCCACCAGGAAAGTCAATAAAAGGAGAAGAGCAAGACCCTGTAGAATACGGCAATTGAAGGATACTGCTCTTCTCGTTTCGTTGACTTCCGTCCCGAAGCCTCCAACTGAAACCAGGGCGAAGCACATGAGTCTTAG
>CADDYU010000199.1 GCA_902810705.1 Methylococcaceae bacterium
GGCCGCGGCGGCGGCGCTGAAGGCCAGTTGCGTGGCCTGGCTGACGCGGCGGCGCAGCGCGGCCGGGATCAGCGCTCGATCGATGTCGGCGGCCGCGAACGGCAGGCTCTCGCGCAAGGCCGCATCGGGCGTGGCGGCGGCGAAGCCCAGCACGGTGATCGCGTCCATCAGGACGCCGCCCCCGCGCGCAACAGGACGCTGGCGTTGCTGCCGCCGAAGCCGAAGGCATTGCTGAGGGCGTAATCGAGCGAAACGCCGAACACCGGCGCGGCCGGTATCGGGCGGAGACAATCCGGGTCCGGCTCGCCGAAGCCGCAGGTGCCCGGCAAGAACCCGTGCTCCAGGGCGAGCAGGGTCACGATGGTTTCCACCGCCCCGGCCGCGCCCAGGGTATGGCCCAACAGTCCCTTGACCCCGCTGCACGGCACGCCGTCGGGAAACACGTCGGCGACGGCCTTGCTTTCGGCCGGATCGTTGAGGGCCGTCGCGGTGGCATGGAGATTCACGTAGTCCACCTCGGTGGCGGCCACGCCGGCGACTTCCAGAGCGCGGCGCATGGCCGCTGCGGCGCCCGCGCCTTCCGGGTGCGGCGCGCTCATGTGGTGGGCGTCGGAGGATTCGCCCACCGCCAGCAGCCGCGGTCGATGGGCGTTGTCCGGAGCGAGTTTCTCGAGCAGCAACAACCCCGCGGCTTCGCCGATATTGATGCCGCGCCGCCGTTTGTCCATGGGCGCGCAGGGTTCCGGGGAAATCAGCTCCAGGCTGCGAAAGCCCATCAGCGTCAAGCGGCACAGGGTATCGACGCCGGCCACCAGCACGGCGTCGCAGAAACCGGCGGCGATCAGACGCTGCGCCGCGCCCAGCGCTTTGGCGCTGGACGAACAGGCGGTGGAAATGGCGTAGCAAGGGCCGCCCAAGGCCAGTTCCCGCCGCAGGAACTCGCCAGTCGCCTGGGCGGCGTGGCGGGTCATGAAGTGAAAATCGTCCGGCATGCGGCCGTGTTTCAGGAAATGCGCGTAAGCCGCTTCCGAATCGTAAATCCCCGAGGTGCTGGTGCCGAGGACGACACCCACCCGTTTCGCGCCATGGCGGATCGCGGCATCTTCCACCGCCGCGCGGAAATCTCCCTGGTTCAGCGCCTTCAGCGCCAGCCGGGCATTGCGGCAATCGTATTCCCTGAGCGAAGGCCGGATGGCTGGCAGGAGCGATTCGACTTCGCCGACCACGGTGTCGAAGGGGAGCGGAAAAAGCGCTAGGGGCTTCAGGCAGCTTTGATTGGCCTCGAGACTACGCCGGAGGGCATCGGTATCGTCGCCCGTGGCGCTGACGCATTGGTAAGCGGTGATGGCGACGGGAGAAAGTGGCGCGAGAGGCATTGAACCAACGGGTTTCCAGACTTAGAGCCGGCGCTCCGATTTACCGGAGCTTGACGGAACAGCACGCGAGGCGGGTCCCGGAAGCCGCCGCCCCAGGCCCGCCGATCACAAACAATCTGGCCGGGAAGCGCCGGCCAGGCCCTTCGTCCAAATCAGCCGCAACAGCGCGAGCCATCAAACCGCTTGAGGGCGGGAACTTGAAGCTGCCCAATGGGGCACGCCGAATCCTAGCGGGTTCGTCGATTTCGAGAGTAGCGGATGAATTCATGAGTCGTTCTTATCGATGCGGGGAAAAGGCGCCCAGCGATGAGAGTCTACCAAATACCGGGCAAGGATGAGGATTCGCGCCGCCAGTTTTACTTCTTGGCTTCATCGTTTCCTTTCACCCGAATCAGTACCGGACAGAGCAAAAACCCCAAGACCACGCCCAAGGTCACCGCCACGGCCATGACGCGCAGGGTGGGATTCTCCGCGAGCCCGAGCGCGCCGAAGGACGCCGCCGTGGTCAGCATCGACGGAGCGATGGCCTGGTAAGTGGCGCGTATGTTCCCGCCGCCGTTGTCGAGGAAAAAGATACCGTAATCCTCGCAGATGGAAACCGCCAAGAGCAGGCACATCACGTGCAGGAAGCTGATTTCCTGGCCCAAGGCCGCCCAGGCCGCGAAGAGGGCCACCGCGGCCAGCAGAGCCGGGAACAGACTGAAGAAAGCCTTCCCGGCGCGCCGATAGCGCAGCCACAGCAGCAGGTAAATCGCCATGAGGCCGTAGCCCAGCATCGCCAGTGTCTGGTCGCGGTAATCCCGCGCCAGGTCGTTGACGAGATCGCGCTGGCTGACATAGCGGACTCCCGGCAAGTCCGCGAAGGCCGCTTTGACGGCTTCGGGCCGGTGAGCGCCGAGCCAGATGATCAAGGCGGTTTCATCCGGTTTCTCGATGATTTGTCCAGCCAGAAGCCGCTTCGCTTCCGCCGGCAGGGCGGGGATCGGCTCTCGCGGCGGCGGGGCCAGATGGCCCAGCTTCTCGACGGAGAGCCCCGCCTCCGCCAAGGCCGCCCGCCAGGCGGCCCGGAATTTCCCGTCAACGGCCCGTTCGTACACGGCGGCGTTGTCTTCCTGCAAACGCGCCGACACCAGCCAAGGATAAAGACCGAAAAATTCCCGCACGTCGCCGGATGCCTTGAGTTCCCGCAGGCGCCGCTCGGCGGCCTCGGAAGATTGCAGGGCGGTTTCCCCATCCCGCGCCGAGATCAGGACGAAGCGGCCCACTTCGACGCCACCGAGCCGGGAGCGAATCGCCTGGTCCTGTTGTTTGAGCGCTCCCATCTCCATGGTGAGTTTGGAGAGATCGTCCATCCAGCGCAGGCGTGGCAGAAGCATGGCGGCTCCGCCGAAGCCCGCGACCAGCAGCGCCAGCAGCAGGCGCCGGCGCCAACGGCAGAAGCCGAGCCAGCCGGAAAGACCGGGGACTTCCGGCGGGCGCAGAACGGTGCCGGCCAACAGCGCCGGCAGCACGAAGCGGGTCAGCAGCAGGGTGGCCGCGATAGCGACCGCGGAAAACACGGCGATCTGCTGAAAGCCGGGAAATCCGGTGAGCCCCAGGGCGACATAGCCGACGATGGTGGTCAGCGCGCCGACGAACAAACTGGGCCAGACCTTCCGCACCGCATCGCCCGGCGGCTCGCTGCGGAACTGAGCGACATGGGCGAGGACGTGCATGGGATAGTCGATGCTGACCCCGGTCAGGGTCGAGCCCAGGGCCAGGGTCAGACCATGCACCACGCCGAAGAATTGGAAGGTCGCCAGGGTTCCCGCCGCGTAGGACGCCGCCACGATCAGCAGCACCCAGTGCAAGGCGGCGAAGGATCGGAACAGCGCCAGAAAAATCAGGACCACGGCGACGGTGGACACGGCGGATACCACCGCGATATCACGGCCGAACTGCTCGCGGGCGGCCACGGCGAACACCGGCGTGCCGGTCATGGCGAGGGTGAGGCCCCCGCCCGCCGCCGCGTTCAACGCCGCGAACCGCTCCCGGATCGCGCCTTGCAGCCGCGCCTGGGCGTCGGTGTCCAGGGATGGCGCCTTGGCTTCCAGAACCACACCGGCGAAATCCTTGCCGACGCCCAACGTCTCCCGCGAGTGGTTGGCCAGGCCGCGAAAGGCTCCCAGGGACAGCAATAAGGGGTCGTCCTTGGCGATCGGCTTGAGCAGATTGCCTTGCGGCGACAGCAGAACCCGCTTCAAGGCTTCGGCCCTCGATCGGAGTGCCTTAGGATCGAACAGGGCGTCCCGCTCGGCTTCCGGCTGAAGACTGTAGAAGCGGGCATGGAAAGGGGCATAGGCCCGCACCGCCTCCAGCCATTCCCGAGGCGGTCGGCTGGCGAGCCAGACCCGCTCCACTTCCGGCAATCCGGCCAGTTGTCGGGCCAGGTCCTCGGCGAAAGCCTCGGTCTCGGTCTTCGCTCCCGGTCGGGTCTCCAGCGCGATGAGATACCGGCGGGACAGCTCGCCCGACCGCAGCAGATCGGCCAGGAACGCCGCGTCCTCGTTATCGGCGGCGGTGAAAAAGGAATTGAGGTCGGTCTCGACGCGGGTGGTCAGGAATACCGCCGCCAGAAAGAAAGGCAGCAGCGCGAGGAACAGGCGTTTCCGCCAGAGATAAGGCAAGGCTAGCCTCCCGCAGCCTCCGCCATCAGGCGCTGTATCCAGGGCTCCAGGTGCTTTCCTTCCGCGGCCTTTTCCATGAGATACACGGTCTCCTCGCCGTCGGGCTGGCGAATTATGATTCGTCGCCGGCGCAGGGCCGTGTCGTCGGAAATTTCCAGGGTGGGCGCGGGCTCGCCGCCCTCTTTCGGCTTGCCGGCCAGAACCAGCGTCCAGCTCTTGGCCTGCGATTCGGCCCGAATCTCGTACTCATTCTTCAATTCCTCGGCGCGGCCCTGCAGCAGCGCCCGAAAGGCGCCAACCTGCCGCGCCATGGGACCGGCCGCGCTGAGCGGAGCGGACTGCCGTTGCCCTTGCGTATAGTCGTAGTAATAGAGGCGGTCCCCGGAAACCGCCATGACGATGCGTTCCGGCGACAATTGCAGCTTCACCAATGCCCCGTTCGGGCTGGAAAGCAGGTAGCCCTTGCCTTTCCAGGGCGCGGCCAGCAGCTCCAGAGTCCGGGTTTCCTCGTAACGGTATTCGGTCGCGGCGGTTTGGCGAAACCGCGCCAGTAATTCGGCGGCCTCAGGAGGCCCGGAAAGCGCGGCGAATGGAAGCAAGAATGCCGTAATGAGTCCCAACGGCCGGAGTGCGATGAAGGCTAAAGCCAGACCGATCGTGACCCGAGGTCTCCGGCCGCTGATCGAGCGTTCCGAGACATCATAAATACCGGCGAATACTTGCCGGTCTTTGAATGCTCTCCGCCTAACCCAGGCTGAACTCCTCCAAATTCTGCGGAATTCCCTCAGCATTTTTTCAGTCCGGTTCGCCACGGCTATTTGCCGCGATTGGTGGCCGCGAACTCGGCAAGCGCCTTGAGGGAGGCAAATATCCTTGGATTGCGCTCGTCACCAGAGGCAATCTTGACTCCATAGACTCGATCCAGCATGACGCCAATCTCCAGGGCGTCAATCGAATCCAGTCCCAGACCGGCGCCGAACAAGGGGGCGTCGGGATCGATATCCCCAGGGGATATTTCTTCTAAACGTAAACCTTCAATCAAGAGATTCTTCAATTCATCAATCAAATCTTGAGACATACTTGCAGGTTTAAAGCTCTTGCAAAAAACAGGCGCTGGCAGGAAAAAGCCCGAGGGGCCCCAGGCAATCGATTTGATGTCGCGTTATAGGAAGCTGAAATTTTCTAGAAACAGATGGCAGAGCCGCGCAAGGCGACAGGTCGCAAGGAACCCCCAGAATCAATATTGTACACGGCCCTTGGAATACCGTTCGGATTCTTTGTTTACTAGTAGTGACCACGGAACTATTTTTTACCGGCTCTCTTTTCAAAGAGAGCTCGCCATCTGTGTGAAAAGCTGTGGATAACCTAGTGGAAATTTGCCGAGAATGCGAGCAGGAGGGTTCCGGCCGAGCGGCACGGGCTTTCCCATTCGGGCGGTCGAAGTGAACAATTATGGGAAACCGCGCGTCTCTTGGCTCGTGCCTTACGTGAGGCCTCAACGGAAAATTCGACGGGCTTTCCCTTGTGGATAAGTTTCTGGACTAAGACTGTTCTGGTTTTCCAAAAAACTCAAATCGTGTAGCTTCGAGCGATGCAAGTGGTCATACGGCGACCATAGCCGGAATGTGTGGGTGTGGGTCGTAGCCCTCGATAGTGAAATCGTCGATGGTATAGTCGAACAGGCTATTGGCCTTGCGTCGAATCACCAACTGAGGGAAAGGGCGAGGTGCTCGCGTCAATTGGAGGCGGGCCTGCATCTCATGATTCAGGTAAAGGTGAACATCGCCACCAAACCAGACGATTTCCCCGGGCTCATAGCCGCATTGCTGCGCGAGCAGGTGAGTAAGCAGGGCAAGATTGGCGATGTTCCAACTCAACCCGAGATAGGCATCGGCCGAGCGTTGAGTCAGTGCGGCGCTCAGCCGGCCGTCACTCGATACGAAAAACTGGTAAGTCTTGTGGCAGGGCGGCAGCGCCATTTCGTCCAGCTCGGCGACGTTCCAGCCCTCGAATAAAAGACGGCGTGACGCAGGATTGTGCCTGAGTCCCTCGATGAGGGCCTGAATTTGATCGATTTCCCGTCCGTCGGCGCCGCGCCAGCGGCGCCACTGCCATCCGTACACCGGGCCAAGATCTCCCCATCGGGCCGCGAATTCAGGATCATCGAGGATGCGCTGTTCGAACTCCTCCTGGCTGACCTTCAGCCCAGTCGCGCCTCGGTATTTTTTCAGGGGCCAGTCGGTCCAGATGTGGACGTTCTGCTGCAAGAGTTCCCGGATATTCCGGCCACCGGACAGCATCCACAACATTTCCTTAAAAGCCGTTTTCCAGAAGATCCGCTTGGTGGTGAAGAGCGGAAAGCCCGTCTCCAGATTGAAGCGCATGGTGTAGCCGAATAGGGCCCTGGCGCCGACGCCGGTGCGCTCGGCGCGCAGATCCCCTTCACTAAGCAACTTTCGAAGCAAGTCGAGGTATTGATATTCGGGATGCGTCATGGCGGCACATCAGTCATGTCGTTCGAGCCGCCGCTTGGTTAGGCGGCGGAGGCTGTCGAGTGGCGCCCATAGGCCAAGCCAAGCAGGACGGTGCCGAATAAAATCATAGGCAAGCTTAACAGCTGGCCCATGGTCAGCCAACCAAAAGCGAGGTAGCCCAGGTGGGCGTCGGGCAATCGGACGAATTCGATGGCAAAGCGGAAAATCCCATAAAGAAGAAGAAACATTCCGCTGACGGCCATTCGAGGCGGTGATTGACGACTGAACCATTGCAGAGCGATAAACAGAACGACACCTTCCAGGAGGGCTTCATAAAGCTGCGAGGGATGGCGAGGCTCGGGTCCCGCGCCGGGAAAGACCATCGCCCAAGGCACATCGGTCGGTTTGCCCCACAATTCGCCATTGATGAAATTTCCGATGCGTCCGGCAAAAAGGCCGATGGGGACATAAGGCGCAATGAAATCCGTCACGACAAAAAAAGGGCTTTCGTTTCGACGGGCGAACAGCCACATGCCGGCAAGCGCCCCGAGCAAGCCGCCATGAAAAGCCATGCCGCCCTCCCAAACGCGGAACAGTATTATTGGATCTCGGAGGAAGGCCGCTAGATTGTAGAAGAGGATATAGCCGAGCCGACCGCCGATCACGAGTCCCAAGGCGGTGTAAAAAATGAGGTCTTCGACTTGGGCGGCGCTCCAGGGAAAGCCGGGTTGCTTGGCTTTTTGCCGGGCCAGGAACCAGGCCGCTCCAATGCCGATCACGTACATCAACCCGTACCAATGAATCTTGAGGGGGCCAATGCTCACGGCGACAGGATCGATGTTCGGGTAAGGCAACATTCAAGGGGTCCTTTCAGCGTATGGAGCTAGAGTGAAATTATGACTGCCGGATATGGGTGCTGGGAGAGCTTTGACGGGAGCGAAGCAAAATCGACACGGTGGTTTTACATGGCCGAGGGTTAAATTCTTGAAATTGTCGACCGGACCGGCAGATTAACTGGCGCCTTCGGAGCCATATGGCTCAACTACCAAACTATAGCATGCTCGAGGCGAAGTCCTTGCTTGAGAGCCGGCGATGAGGCGAAGGCTTTTACGGTAATTACTGCTTGTCACGCTTGGTTAGACGTGGTCTTCACGTTGGCTAGA
>CADDYU010000200.1 GCA_902810705.1 Methylococcaceae bacterium
CGGCATCAACAAAAAGCACGTACACAAAGGAGATACGGACATGAGCAAGATTCTGACCGAGGTTCTGAACGCGAACCAGGCCTATGCCTCCAGCTTCGACAAGGGCCATCTGCCGCTGCCGCCGGCCCGCGGCTTCGCCATCCTGACCTGCATGGACGCCCGGCTCGATCCCGCCAAGTTCGCGGGGCTCGCCGAGGGCGACGCCCACGTGACCCGCAACGCCGGCGGCCGGGCCTCGGACGACGCCATCCGCTCCCTGGTGATTTCCCACAAGCTCCTCGGCACCAGCGAGTGGTTCGTCATTCATCACACCGACTGCGGCATGGAGCTGTTCACCAACGAGATCATGGCCGATCTGTTGGAAAAGAGCCTCGACACCGCGGCCATCGACGCCAACGGCTGGCGCGATGTCGGTCAAGGGCCGGGTTCGACCGACGGCAAGTACATCCACTGGCTGACCATCCAAAACCAGGCGCAGAGCGTCGTCGAGGACGTGGCGCGCATCCGTCATCATCCCCTGGTCCCGAAGTACATCCCCATCTACGGCTTCATCTACGACGTCAAAACCGGCAAGTTGATGGAAGTGCCGGAAGCGATGGCGGCGGGGCGGGCGGTCTAGTTTTAGCCGGATGCCCGTCCCAACTTCCCCCGCGAGTACGAAGGCGCGAGAACAGAGCGTCAAGTCAGCCGGCTTTGCCGTTCTCCAGGGCTTCCCGTTGGCATGCCAGCAATCGCTCGATACCCTTGCCGGCCAAGTCCAGCATGGCGTCCAGTTCGGCCCGGCGGAAGGCGTGGCCTTCGGCGGTGCCCTGGACTTCCACGTAGGCGCCGGCCTCGTTCATCACCACGTTCATGTCGGTTTCCGCCTCGCAGTCCTCGCGGTAGTCGAGATCCAGGACCGGGACGCCCTTGTAGATGCCCACCGAAACCGAGGCGATCTGGCCGTGGATGGGATTCGATTTGAGCCGCCGCTGCTTCAGCAGATGCCGCACGGCGAGCGCCAGCGCCACGTAGCCGCCGGTGATGGAGGCGGTGCGGGTGCCGCCGTCGGCCTGGATCACGTCGCAATCGAGGGTGACGGTCCGCTCGCCCAGGGCTTCCAGGTCCAGCGCGGCGCGCAGCGATCTGCCGATGAGCCGCTGGATTTCCATGGTGCGCCCGCCCTGCTTGCCCCGCGCGGCCTCGCGGCCGGTGCGTTCGTGGGTGGCGCGCGGCAGCATGCCATACTCGGCGGTGATCCAGCCGCTGCCCTTGCCCTTGAGGAACGGCGGCACCCGTTCCTCGATGCTGGCGGTGCAGATGACCCGAGTGTCGCCGAACTCCACCAGCACGGAGCCTTCCGCGTGCTTGGTGTAACGGCAGGTCAGGGCGATGTTCCGCAATTGGTCGGGCTGGCGTCCGCTGGGTCTCATGGTGTTGCTCGCTTCGGGAGAAACGCGGCAGTATACCGGAATAATTTCCTGTCGTTGCCCTTAGAAAAAATCTAATCCATGACTCCGAAACGGATCCTTTATGTACTGGGATTCGCCCTCCTGGCGCTCGTCGCTCCCCTGGCCTATCAGATCGATCGGGCGGCCAGATCGCTGCCGGCGCTGGACGGCCCCGCCCGCCTCAAAGGGCTTTCGGCGCCGGCTACGGTGGAATTCGACCGGCTGGCGGTTCCTTCCGTGGACGCGCCGAACCGCGAGGACGCCTACCGGATTCTAGGCTATCTCCATGCCCGCGACCGGCTGTTCCAGATGGACCTCATGCGCCGGAAAGCGGCGGGACGGCTCGCGGAAGTCTTCGGCGCGAAGGCCATGCCGGTGGACCGGGCGCAGCGGATCTTTCAATTTCAGCGGGCGGCGGAGATCATCGTCGCCCGCCTGCCGGCGGAGCAGCGGGCGGTGTTGACGGCTTACACGGCAGGGATCAACGCCCACCTTGAGAATGCCCCGGAGGTTCCGCCGGAATTCCGCTTGCTGCACTATCGCCCCGAACCGTGGCGCCCGGAAGACAGCCTTCTGGTGGCGCTCGGCATGTTCCAGACCCTGACCGACCAGGAGCGGGACGAGCGGATGCTGACCGCCATGGATCGGCTGCTGCCGCCCGAGGTGACGGCGTTCCTCACCCCCGACACGGACGAGTACACCCACGTGCTGCTGGGCGGCGACGAGTCCCGGCGTCCGGCCCGACCGGTGCCGGCCGAGGCCATCGCCCGGCTGATCGGCGAGGCCAAGGGGTCAACGTTCAGCCTTGCGTCGGTCCAGCCGGAACCCGTCAGCCTCGGCTCGAACAACTGGGCGGTGAACGGCTCGAAGACCGCCGACGGCCGGGCCATTCTCGCCGACGACATGCATCTGCCCCTGGGAGTGCCGAACATCTGGTATCGCGTCCGCCTGCGCTACGCCGGGCTCGAGCTGTCCGGCGTCACCCTGCCGGGCGTACCGGTAGTGGTGGCGGGCGGCAACGGTCATGTGGCCTGGGGCTTCACCAACGTGGACGGGGATTACCTGGACCTGGTGAAGCTGGAGGTCAATCCGGCCGAGCCCGCCGAATACCGGACGCCCGAGGGCTGGCGGCGGTTCGAGATCCGCCGCGAAACCATCGCCGCGAAAGACGGCCCGCCCGCCGCGATCGAGCTGAAAGGCACGATTTGGGGACCGGTCTCGCCCGAGCCTCTCTTCGGCGAATCCGTCGCCATCCATTGGACCGCCCTGTCCCCGGAAGCGGTCAACCTGGGCCTCATGGACATGGACCGCGCCGACAGCCTGGAGCGCGCCCTGGCCGTGCTGAACCGAGCCGGAGCCCCGCCCCAGAACGCGGTGCTGGCGGACGAAAAGGGCCGGATCGCCTGGACCTACATGGGGTTCTTTCCTCGGCGCTTCGGCTTCGACGGCAGCGTCAGCCGGTCCTGGGCGGATGGTCGCGCGGGCTGGGACGGCTTCATTCCGCCGGAGGAACTGCCGCGGGTGATCGATCCCCAGGAAGGCTTCCTCGCCACCGCCAACAACCGCACCCTGGGAAAGGGTTATCCTTATGTGATTGGCCATGGTTTTTCGTACGGCTACCGGGCCTATCGAATCAGGCAACAGCTCGGCGCCAAGGACAAGCTGACGGAACGGGATCTCCTGGCCTTGCAGCTCGACACCGCCAGCGAGTTCTACGAGTTCTACCGGCGCTTGGCGCTCGAACTGCTGGCCGACGACAGCGCCCGCGGGGACTCTGTGTTGGCCGACGCCGAACGGGCGATCCGGCGATGGAACGGGCGGCTGGACCCGGACAGCCTCGGGATCGGCCTGCTCGTCCGGTGGCGGAAGGATCTGGCGCAGGCGGTGTTCGCGCCCCTGGTGAGCCGCTGCGCCGTCGCCATGCCGGATTTCGCCTACCAGTGGCGGGAGCAGGAGACACCGCTTCGGGCGCTCCTGACGGAACGCCTTCCGGAGACTCTGCCGGACCCTCGCCAATCCGACTGGACGGGGTTTTTGCGGGCAAGCTTGCGGCAAAGCATCGCCGGGCTCAAAACCGAACACGGCGTATCCCGATTGGAAGACTTGCCCTGGGGGCGGATCAACGCCGTTCGGATCCGGCATCCGTTCAGCCGAACCGTGCCGGCCGCTGGGTGGCTTCTGGACATGCCGGAAATCGCCGGCGCCTGCAACGGCTTCTGTCTCAGGGTCTTACATGGCGTTCACGGCGCCAGCGAACGGCTGGTGGTTTCGCCCGCCCATCCCGAGGACGGCATTCTGCACATGCCGGGCGGCCAATCAGGGCATCCTCTCTCGCCTCATTACCGCGATCAGCAACGCGCCTGGATGGACGGCACGCCCCTGCCGTTCCTGCCCGGGAAGGCGGAGCACAAATTGCAGCTTGAACCGGGTTAGGAGGCGCAGAGCTATTTCCCGGACAATCAAAGGGCCGGCCCGTTGCCGAACCGGCCCTTCGGTTCCGTCCTGAGGTTTATTTGGAAGGCGCCATTCTGAGATGTTCGAGCGCCTGTTTGGCGTGGTTCGTCGCGGCGCTGGCGTGGTCCTTCTTGGCTTCGTCGATCGCCGCCTTCAGATGGGTGATGCCTTGCTCCAGGTGGGGATCGGGTTTTTGTTTTTCGGCCAGCTCGGCATGTTTCAAGGCCATCTCGGCGTGCTGCTCCAAGATGGTGGCGTGGCCCATGTCGCCATGCTCGATGGCGGCCTGGGTGTGGGTCACGGCTTCCGCTTCGTGGTTTTCTTCCGCGGCTTGAGCGGCGCCGAAGAAGCAGCTTGCCGTCAGCGCCGCGGCGAGTCCGATCGTACGAATTTTCATTGTAACCTCCATGCGATGTAAAAAACGGCCGTGTTTGTCCGGCCTTCGCTGGATTAGACACCCCATGGCCCGCTATTCTTCCCACCCATTCCGAAATCCCGCAGAATCCTCGCTACTCTTCTGGGATCGACATCCTTCCCGCGAGTGGCCGTTGCCCCGGAACCGCGCTCTCCGAAATAAAGCATCGATTCACACCAGCATGCCCCTTTATCGAAAATTCCCCCCTAAGCCCGGTCTATCGATCCCCGGGCGCTTCTTTCGGCCTGCTTTGCCGCTTGTCCTAGCGTCGGGCTTGTCGGGCTGCCTGGCGCCGATAACGCTCGATCGCATGTCCCTGGCGTACAACGAAGCCATGGCGAACGATATTTCGGAACAAATCCTGCTCAACATCGCCCGTGCCCGCCATAACGAGCCGATCCATTTTTCCGGGATCTCCAATATCGCGGCGACCCTGAATTTTCAGGCCAATATCGGCGCCACCCCGCCCTTGACCGGCAACAACGGCACGACCCTGATGCCGATACTCGGCGCCGGTGCCTCGGAAAATCCCACCATCAGCCTTGTGCCCATGCAGGGCGAGGAGTTCACGAAGCGCATGCTGGCCCCCCTGACGGAGGACAAGCTGACCCTGTTGCTGCGTCAGAACGTGGATGTGGACCTATTGCTGCGGCTGGTGGGACTGGAATTCCGGAGCCGGGAAAACGGGCGGGAAGTGGTGTATCACAATCGCCCGAGGGACGGAAAACAGTACGAAGTCTTCCGGCGCGTGGTCTTGCATCTATCCTCCGTCCAGGACCGCGACGCCCTATACGCCGAGCCTCTGGTCTTCGAGCGCCACTGGACCTTGCCCGCCGAGAGCATGACGGCCGAGGGATTCCGGTCCCTGGAAAAGGAATATTCGATCACCTTCGAACCCGAGAAACACCAATATCGCCTTACCAAGCGCGGCCCCGGCCGGATCGTCATCACCAATTACGATCCCGACCTTTTGCCGGAGAGCGAACGCATGCGCCTGAACGAGGAGGCCGAATTGAACGCCGCCAACGACTTGCTCCTCGACATCCGCCCCGGATTCCCCGGCGGGGAATATCCCCTGCACGGCAAGCTGAGGCTCAGGAGTTTCAGCAACATCCTGTATTTCATCGGCCGCACCGTCGCCGCCGAGCCGGAGCGCGACGTTTCCAAGGACCCGCGCACCCCGCCGGTGACGGAAAACCCGGTCTTCGTCCTCGAGATCACGGAAACCGGCAGCCCCCCTCGGGAGGCGCCCTTGGCGGTGAAGTACAACGACCGCTATTACGCCGTGCGTCCGAACAAGGCGTATCCCTGGAACGAGACCGCGTTCCGGGTGTTGTGGCAAATTTTTCAAATGACCGTGTCGGAGCTGCCGCGAGCGGGGGCACCCAGCATCACCATTTCCAAGTGACCCGAGGAGCCTCCAGCTCGTGGCCGGAGCCTTTCAGACCGGATCTTCGCCGTAATGTACCTCGACGATCGTCCAGTGGACGACGCCGCCCGGCGTCTCCACCCTGACTTCGTCGTCGACGGCTTTCTTGAGTAGCGCCCGCGCCATGGGCGAATCCACGCTGATCCAGCCCCGCCGGGTGTCGATTTCATCCGCGCCGACGATCCGGTAGCGGCTTTCCTGGCCGTCCTCGCCTTCCAGCGTCACCCAGGCGCCGAAAAACACCCGCCCGCGATCGGCAGGCGTGGCGTCCACGACCTTGAGCCGGGGCAGGCGTTGTTGCAGATAACGGATGCGCCGATCGACTTCCCGCAGTTCCTTCTTGCGATAGAGATATTCGGCATTCTCGGAGCGGTCGCCTTCAGCCGCGGCGGCGGCGAGGTGCTGGGTCACCTCGGCGCGGCGCTCCCACAGCGCTTTTAGTTCCGCCTCGAGGCGCTGCGCGCCGTCCGCTGTAATATAAGGCGAGGATTTCGGAGAGGGCGGCCGCCAGCGGGACATGGGTCGGACATCGGGTGCATCGTGGAGCGGAAAAGTATATCAGCCGGGAAAGGCTGCGGAGCCACACGCCCTAAATTGGAAGATAATCGTCGAGACGAGCGCCTTTCTTCATCCTGGCGCTTGGAAGAGCGTAGGCTACGCCCGCACGGGATTTTTGCCTTACAAGGGGCTTTTCGGCATCATGTGCCTTGGGGCTAGCTCCTGGGCAAGGAACGTCCAAAGAGACTCGAGAGTTTGCGTGCCGTGATTCAGGACGACAGTAGGGAACGGCGGATGAGCGAGGATTGGAAGCCACGAAAGGATATGGCTTTCCCCGTGGCGGGCATCGGCGCCTCGGCGGGAGGGCTCGAAGCCCTGCTCGAGATATTCCCTCGCCTCCCGAAGGACCCGGGATTCGCTTATATTGTCCTCCTCGATTCTTCTTCCGAGCACCAGAGCCACGTGGCCCAAATTCTATCCGGCCATACCCTGCTGCCGGTCAGAGAGGCCGACAAGCATCAGGGCCGAGATCAGAGAATAGAAGCAAACCATGGCTATGTCGTCCCGCCCGGAATTTTTCCCGGATTTATCGACGGCCGCCTGGTGCTTCTGGAGGGAACCGACGCGGGCGCAAGCCGAAAGCCCATCGACCCTTTGTTTCGTTCCATGGCGGCGACACTCGGGGCCAGGAGCATCGGGGTAGTGCTTTCCGGGACCGGCTCCGACGGCGCCTTGGGTATCCAAGCCATCAAGGCGCACGGCGGGCGGGCTCTGATCCAGGACCCGGATTCCGCCCTGTTCGACAGCATGCCGCGCAACGCCCTCGCCTTCGGAGGCGCCGATTTCATCGGATCGCCCGCGGAAATCGCCGAAAAGCTGGCGGGCCTTGGCCAGCCACCTTTGGCTGAGGTGAGCGGCGGATCTCCACCCGCCGTTGGGGAAGACGATCTCGATCGGGTGCTCGCGGCCATCCGCGCCGCCTGCGGGATCGACTTCTCGCACTACAAGCGCAGCACGATTCACCGGCGGCTCGCCCGCCGTCTGGCCCTCAAGAGGATTCACGATCTCGAGGACTATTTGAAGCTGCTGAACAACAATCCGGCCGAGGCCACGGCCCTGTCCCAGGATTTTCTCATCCAGGTGACCGGCTTTTTCCGCGAGCCGGACCTGTTTCAGGGGCTTATCGAGCAGGTATTTCCCCGCTTGGTGCCGAGCCCCTCGGCTCGGGAGCCGATCCGCATCTGGGTGCCGGCCTGCTCGACGGGCGAAGAGGTGTATTCCATCGCCATCGCCCTGCTCGAACTTCTAGAGCCTGTTATGTACTCAAAGCGAGCAGCGGGATGGCTTTGGGCAACATCAAACACAGGAGTGCGAGAAAATGCAGGCCGGCCAAGGTCTCCGGCAGCCGCTCGTAATCGCGCGCCAAACGG
>CADDYU010000201.1 GCA_902810705.1 Methylococcaceae bacterium
GGTGGATGTGCATCGCCCGCTGCAGGGTCGTGTACGGCGCCTTGGCATACATCACGTCCAGGATCGAGTGGATGACTTCATCGCCGCCGGTGCCGAGGATGGCGGCGCCCAGAATCTCGCCGGTCGGTTTAGCCGCTTTCCAAATAGCGATGCACGAAAGCCACGGCCATGGCGCCTTCGCCCACGGCCGAGGCGCACCGCTTCACCGAGCCATGGCGTACGTCGCCGGCCGCGAACACGCCGGGCCTACTGGTCTCCAGGAAGTAGGGATCGCGGTCGAGCGGCCAGTCGGTCGGCGATCGGTCGCCGAGCAGCAAATCGGGACCCGTGACCAGATAGCCCCCTTGATCCCGAACTATGCCGACTTCCGAAGCCCATTGCGTCTGCGGCACACCGCCAATGCAAACGAACAACCAGTGGGTGTCGAGCTTGCGCGCTTCCCCGGTTTCGCGATGGGTGAGGATAATCGCCTGGAGGCGCTCGTCACCCTCCAAGCCGGTCACCTCGGTTTGGGTGAGCATTTCGACATTCGGAGTGGCGTAGAGGCGATCGATCAGGTACTGCGAAAGGGTGCTTCTGAGGGAGTCGTCACGCACCACCATACTGACGCGACGGGCAAAAGGCGCGAAGTGCATGGCCGCCTGTCCCGCCGAATTGCCGCCGCCCACGATATACACGTGCTCATCTTTGGTCAGGGGCGCTTCGCTCGAGCCGGCGCCATAGTACAAGCCGGCGCCGAGGAACCGCTTCTCGTCCGGCAAGTCGAGCCGCCGGTATTCGACACCGGTTGCGCACAGGGAGGCGCGTGCGACGATCCGGGCGCCGTCGGCGAGATAGCCTATGCCCTTGCCGGGCGGGAACTCCGTGCACACCCCTTCGCGCGCCAGAAGGACCTCGACGCCGAAACGGCAGGCTTGCTCCCGGGCGCGCTCGGCCAACTCCGCTCCGGAGATGCCTTCGGGGAACCCAAGATAGTTCTCGATCTTGGAGCTGCTCCCGGCTTGCCCCCCGACCGCAGAGCGCTCGATCAGAACGGTTTTGAGCCCATCGGAGGCAGCGTAGACGGCGGCGCTCAAGCCGGCCGGGCCAGCGCCGTAGATGGCGAGATCATATTCGGCGTGCGCTGGCTTATGAAACCAGCCGAGCTTCTTGATGAGCTGGCGAAGGCTCGGGCACTCCATGCGGGTCCCATCCGGAAAGAGGCAGATCGGCAGGCGCAAGTCCTGGCAATGGGCGACGCCCGCGCACGATTGGGCCTGTTCATCGGTTTCGAGGTGAATCCACTCGAACGGCACATCGCTGCGCTGAAGAAAATCGCGAATGAGGTACGCCTTGGCCGAGCCCAGCCGGCCCATGATTTTGACCAGCGGCGGAGTCACTTCTGATTGGTCCGGCATGATTCCCTCCGATCCTCAACTGATGCCCACCGGAAGCTTCTCCGTCATCCAAGCTTCCGCTCGAAATTCTCATCCGTCCGCTCGCTCCCGAGGCTTGGAGGTAGGATGAGGCCTACTTGCACCGCCCAAGAATTAAAGATCCTCAGGACAGCGCTTTTACGTCTCGGCGCCTACCCGGCTCCCATCTCTCGCGTTGAGTTAGTTGGACCTCCCAAGCAATTCCAAATCTCCCCTAGTTTTACCGAGAAATTTGCGGATATCGAAGATAAGGCATGACCTGGCCTCCCTGTGTCACCCAGTTTCCTGGCCGAAAGCTCACGGCACGCTCTCCTAGCCGCCAAGGTCCGGTCTCCTGCCGAGCACAGCCAACCTCCCGGCCTTCATAAGCCATGGAAACATGTATCACGACATGATATGTTGCCGAGCAAGGCGGCTCCCGATTTAAAAGGGCATTGAGCCACGCCGGGCATGCCGAACAGATCGCACATTCGGTCTGAGGCGAACGTCCGGCCAGAATCGCCCAGAAGCGGCGACCTGAAGAATCGACACCGGGTCATCGGGGTTTTTCCAGCGCGATGCCGTGCTCCAAACGCCTACAAATCCATAAATAGCCGCCCAGATAGTTTGGCGTAGATAGTTTTTCCTTTTGAGACGAGGCCAAGCCTGACCTAGATGCTGGGACCGAATACCTTGAAAACTTTATAGGGCGACGGATATCCCAAGGATATATAGAGTGATCGCCTGGGGTATCAAGAATCTTTTTCCAGGTTATTTTTCCCTCGTCATGGCGACGGGTATCGTTACGATTGCCGCAGATCTGCTCAAGGATGAATCGATCGCCGGATTACTTTTTAAAATTAACCAGGCCGCGTATGTTGTCCTCTGCGCCCTCACTTTCATCCGCTGCATCGCTTATCCATCGCGACTTGTCGCAGACTTCATGAATCCAGAAGTAGCGCCAGGATTTTTAACGGTAGTTGCGGGAACCTGTATTCTAGGGTCCGAATTCGTGTTATTCAGCAAGAACTATGATATTGGGCTCATATTATGGCTGGCCGGCTTCCTATTATGGATTATGCTGACATATGCCCTGTTTATCGCCCTGGTGGTGAGCCGTCCGGCGACTAGCCCGGCCGCTATCAACGGCAGCTGGTTTCTGGCGGTCGTCGCCACTCAAGCGCTCTCGGTGCTCGGAACGCTGCTTGCTTCCCCGCTCGCCGATCATCGGAATGCGCTTGTCCTGTCGGCGTTGAGTTTATATCTACTGGGATGCATTCTGTACGTATTGATAATACTGCTGGTTGCATACCGACTGATATTTCTGCCGCTCGACGCGCAAGATTTCCTGCCATCCTACTGGATCAATATGGGGGCCGCCGCAATAACCACCTTGGCGGGCGCAACGCTTATTTTGCATGCCTCCCTCTCTCCTTGGCTGCGGGCGATGAGCCCTTTTTTAAAAGGGTTTACCCTCCTTTTTTGGGCCTTCGGTACATGGTGGATTCCTTGCATAATCATCCTCGGGGCGTGGTGTTATTTCTATAAAGGTTTTCCGATCCGTTACGACGCCGGATATTGGAGCATGGTCTTTCCACTCGGCATGTACTCAACCTGTACTGACCAAATGGCTAAAGCCCTGGATATCCCGATTCTACACTCGATTCCTCCATTCTTTTTTTCCGTGAGTCTCTCAATCTGGATTGTGGTATTTGCAGGATTCATTCATGAACTGTACTGTGCGATTTTCGGGCGGCGAATCTGTTAAGGCAATTCCGCCCATTGGGGTCACGGCTTATTGGGGCAAGCTTCCAAGGCCAAGCCCAGGCGCGGATATTCCCGATAACCCGTTCAAGGTACCGGCAAAGGGCGGTTCCAAACGGGCTATAACTTATCTGGCAGAATGCCATGCCCGTTGACCTAAGCTCAAGCGGCTTGGGGAAGGGGTTATCCGTTGACCCCTGGCCTTTCCGGGCCGATAGCGATGTATCCAGGGATTCAATCCGCTTCCAGTTAGAGGGCGAGTCCCGCCGCTGTTTTGGGAAACACCGCCGTAGAGGACTTATTTCCCGTGCCCCGGTATTCGCCGGGATTCGGGACACCCGCTATGATCCGATCAACACATTCTTTCCTTGAGAGCCGTGACATGGAGCCCTTTCATCAGCAGTTGCTCATTACGATCTTCGTCGCCGCCCTCGCGCCGCTGATTGCCGAACTGCGCCTCGGTCCCCGCATCCCCGTCGTGGTGCTGGAGATCGTTCTAGGCATCCTGATCGGCCCCCATGTCCTGAACCTCGCGAATCCGGAAGGCACGATCGGCACGCTGGGCGATCTGGGGCTGACCTTTCTGCTGTTCCTCGTAGGATTGGAGATCGATATCGGCGAGATTAAAGGCAAGCCGATGTCCCTGGCCGTCGGTGGCTGGCTCCTCTCGTTCTTGCTGGCGATGCTCTGCGCGGGCTTCTTCTCGCTGATCGGCCTGTTCAAGGCTCCGCCGCTTTGGGTGGCCGTAGCTCTTTCAACCACGGCCTTGGGCGTGCTCGTGCCGATTCTTCGGGATACGGGCGATCTCGGCACCCGCTTCGGACGACACCTCTTCGCCGCGGGGACTCTAGGGGAATTCGCGCCTCTGGTCGCCATCTCCCTGCTGTTGATCCCCACCGATGCTCCCCTCGTCCACTCCCTCTTCATGGGAATGTTCGTCATCATTTCACTCGGGGCGGCTTACCTGACTCTCATCGCGCGTTCGTCCAAGCGCTTGGAACGTCTCGCCCACACCCTGCAGGGCAGTGGTCAACTTCCGGTGCGGATTTGTATCGCGCTTCAGGTTTTGCTGGTTGCGCTCGCGGAAAAATTCGGTCTGAATGTCGTCATCGGCGCGTTCGCCGCGGGCCTGGTGGTGGGGCTCACTCTCAAGGATCAAGGCGGCGCGATACTGCGCCAGAAGCTGGATGCCATCGGGTTCGGTTTTCTGGTGCCCATCTTTTTCATCGTGGCGGGAATGAAATTCGATGTCGCGGCGCTAGGGTCCAGTCCCCTCGTCCCGGTCCAGCTCGTCATCCTGGTGGCGCTCTTGGTGGTGGTCCGCGGCGCCCCCGCGCTGCTGTATGGACAAGAGCTGAGGCCCGAGGAGCGCGTCCCCTTCGCCCTCTACTCGGCAACCGGCTTGCCCCTGATCGTTGCGATCACCGAGCTGGGCGTTTCCTCGGGGCTGATGGCGCCCGACCGGGCAGCCCTGCTGGTCAGCGCCGGTATGATTTCGGTGCTGGTGTTCCCGCTGCTCGCGGAGCGCTGGCTCAGGAATACCCGCTAATCGCAGCCAGCGCGGGAACACGGCTCGGTTTTGGAATCCAACCGAACATCGGCCGAGATTCATTGTCCCGAGGATTTCAACTGGCTCATCGTATCGATGGCAAGGCTCGAATGCGCGTAAGCGCCTCCGGCCCGCATTTCGACCGCGACCCAAATGGCCTCCATGAGCTCCTGTTCGGTCGCTCCCTTCTTCAACGCGAGCTCGGTATGGCCGCGGATGCAGTAGGGGCATTGCGTCACATGTGCGACCGCAACCGCAATCAGCTGCTTGGTCTTTTCCGGAAGCGCGCCATCGGCGAAAACACGGGCGCTGAACGCCTTGAAGGCGCTATGAATCTCGGGTGCGAGCCGTGCCCGCTCCTTGGCGAGTTCCGGAGTCGAGGACGGATAAATGGACGTTTCCATGATGGCCTCTCCATGCCTCTAGGGGGCAATTTCATCTAACGGTAACGTAGACCCGCCATAACACCCCAGGTTTCCGGAACCCGACCGCTATCCGGCAGGGTGGATTTTCACAGCCCCTGGCGGAAATAACCCACCCTGATCATCAGGATCTCTCGCGGCCTGCGGCAGGTCCTTTAGGATCATCCTCGACTAACAACATCCGCATACCGGCCTTGTGGCAATGAGCTGAAGCAGCAGTTATGGCTCGGCAAGCCGCCGGCTTTTCAAGGCGGGCGCCGACAAAGTTGAACGGACGCTCTAAGACTCCGGTTCAGGCGCACCGGTGCAACTCCAATCCTGCAGATCAGTCTCATAGTCAGACGGGAGCAGTTCAGCAAAATCAGGAGGAAACCATGAAAAGAAGCACGGCTTTGTATGGCGTACTCGTCGGAGCCACGGCGATGTATCTATTCGATCCCGATCGAGGTCGAGCCCGCCGCGCCATTGTTCGCGACAAGGCGGCCAGCGGGGTATGTCGACTCGAAGACGCGCTCGATGTTGCTTTTCGCGACCTCCGCAATCGCACCACGGGCTTACTCGCGGAATTAAGATCATGGTTGAGAACGGGGCCGGTGCCCGATGACGTCTTGGTGGATCGGATACGGTCCCACATTGGGCGGGTGGTTTCTCACCCCAGAGCGGTCGAAGTCACGGCTCGCGACGGAAACGTGACATTGTCGGGGCCGGTGCTAGCGGCGGAGCATAAGAATCTCTACCGCTGCGTGGCGTTGGTCCCCGGCGTAAACCGGGTGGAAGATCAGCTCGAGGTCCACGAAACCGCGGAGAATGTCCCCGCTCTACAGGGCGGCGCGCCACGCAGCGGAGTACGGCCCGATATCTTTCAGGAGAATTGGGCGCCCGCTACCCGGTTGATGGTCAGCACCTTGGGCGGTAGCCTGGCGGTCAACGCTCTTAGACATAAAACTCCGGTCAACGCCGCCTTGGGCCTGATCGGTTCCACGCTGTTCCTGCGGGCGCTGAATCCCAAGCCCGCCAAGCGGATGCCGACCCTGGCCCCGAGCCAAGACACCGACATCCTAAGCTACCAAAAGACCCTGGAAATCGCCGCACCGGTGGACGAGGTTTTCGAGTTCTGGGCCCATTATGAAAACTTTCCGCAATTTATGTCCAATGTGCGAAGCATTCAGATGAAAGAGGGCGGTTCCTCCCACTGGGTGGTGGCCGGTCCCGCCGGGGTGCCGGTTGAATGGGACGCCGTCACGACGCATGTCGAGCCGAATCGGGAAATCGGCTGGAAAACCGTGCCCGGCTCCATCGTCGAGCATTCGGGAGTCGTACGCTTCGAGCCCACGGCCGAGGGCACCCGGATCGATGTCAAGCTGAGCTACAGCCCACCGGCCGGTGTTCTGGGAGACGCCGTCGCGAAGTTGTTCGGCGCTGATCCAAAGAGCGAGATGGATACGGACTTGATGCGATTGAAGACGCTCCTCGAATCCCGGAAGCTGCCTCCGGAGACCGCCCCGGAACGGCAGGAAGCGCTTCATTGATGAAAGCCGGGCCGTTCCATGAAAGCGTTCATTCTCAGCGCCGATCACTTCGAAGACTCCGAGCTCCTTGTGCCGTACTACCGGCTGAAGGAAGAAGGAATTGCGGTCGAGGTCGGCGCCAACAAGCACGGGCCCATCGTCGGCAAGCACGGCTACGAGGTGGCCGTCGACAAAACCTTGCCGGACATACGGCCGGAGGATTACGGCTTCCTCGTGCTGCCCGGCGGGCAAGCCCCCGCCGCGCTGCGCAAGGAACCTGCGGCCCTGGCAATCGCCAAAGCCTTCCTGTCGAGTTCCCGGCCCGTCGCGGCCATTTGCCACGGCCCGCAACTATTGGTTTCGGCGGACGTGCTGCGAGACCGGCGCGCCACCTGTTACCGCGCGGTCGGCGGGGGAACTGAAAGAAGCCGGCGCCCGCTATGAGGACCGCGAGGTTGTCGTGGACGGCAATCTGGTGACTTCGAGGCAGCCCGCCGATCTTCCGGCATTCATGCGGGAGTTCATGAAACTCCTGAAGGGCGCCGGCTCTCATTCAGGACAATCCATTTAAGGTGGAGCCAATCATGAGCACCGAGGCCATGAACGTGCAGGAGCTTGAGGCACAATTGGAGAAATGGCAAGCCGAGCTCGACCGGCTAGAGAACTGGCCGGAAACCCGACTCGAGTACAAGGAACGGATTGAGGCATTGCGGGAAAAATTACACTGGGGCGCTGAAAGGCTGCGCGAATGGCGAGACGGCGGGCCTTGGGAAATTCCCTGAAGCGGATTGGCATGCCACCAGGTTGCAGTTTTCAAAAAGGCAACCGCACGAAATATCCAAATTCGAATGCGCCCGAATAAGCTAGAGCCTGTTATGTACTCAAAGCGAGCAGCGGGATGGCTTTGGGCAACATCAAACACAGGAGTGCGAGAAAATGCAGGCCGGCCAAGGTCTCCGGCAGCCGCTCGTAATCGCGCGCCAAACG
>CADDYU010000202.1 GCA_902810705.1 Methylococcaceae bacterium
TAGCCTTCGACTTCTCGGGCGACATAGCCGGCCTCCGTGTCGAGCATGGGTCGGGTAACGCCGAAGCGCGGTTCAAACCGGCGGGCGAGGTTCTTTCGGGGCATGGGCACGCTCCTTTTCATGACGGGCAACGGGGAAGGCGGTTGAAACGGCTCAACCGATCTCCCGGCCACCTGCCAGCGGAGCGTGAGGAACTAACTTCTGTCATTGTATCACACGCAGTCTCTCCCTCTGTTGTGAGCACAACCAGAATGGGTGGTACAATGGATACACATGTCACAACGTGCCGGGCAGTTATTGATCGACATCCAGGACCGCGACCTCCTCGTCCTCCGCGGCCTCTTCGAGTCGCGGGTGATGACGCTTGCCCACATTTCAGCTCTCTACTTCGAGGGCCGGACCGAAGCGGCCAAGAAGCGGGTGCAGAAACTGCAGACCGCGGGCCTCATTCGGGAGCGGCCCCGCCGGGTGTATGAACCTGCTGTCCTCTTCTTAACCCGTAAAGCCTTTGCCCTTCTCTCCGAGCGCGGCCAGTTGGCCGACTACCCTCCCGTGGGTTTGAAAGCCTTGGAGAAGCGCTCGCAGGTGAGTGACTTAACCCTCCGGCACGAGCTTGAGGTGATGGACATCAAAGCGGCGATAATTACCGCCGTTAACAAGCTTCCGAACTTCCGGGTGGCAGAGTTCTCGACGTGGCCTCTCCTCTACCAGTTCCAGGCGCTCCGTCCGGCGCAGAACGGCTACGGGCAAACGGAAGTCCTCGTCAAGCCCGACGCCTTCATCCGCATTCACGAAGAGGATGCAGAAGGCGTGTCCGAGCACGCGTATTTCCTTGAGGTGGACCGAAGCACGGAGACGCAGGAGACGCTCGCATTGCGGGCAGCGTGTTACGCGGACTACTACCGGAGCGGCGGGTACGCTGTCCGGCAGGGCGGCAGGGCGGCCGAGTACAAACTGTACCCGTTTCTGGTACTCATGGTCTTCAAGAGCGCGGACCGGCGGGACAACGCGGCGATGCGGATGCTCCAGAACCAGCCGCCGATCCACACGCAGGTGTGGCTGACGACCTTCGGCGACGTCGTCGCGGCCCCGCTAGGGCCGATTTGGCTTCGACCAACAGACTATCGGCCCGCGATCGACGGGACACCTCTCTGGGCACGGACGTATCCTGGCCAAAGGCGCAATTCGTTGGTCGGCGAGTCGAGCGCAAAGGCTTGCCTGCTCCGGCGGAACTGACGGCCGTCGAGTTTCACAACCATGAGCAATCCAATAGAAACAGCAACTCTTCGACTGCCCAGCGAACAGATCGCCCGCATCTATTATCACGGTGTTGGCCCCATTGTGCTGTACGTACATGGCTGGGCGCACTCGGGTACGCTCTGGAACACGTTTTCTACCCCGACAAACGACACGTTCACGCACGTCGCCGTGGACCTACCGGGGTTCGGGGCCGCAAGTGCAGACGCCCCGAAACGACCATATCTTGACGGGTACGCGGCCCTCATTCGCGATTTGTGCAGGACGCTCCCCGAACACTTTAGCCAGCCGTTAGTAGCGATCGTGGCACATTCGCTCGGGTCGCTCGCCACCGTCGTTGCTCTGACCCAGCCGACCAACGGAATGGCGGGCCCGAAGCGGGTCGTCCTTTTAGACGCACCGCTACGGGGCATCCCACTGTTGAAGCCGTTAATTTTGGCATACCCTCTCTTGTTGTGTATGGTTTCGATATTGCGTATGCTGCCCCGCACGCTATCGGGAACGTTGGTCCGCCTTGCCGCCTGGCCGACGACTCGCACGTGGTCAGTCATGACTGACGCATTCGTGTCGGACTGCCTTGCCGCCAGGCCGTCTGTACTGCTCAACACCTTGTTCGCGGTTACGTTTGCATCGTTCCGCACGTCCGATCCTCGGCCGGCGGCTGATGAATTGTGGCTGGCACGCGGCCGGCGCGACTGGTTCATGACAGCAGAATCCCAGCGGCTCTTTGCCGTGGCTTGGGGTGCCCGGACGGCCACTTTCGAGGGTGCCACCCACACGCCGCACCTGGAGACGCGAGACGCAGTCCATTCATGGTTGGGGTCCATTTTATCCAATTGTGCCGTAGACCAAGGGGAGCTCCATGTCGGCCGAAGAGGATGATGCGTTAGAAGGCCAAGTTACTGCTTTCCTCGAATCGCATTCCGGCGGCGAGCGGATCGTTTGGTTCTCCGTATTGCCGGCCGTGGCGAGCGGGCTTGTTTACGCGGTCCTGGAGGTATCGCAGGCCGGAAAATCCCGCGACGTGGCGTTCGTTATTCTACTCTGCGCTGCGACCGTGTTTCTGGCCTTTGCAACCGTGTACTTCCGCTGCCAATTGTGCCACACCGCAGTTTTGCTCTATCGAAATAGCGCGGCCGCGCCCGCGGGGGAGACGGTCCCCCGCCGCCGCACGTGGTGTTACCGCATGCGGGCATGGCGGCGCGGGGTGGACAGCCCGGGACACCTGTTGGAACTGGTGTTCGACCGTACGGCGATGGCCACGTGCGGTCTCGCGTACGGTATCCTGCTCGGATCCGCCCCGCTCATCGTGGGCGTCTATGAGAACAATTGGAGACTACGGGGCTGGTTAATGGCGTTCTTATTTTGCGCCAATCTCATCACCGGCGCGGCGCTCTACACCTTGGTCATGACCCTGAGGCAGTGCTGGCACTTGGCCAAGCGGCTTGACATTACCTTTTTCCGCCGCACGACCAAGGCGGTGCAGGAATACTCGCGAATCCTGACCGTCATCACCGTAAGCGGGGCGGTGTACATCGGACTCTGCCAAATGAGCGCGATCTTCTCACATTTCGGTGGACTTTGGGTCTGCGGATACGCCATGTTCGCTATCGGGCTCTACATCTGCATGTACTACCTGCCCCAAATGCCGATCAGACGCCGACTGGCGGCCGAGCGTGACGAGGTGTTGCTGCACATCAACGAGGCCAAAGCACGTCTTCTTCAGCAGGAGGTAAACCCGATCATGCTGAACGAGCTCGCCCGGATTCACGACACGGAAGACCGGGTCATGAAGATGGGCGTGGGCCTTTCAGCGACCAATGCGTCCCTCGTCGAACTCGCGGCCGTCATCGCAGGTATCATTCCGCTCGTGTCGGCATTGATTCGGGGCTACGCTGTGGCATTCGCTCAGTAAGAGTCTACGGACGAAGAAAGAATAGACGCAAAAGCGTCGCAGGGAATCTCCGCATTGGCAAGCGATGCGCTCGGGCGGCTTCGAGATGGTTCGGCAGGATGCTACGACATGAAGGTGAGATACGTCATGTCGAGGAGGAATGGCCTGACGCTCGAGGTCGGTCTGCTCGCCGCGTTCGCCATCATGTTTCTTGTGGGGTGCACGTCGCGTTTTCCCGTGACGCGGGGGCACATGCTCAGCGCACGTGTATCGGACCGGCCGCTGGGCGCTGCGGACGACGGTTTTGACTCGGCGCTTCAAATCCATTGGTTCGGAACGGCCTGCTACCTGATCCGATTGGGCAATACCGCGATCTTCGTCGACCCTTATCTCACGTACCAGAACATGGGGCGCGTGCTATTTGGGCAACTCGCATCCGACCCACGACTCGTTCGAAATACAATCGCACCGCTGCCGGTTCCTCAGGCCATTTTCGTGAGCCATTCGGATTACGATCATCTGCTCGATATCGCAGAGGTTCATCGACAGCCCGGTTGGCAGCAAGTGCCGATTTACGGCAGTCGCACGACACATAACATTCTGTGTGGCTACGGCGAGGAGCTAGCCGCTTTCTGCCACGAGAGCGTTTGCGACGGGGAGTGGCACATCGCCGGGAAAGGTGTGCGCTATCAGGCAATCCATGCCACTCATGCGCCGCAGATTCCGGGGATACGGCTATACACCGGGCAGGTCACGGTGCCGCGAACTACGCCTCCACGGCGGGCAGCGGATTTCAAGGGCGGAGACACCTTTGCGTATCTTTTTGAACTCTCAAATGGACCCGCGAAGTACCTGATCTACATGACCGCTGCGCCCTCGGATGCTCCGGCCGGCCTCCCGAGCGGCGGTGTCGCTCCAGTGGACGTGGCCATCTTGTGCGTGGCTGATTGGATGCTCGCCGATGGCTATCCTGATGCCATAATTCGATCGGTTCAAGCTCGACAGATTGTTGCCTCACACTTCGATGATTTTCTGCTGCTTAGCGGACATAAGCGGGCCCAAATCCCGTACGCAGATGTGAATGACTTCGTGCATCACATTCAGCAGATGAACTGCCGCCCGCAGGTAATTTGCGTTCCAGACGTTGATTCGGTCGTCGTCGTAGATCGCTATTGCGTAAACATGTCCGGACCATAGATCGCTAGCGCGGGCATCAAGGAAACCTGGCTCCTCGAATGAGAAGGAAGAGTTCGTTTCTCGTGACGGAATCGCCTCTCCAAAAAAGAGCGACCCCTGTGGATCGCTCCTGCCCGTTTAGACGGACCAAAGTAACTGGGCCAAGTCGCCCGGCGTGCAGTCGGTCGGCTGGCCGTTTGACAGCTTCACCCACCGGCAGAAACGATGCGGCACAATCTGCGTCAGGGCACTAGCCGCACACTTGTCGCCCCCGTCGTCTGCGTCAGCGAAGATCCAGACCCTGCCGTCGGGGACTATACCGCTCACGATGAGGCGGGCCTGCTCCTCGCTGCAGCTTGAGCCCATGAGGGCCACCACGTTCGTGTAGCCCCACTGAGTAAGCCACCAGCAGGCGGGGAATCCCTCGACGACGATGAGATCCTCCATTGGCCAGGTGAGGCGGTGGGCGTTGTACGCGAGCAGGGACTTGTGGAACTCAAGCAGCTTCCCGTTCCGCTCTCGCGGGCCGGGGAAGAGGTACTTCGGGTTCTTCTCGTCGATGGCATTATCATCGACGAGCCTCCCGGCGTAGCCGACGAGGTCTCCATCGGTGTTGTGGATGGGAATGACGACGCGGCCTTTCATAAGGCCGCGGTTGCAGAAGCCTAAGCCGAAGTGCTCGATGGTCTCGGCCGTAAACCCCCGCCCCTTGAGGTACGGGTGCTCCCGGTCGAGGTCCTTGAGCTCGAAATCGAGCGGTGAGTTGACGACGACCGGCAGCTTCTTCCTCGGTGCTCCATTCGGCTTGGTCGCCGGAGGACCCGCCGTTCTTGCGCTGCTAGGCTTTGATCCGGCCTCGATGCCGAACAGCCCCCTAAGCTTCAGTGCCACCTCCCGCAGGTCCTGGCGATTGTCGGGGTCCTTGCCTTCCATCTGGATGGCAAAGTCGAGGACATTGCCGCTCGCCTTGCACCCGAAACATTGCCAGACGCCGTAGTCGAGCTTCGCCGAAAACGACGGACTCTTCTT
The DNA here is from genome assembly GCA_902810705.1 of Methylococcaceae bacterium. Classification (GTDB taxonomy): domain Bacteria; phylum Pseudomonadota; class Gammaproteobacteria; order Methylococcales; family Methylococcaceae; genus CADDYU01. The sequence continues at coordinate 5,357 of CADDYU010000202.1, forward strand.
CTTGCCGCGGTGCGTGGGTAAGGGACAGAAGCCGATGTGGCGGTTGCCCGGTCCCTTCTTCTTGACTTCCACACCGTACGACCCCAACACCTTCTCAAATGAGAGACTCTTGCGGAGCTCTCGGAAATTGATCCACTCTCCCATGGGTTATCTCCTCTCTGGGTTAATGCCACGCTTCTGAAGCTCTCGCCGAGCTTCTTCGTCCCACTCCTGTGGGCCCTCCGACTCGCACCGGAAGGCGTAGTCCATCGATTCCTCTTTGCCGCAGTCGTAGTAGCAGACGACGCCGAGGTACGGGCCGAAGTCGTGGTCGTGGCTCTTCACTGCGAGTCGCGCCCCCTCGGGCTCTGGGCCGAGGGTGCGGCGTAAGAGGTTGACGTACGCTCTGCATTCCTCCTTAGCCCGTTCGTAGTAGCCGTCGGTGCCGGCTTGGGCGCAGTCCTCCTCCGGCGGCACTGAGCCGACGTAGACGTGGTCTCGCATGAGACCTCCTTTCAGATTGTGAAGGGAAACGCGGGTCAGTAGTCTTCGGGGAGAAGCACGGTCGTCGCCGAGCGGTCGGCCTCGGTGATGACCCAGAACTTCGTACCGTTTGCTGCGTGGTAGACCGAAAGAAGGCGATACCCCTGCTCAAGGGATAGTTCATTCTCCGTGCGGTCGTCTTCGCAGACGTCGCCCCAATCGCCCTGGACGTGGCGGCGGATGGCGCCGAGAACGTCGTCGTTCGTGAGCTTCTCCTGGGCGGCTGGTGTAATGAGGAGCCGCCCTAACTGAAACTTCGCGGGCATAGTGCCTCCTTGTGGTTTGGTGAGCGCGCAACAGCACCCCGCCGGCATGAGCCGGCTGGGCGTCAGCGCAGCGAGCCTGATTAAAAACGTGAAGAGAAGGTGGGATGGACTAGGAGCGGATAGCGGTCACCGTAGCGATCATCTTCGTCGCCTGGTCGTCCATCTTCCGCTTGCCGTTAACAATCTCGCACATGATGCCCGTGGCGTCGTTGGCGGCGACGGACACATCCCGTGCGGCTTGACGGAGTTCCGCCAGCCAGTCGGCGGGGTGCCGCTTGTACTCCTCCAGCTCCGTCCACTTCTCCGGCACTTGCGGTGCTTTCTCAAGTACCGCATTGAGCCGCTCGACGCTCGGAATGTCGTCGTAGTGAAACGTGCTCGTCTTCGGCTCTGCCGGCGGCGGTTGCTGTCGGACCTCCTGAGTTCCCGGTACGGGCATAGCCTTGGCCGTCAGTGACTTCTTCCTTCGTGCCATGCCTTGCTCCTAGTATGCGCGCAGCATGAGCCCTCCCGTGCACGAGCACGGGTGCTGCTGCGGCTAAGCTGTGATGACTGTGAAAAGAACGAAACTGCTTAGAAGTGTATCACAGGATAGCGTTCAATCCGGCGAGCTGTCCCCAGTTACAGTAACACCGGGAGACCGCGCTAGACATGGCTGCTAGAGATTTCGACATCGCTTGTCTAGGCGCGGACGGAGAGCAATCGGTCAGGCGGCTTGCCGAAGCGCTACAGCGGGCGCTAGCCGAGGGGAGAAGTAGCAGGGCCCGGTAAGTGTCGGCGTCGCTCGCGACGGGGAGGCGTTCACCGATTCCGGGGTGGCACAACACTTGAGGGAAGCCGGCGCCTGGACGTGGTCGGCTCGTCGGGGGTGTTCGGACGGGCCCCGAGTATTGAGGCCGCGAACGTCCGCTCCCGCTCGGCGACGCGGGCCAAGGCGTCGGCGAGGGGCACAACAAACGGCAGCCGACCCAAGGTCGCCACGGCGAAGCGCTCCGACCAGCGGGCGGTGACCGCCGGGGGCGAGATGGTATGCGTAGAAAGGCTGAGGGCCTTCGGGTTCGACGCCGTGCGGACCACGCAGTGGCGGTCGGGCAATGCGTCGAGAAATTGCGCGAACCTGAAGAGCTGCTCCTGGATCGGCCGAAACTGTGGCGGCAGGGCCTCTTGCCCCAGGACCGGCAGGAGCATCGGGCTGAGCGTCTGACTCTGGCTCTTACCCTGCGACCAATTCTTACTTCTGCCTACCGTATCGGCCGTGCTCGTCCCACGGGTCTCGCTCCCGCCGTAGGTGTCGGCCGATGTCGAGCCCACCGCCCGGCTGATACTGTGGCTTTGGGCGACTTGCGCCCCTTCCGAGTAGCTCTCGCCGACGCTCAGCGCACCACTCACGCTTGCCGTGCGCCCGGTGGCCTGCGTCCGGGCGAGGCTCGCACTCGCCGACCAATTCTCGCCGTGGCTCAGTC
>CADDYU010000203.1 GCA_902810705.1 Methylococcaceae bacterium
GCCCGACTCGCTGCCAAGATGGCCCTGCATAATTTTTGCGTGTGGCTGAATCAGCAACTCGGCCGGCCCCGTTTGGCATTCGTCGATTTGATCGATTGGTAAACCCGGGATCACACCAAACGTTTAAATAATCAGGTGGAGCAGGACCATCGCGCCGTCAAACGGATCGTCCGGCCGATGCTGGGATTCCAATCGTTCCGTTCGGCCCGGGTCACCCTGCAGGGGATCGAACTCGTGCACATGATCAAGAAAGGCCAGATGATCCTGGTCACTGGAGAGAAGTTGTCGGCCGCCCAACAGTTCTATGCCTTGGCCGCCTAATGGCGCTTGCTGAGAGGCTATTTGCGCCCATCGCGAATTAACGCAACGAAACCCTCCGAACTCATGGACTGGGTAGGTCCTCTAACCCTGAGGTGTCGAAACCCTACGAATTCAGTCATAACCCAATTTTGGAGCAAGCCATGGATAGCGACAAAAAGGCTACCCGGAACCGGCGAGACCTCAGGCGGGCGGATCGAAGGCAACCCGCGCCGCCGGCTTTCTCCCCCTGGTGGGGACGCGGCGTGATCGCTACCCTGGCGGTGGGATTCGCGGTCCTGGTCTGGATGACCGCGCGGGTCTATGTGGATGCACCGCCCCTTCCGGAGAAGGTGGCCAGCGCCGCGGGTGAAACGGTCTTCACGGGCGCAGACATTCGCGCCGGCCAGGAAGTATTCCTGAAATACGGCCTGATGGAAAACGGGACCATCTGGGGGCATGGCGCCTACCTCGGCCCCGATTTCTCCGCGCAGTATCTGCATACCCTGGCTCTCGATACCGGTGAGGCCCTAGCGCGGCAGCGGGGACAGCCCGCTTTCGGACAGTTGCCTGGTCCCGAGCAGGATTTGATCTACGCCGAGGTCCGCGATCTGCTGAGAACCAATCGCTACGATCCGGTCACCCATACGTTGACCTTCTCCCCGCCCGAGGCCGCCTCTTACAGTCACCAAATCGACTATTGGGGAGCCTATTTCCAGAACGCTGCGGCCAATCGCGGCCTGCCGCCGCAATATATCCGGGACCCCGGCGAACTGCGCCAGCTGACAGCCTTTTTCGCCTGGACCGCCTGGGCTTCCGTAACCAATCGGCCCGGTGAAGCGTATTCCTACACCAACAATTTTCCCTATGACCCCGTCCTCGGGAATGTTCCGACCCCCAGCACGGTCCTGTGGAGTGCCCTCAGCCTGGTATTTCTGCTCGGCGGCACCGCGCTGGTGCTGTACGCGTTCGGCCGCTACGACTTTCTGGGCTGGCGACGGGCCGAGGGGCACGTCCATCCGCAACTGCTCCCCGGCACCGGGGCCACGGACAGCCAGCGGGCCACGATCAAATATTTCGCCATCGTGGCCCTGCTGTTTCTGGCGCAGACGCTGGTGGGCGGCGCCACGGCGCACTTCCGGGCCGAGCCGGGCAGCTTTTACGGCTTCGACCTCGCGGACTATCTGCCCAGCAATCTGCTGCGCACCTGGCACCTGCAACTGGCGATTTTCTGGATCACCACCGCCTATGTGGCCGGCGCCTTATTTCTGGCGCCTGCCCTGGGCGGCCAGGAACCGCGCGGCCAGCGCCGGGGCGTCAATCTCCTGTTCGGCCTGCTGCTGCTCGTGGTCGCGGGCAGCCTGCTCGGCGAGTGGGCCAGCATCCGGCAGGCTCTGGGCGAGCTGTGGTTCTGGTTCGGGCATCAGGGCTGGGAATACCTGGACCTCGGCCGGGGCTGGCAAATTCTTCTGGTGGCGGGACTCGTGCTCTGGCTGGTCCTGTTGTTCCGTGGCGTAGCAGTAGCCCGCTCGTTTCCGGAGCGGCGGACCATCGCCCAGTTTTTTCTCGGGGCCGCCCTGACCATTCCCCTGTTCTATCTTCCCGCGCTATTCTTCGGGAGCACCACCCATTTTTCCGTGGTGGATACCTGGCGGTTCTGGATCGTCCATCTGTGGGTGGAGGAATTCCTGGAGTTCTTCGTCACCGTCATGGTGGCGGTGGTCTTTGTCCTGCTCGGACTCGTCTCTCCGCTCAACGCCAAGCGAATCATTTACCTGGAAGCCATCCTCTTCTCCGCCGGCGGACTCATCGGCACCGGCCACCACTGGTACTGGAGCGGACAGGGGGACATGGTCATTGCCCTGGCGGCGATGTTTTCCGCCCTGGAGGTGGTCCCCCTGACGCTGCTGACCTTCGAGGCCTGGGACTTCGTCACGCTGACCCACGGCCGATGCGAGATTTGCGGCCAAACCGTCGCAGTGCCGCACCGGTGGGCCTTCTATTTCCTGTTCGCGGTGGGCTTCTGGAACTTCGTCGGCGCCGGCATTTTCGGCTTCCTCATCAACCTGCCCATCATCAGCTACTTTGAGGCCGGCACCGATTTTACCCCCAACCACAGCCATGCGGCCATGATGGGTGTCTTCGGCATGCTGGCCATTGCCCTGATGGTGTTCGCCATGCGCCAGGTGCTGACCGAGGCGGGCTGGCGGCGGGTGGAACCCTGGGTCCGGGTGGCGTTCTGGGGCCTGAACATCGGCTTGGCCCTGATGGTGATCCTGAGCCTGTTCCCCGGCGGGGTCCTGCAGCTCAGGGACGTGCTCGACAACGGCTATTGGCATGCCCGGGGGGAGGCCTTTTCCAGTCAATCCAAGGCGCGGTTCATTGAGTGGCTGCGCCTGGGACCGGATGTCCTGTTCATCATCTTCGGCGCAATACCTATTGCGGTAGCCGCGTTAATCACCCATCGCAACCTCTTCAGCCATCCCGCTGCGGCAGTCTCTGAGCAAGAAGAATGACGCCTCTTGCTTTGCAGGATGCGAAGCGGCTCTATAGCCTGAATCCGTGATCATTCTCGATCCATCTTTTGAGCATCAGTGAGTGGCGCCGGCTTGGCTTTACCCAAAATCATTTTCCACAAGCGCGCCACTACTTGGCTCGGCAATGGGGCAGATTTCAAAAGGACAGATCCCCGCTTTTAACCCTGAAAAAGGAGGTCCTATGGGACTTATGCACACCCGTCAGATCGACCGACTGCTCCACGCGTGGTTCGGAGGCTGGACGCTCGGGCTTTCGCCCGCCTCGCTCTGGCTGGCCTATTTCGATTGGGCCCTGCATTTCGCGTTCTCTCCCGGGAAACAACTGGAACTTATGGAGAAGGCGCTACGCGAGAGCTATCGGCTGAGTCGCTATGCCTGGGAGGGAGCTATCCCCGACGGCTGCCCGGAGGGCATTGGACCTCTGCCTCAGGATCAGCGCTGACGATTATCTCAAGCGCGGGGTAATGGATGCGTTTGAGGGGGTCTCAGCGATCACACAAAGCGCCAAACTCATGGAGTGGGCTTATTGCCTTGGTGGCACATTACTCGCTATTGCCGCCTGTGCGATGGCCCGAGACAACGACTCGCGGCTGGCTAGCCTGGCTCTCCTCGCCGCCCAGGTGGATTTCGAGGAGCCGGGTGAGCTCTCGCTTTTTATCGATGAGAGCCAAGTGAACTTTCTTGATGATCTGATGTGGGAGCAGGAATACCTTACGACTCGACAGATGGCGGGGGCCTTCGAGATGCTGCGTTCCTATGGCTTGATCTGGTCCTATCTGGTGCGCAGCTATTTGCTGGGGAAGCGGAGAGAAATGACTGATCTGATGGCCTGGAACGCGGACGCCACGCGGATGCCTTACCGCATGCATTCGGAGTATTTGCGCGGTCTGTTCCTCAATAATGACTTGGCCGCAGGGCGCTACCAGGTCGACGGACGATCCATCGCCCTGACCGATCTCCAGATCCCGGTCTTCGCCGTTGGTACCGAACGCGATCACGTATCGCCCTGGCGACCTGTGTATAAGGTTCATCTCCTGACCGATACGGAGATCACCTTCGTACTCACCAGCGGCGGTCACAATGCCGGTATCATCTCCGAACCTGGCCATCCCCGTCGGTATTACAAAGTCACGACACACCGCGCTACGGATTACTATCTGACTCCAGAGACCTGGGAGGCGCGAGCGCCACGCCGTGAAGGCTCCTGGTGGCTGGCTTGTGGGAGCCTTGGCTTGCCGCTCGGTCCAAGGTACGGCTTACTCCGCCCCCCCTTAGGGGCAATTGAGTATGGCTATCCGATGCTCGAGGCTGCTCCGGGCCGCTATGTGCTGATACCTTAACACCCTGCAAATGCTGATGAAGGGCATACGCGCGGGCCGGGCTGCCCGGCAGCTCGTACGGTTCTGTTGCAAAAATCTGGAATGAGTGAAGGACTTCCCGATCGGAAGAGGATTAAACAGCGATCCCAAACCGCTGGGCCATAAACCGCCCTTGGGCGACGATGTCGCCCTTCGCTACGCCCTGAACCTGGCCCTGGCGGATCTGTTCATGATTTCATAACCGGCCAGAGTGCGGCGGACCGTATGGAACGAAGCGAATCCCAGTCCGGGGCGGGTGAGCCGTTTGATAAAACGATGATCCTGCTCGATGACATTAGAGTGCAGGTGGATTCCAGGTGACCTTCCTGCTGGAGATCGTCGAAGGCGCTGGGATAGGCGGCCTTCTGGTCAACGGTGATGACGCGAGGTGCTGTGGTAGGAGGGGCCTTCAACACTTGGGTCAAGAAGCATTGGGCCGCCGTAGCGTGGCGCTAGGCGCTAGGCGCTGAGGAGGACATCGAGGGTCTGACCCTTGGAATCCACCGCCCGATAGAGGTATTTCCGCTGCCCTGAGATGCTCCTAACAATGGCCCATGAGGCGGCGCTTACCTCTATCTGGCGTAAGCAATGCTACCAAGTCACAGCGCCCCCTGCGCGTGAAATACTTAAACCGCAAAAAGCAGCGTTCTCCAATCCGGCATTGATTCCTCTCCCCCCAAATCCACTGACGTAGTGCCGGCCTTTTTCCGCGCCCTATTCCAGCACCGAACTGGAGCGCGCTAAAAAGGGAGCACATTCATCTCAAGTGGGAATGCCTTTTTCCATCCTAATGGCTGTAGAAATCAGGTTATGGAAGGAAACATGCCGGAATCTTTCTATTCGCATGGCCGGATTCTCCGTAATCCAGCCGGTCATGGAATAACGGACGGCGCCTCGCCCTCATTCGGGAGGAGATCATGGAAGATTTGTCCGACCCTGTTTTCCTGTCGCGCGTGCAGTTCGCCGTCACCACTCTTTTTCACATTATCTGGCCGGTGCTTTCCATCGGCCTCAGTCTGTTCCTGCTGATCACCGAGGCACTCTGGTTCCGGACACGGCAGGAGGTCCATTACCGCCACAGCCGCTTCTGGAGCCGTTTCTTTCTCCTCAACTTCGGGTTCTGCTCATCACCCACTCTTTGACCGGCGAAGTCAAGGGGCTGCGCGATTTTCCCAAAGAAAACCGACCGCCGATAGTTATACCGTTTTATGCTTTCCGCATCATGGTGGCCACTGGCTTCGCGCTGTTCTTTCTGATGCTCTGGACGATGTGGGCTTGGGCGCGGGGCGATCTGAATTCCGATCGCATTCGGCGGCGAACAAGGTTGCTTCGCGCCTGGGTGGGGGCAACCCCCTTGGGATATCTGGCGGTCGAGATGAGCTGGATCACCCGCGAAGTGGGCCGGCAACCGTGGATCGTCTACGGCCAACTGCGAACCGCGGATGGAGCTACGCCCCTAGCCCGCATTTCTCACACACCCCGTCGGCGGAGACTTTTGGGACACTGACCCGTTGGGTTGGACTGACCGATTAGTGGATAGGGGCTCACCGGAGAGTTTTGGAGCGGGGTGACTTGCCAATACGAACGGAGCGGTGAAGGGATGAAGCCCGCGAGATGAAGATCGGCGATTATGGGCCAAGCGGCATTTTCCCGGTCGCCGGGCGAAGTGCAAAGCAGCCGATGAAGGAGCGCCCTCGGCTATCCGGTCAGGGCTGCGAGCCGAGCATACGCCGTGGTCCATTCCTCCTGATAGGGGCAAGCTGAGGCGAAGGCGATTTTGATGCGGCGCACGCTGAGCTTGACCAGGGCGCCGAGCTTGAGGAGTTTCAGCCGGAGGCTGCCGCAGGTGGCACGGGCCAGATCAGTCCCCGCGAGCGCCAGCCGCCTTAGGCTGTCCAGCAAGACATAGGCGAACGAGGCAAACCACAACCGCAACTGGTTAGCGCGCCACGTCGCCGTCGAGGTGCGATCGGCGAAAAGGTCCAACTGGCATTCCTTGATGCGATTCTCCCTCTCGCCGCGGGCGCAATAGAATTCCTCGTAAAGGCGCATGCCCCCCACTGCTCCGGACTCAGCGGGGTGACGACGAAGCGTGGATTGGCGCCCCCCGGCAGATGTTCGGCCTTGCCGATCACCCGGCGCTCCCGGCTCCAGCTCTCGCGGGTCCGATAGGTGAACTCCTTGAACACCCGTGTGGCCTGTTGGATCGCTTCGTAGCGCTGTCGGGAGTCCTGAAGTTCGGCTTCGAGGGTGGACAGCAGACGAGCATTTTTGGCCAGACCGAAGAGAAAATCCACGCGATTCGCTTCGCACCACGCCATCAGGGCGTCGCGGGCAAAGCCGCTGTCGGCCCGCAGCACGATGTGCACCTCCGGCCAGCGGGCCCGAATCTGCCTGACTAGCCGCTCCACCTCTTCGACCGCGCCGGCGCTGGCATCGCTATTGGCCTGCCGCCGCTTGGCCACCCGCCGGTGCCGGCCACTAAAGATGTAGAGCGGCAGCTAGCAGCAGCGATCGCAGTAGCCGTGGAAAAAGCGGCCTTCCGGATGACCGTGCAGCGGATCGTCGGTCGCCTCCAAGTCCAGCATGATCTCGTCGGGCGGGGTTGTGTGGGCGTCCAGAAACAGATCCACAAACAGCGCCTCGATGGCTGGTGCATCATAGCCGATCTTATGATAGCGCTCCGGTTCACCGGCGGGCGCATGCTCCAGACGATTCAGCGTGGACTTCCCCGCCAACGGCGCGCAGCCTTTCCGGTCGGCTTTGAGCTTGCCGGCCACCACTGCCAGCACGGGATCAAACCGCAACCGGTCGTGATCATTGAGCTCTTCGTAACCGAGTGCGATCCCCAGGATGCGTTGCATCAGCAAAGTCGACAGCCCGTGTTCAATCAACGCCAGATCACGGCCATCAGTGAAGCAGGCGGACAGCCGCTCGATCAGACCGATTGTCTGGTCGACCCGTCCTAAGAGCAGCGCCCCAGCGTCCGAAGTGATCGCCCCGCCGTCAAACGCGGCCTCCACCCGGCGGCATCCGACCCTTCCAAATCCAAACGTCTCGCCATTACACTGTGTCGGCATCGAGGTTCTCCTGGTCTCTGAGGTAAGTCGTTCGGCTAAAACAACTTTCTCAGACTCCAGTCCTCGATGCACCTCCTATCGGTGAGAAATGCGGGTTAGCATCGCGTAGTAATCGGTGCTCATGGCGACTTTCGCTGCGAAAGATTAGGGTCGAGAGGCGCGCGCCGATGGCGCAACCGTCTATGGGGGTGTCGGAGCGGGAGATCGCCATAACCCGGCTTTC
>CADDYU010000204.1 GCA_902810705.1 Methylococcaceae bacterium
GGTGGAAGCCGCTCCTGCCCAGGCGTTTGACCAAGCGCCGCTTCCTCTCTCTAGCGGAATGATTGAAAATCTCCAGCTTGGCACAGAAGCGCCAGGTCAGTAGAGGAGGAGTCCATACCATCTCTCATATTCTCGCTCGGTATCGTGCACGAAGATTTCAAGCTCGCGGCGACCGGCGTACACGCCGGTTTCGTACCGGTGTAATCGCTATTGGCAACGACTGTGGCATCGATTTTGAGATAGCACAAACCAAATATCATTCGATGCTTGCCGTAGGTTCTCGCCTTTTAACAGGCGGCCATGTCGTGATCGGCCTCTTCACGGGCCAGGTCATGAGCTCTCGCCTCATTCCCCATGAGCATAAAGCCAGCGCATGATTTCGGGCCACAGGGTCCGATGGGCTTCCCGCCCGACCAGCATTCCGACGTGCTGGAGAGCGACGCCGATGTCCCCGCCATACCAAAGCACTGTGGAATCTCGGCTTCCCGCCGCACGATGGAATGGCAACACCGCTTGCGGTGGCACCACGCGGCAATCCGGGTCCACCACGCTGAGGACCGATGCCTCAATAAGCTCCGGCGCGACCCGGTGACCTCCAACGGTCAATATGCCTCGCATGAAGCGATCCTCTCGATACAAGCCTTCGACAATTTCTTCGAGGAGCGGGAAAGTCATCGGCATTTCGTCGCACGCCCACCGCTCCACGGCCAAATAGGTGCGCAGCGCCTGCAAGTCTCCGAGGCTGAAGAACCTGTCCAAGAACCTTAGCCAGCCAAAGGTCAAGGGATCGGCGAGGAAGGAGACTCCCGTTAGCAAGGAGCCCGCCACGGGCCGCGCCCCGGCGGTCGAGCCTCGCAGCGAGGGAGTCGCGGCGACCCAGCGGTCGAGAGGACCTACCTCGGGCCCGAAATGTAAGGGCGTACTCAGTAGAACCAGGCCCTTCACGCGTTTTGGATGCAGGGCCGCGAACAAGGTGGCGAAGATTCCCCCTAAGGAGTGCCCGGTCAAGAAAATCGGCCTCTTTCCCTGCTCCCTTTCGATGGCCTTCAGGCTGTCGAGGATCAGACGATCGGCGTAGTCGGCCAGGCCGAACCCTTGCTCGGAGCGCCCGGGCCACTCCCAATGCATGAGGTAAACGGCCAAGCCGTTTTCCAGGCTCCGCCGGACGACGCTCGCCCAGGGAAGCAAATCCCAAATGTAGGCATGTTTGATCGGGGCCGGAACGATGAGCAGCACAGGTCCCGCCGCGGGCGCGAAATTGTAGCTTCGAAGAGTCAATCCCGCCTTGGAGAACACCGTCCGAAACGGCGCCTCCTCCGGGCCGAACCCAGCGAGATCAAGCCATAGGCCGAGCCCCCGGCGAAACCGGTCGATCGGCTCGAAAACCCCTGCCTCCAGATCCACAATTGGACCTGCCCAGCCCAGGGGAGCACCTCTCGAATCATGAATCATGCGCAGTACCCGGCAGACTCGCCTGTCCAATATCGACCTGCGCGCTTCACAAAAACTCCCCCGCCAAGGTTAACGGGAGGCGCGCCGTCACGCCCTGGACTTTGTTCCGCGTCGAATGATACGTTCGGCGTGCGGTCTCTGGCTAATAATGCGATGCTCGGTCGAGAGATCTCGTCTTTTCCCGAGGCCGCGGTTTCATCCACTCTATGGAGGGTCCGACGTTGTCCCGCGATTTTCCCTATCGGCCCCAGTCCACGGCGCTGCTCATCATCGATATGCAACGCTACTTCACCCATCCGGACTCCACGTTTGCGCAGCTCTCGGCGGCGAGACTTCCAGGCGGCTGTATCGAGCGTTACATCGAACGCCTCGATACACGGATCATTCCCAACATTCGGGCGCTGCAACGGGCTTTCAGGAAAAACGGCTGTCCGGTGCTTTATACGCGATTGGGTTCGAATCGCCCGGACGGAAGCGATTTGCCCGCTTGGGCTCGCCGTCTCAATGAAGCGGGTCGCGCGACGTTTGGCAGTGCCGTGATTCCGCCGTTGGCCGATCCAGGTGCGGAGTTGGACGTGCGCATAGTACCCGGGCCGGACGAACTCAGCCTGCCTAAAACAACCACCGGCGCAATATCCTCCTCACCGCTCAAGGCCGATCTCCGCGCTCGCGGGATCTCGTCCGTCGCCGTCACCGGCGTGCTCTCAGCCTTTTGCGTCGCTCAGACCGCCCGCGAGCTGGCCGATCACGATTTCGATGTGGCGCTGATCGAAGACGCCTGTGCGTCCTTGACCGAAGCGGCTCATGAGGCCGCGCTGGGTGCCTTTGCCGCAGTGTACGGTTGGGTACTTTCAACCGAAGAGGCAGTCGCTGCGGTGCATGGCGGCCGTGTGGTGTAACAGCGGCTCTAGCTGGCTTAAGGCCGGCCATTCATCAATGACGGCTTTCTTTACAGTTTCTGATCACCGCCCTCATCGGCCGCCGGCATGAAAACGGACCCTGAACCGCTTCCCCAAGGGTCCAATCATGCGAAAACAAACACCGCCGCGCTAACGCACCTCTCATAATAAGCAGAGCCTCCTCGCCGAAAAGAAGTCCTGACATGCCTCAAACCCGAACACTGCTCGTGCGTTTGCTTCCCGCACTCACGATCGCCGTCATCGCCTGTTTGCTGGGCGCCTGCACGCGCCCCGTCGACGATACGGCTTACCGCTATCCCTATTTCGATCCCTACTTGGCCACAACGACCATCGCCATCATGAAGGGCCGGGATGAGCGCTGGGGCGACGACACGATCCGAGGGCTGGAGATCGCCCTGCTGCCCGATCGAAATGCCGTGCCGCTCCTCGAAGGCAAGGGCAAGCTCCGCTTCCGGCTATACCAGAGCCAAGGGAAGGCGCCGCTCATCATCATCGTGCCCGGTCTCGGCAGCTCCGCCTATGAGGGCTCCGCGAGCCACATCGCGGAATTGCTGGTGGCCAGCGGATTCCATGTCCTGGTGATGCCCGATCCGCTCAACTGGAATTTCGCCTTGGCGGCCAGTACTTCCGGATTTCCAGGCGATCACTTTGCCGATGCCGCAGACATGTATCGAGCGATGCAGGCGGCCTTGCGCCATGTGACCAATCATCAGCATGTCGAGGTTGGAAGGATCGGACTGATGGGCTTCAGCGAAGGGGCACTGTGCGCCGCTTACGTCGACAAGCTGGATGCCGAGCAAGGGGATATCGATTTCGGAACCACATTGCTGATCAATCCGCCCGTGGACCCGCTCGTCGCCATTCGCAAGATCGACGCCATGGCCCGCGTCGGCCAGACCCTGACTCCCAAGGAACGAGCGCACGTTCAGGCCTACGCCTTTGGCACCGGCGTTCGGGCCTTGAAGGAGGACTTCGACGATCCCGATTATTTCGCCGACTGGGACAAACGCCTGCAAATGAACAACCTGCAGATCCAATACCTGATCGGCGCTTCCTTGTTCTCCGCGATCGGCGATACCATGTACGTCATCGAGCTGGCCCAGCATCCCGGCGTTCTCAAAACCACCCTCAGCGAGGGCTTCCGCACCGCCCGCCTGGAAGAAGCCCGTTCCATCGGTCTGTTGGGCTACATCGAGCGATTTCTACTTCCCCGGCTTCGGGCCGACGAGCCACTCATGGATATGGAAACGCTGAATGCCAGCACCTCGCTGAAAGCCATTGAGCCGGCATTGGCAAAAAGCCGGCGCGTCTTTCTGATGCACAACCGGGACGACATTCTGCTAGCTCCGGGCGACATCGGTTATCTTGAGCGCCTGTTTGGCGACCGGGCCACGATATACCCTCGTGGAGGGCATTTGGGCAATCTGTGGTATCCACGAAATAAGCACGACATCGTTGCCCACTTTCGCCATCATCTCGGCGAGAACCGCTGGCAAGAAGATTTATTTTGAGTTTGTACTCGAACTCAGACCACCAACCCCTAAGGCCTGGAAACTCTCCAGGCTTTCTCATCCCACAAGGCCAGAACAGTCGCGGCTTACAGAAAGCGATTGGGGACTTCTTCGGCGAATCAAAGAAGCCCGTTTTCAGGCACGGTCATGGGGCCAGGTTCTCGAGTCTAAATATCAGAAAGATCGTTCAAGTGAGAAGGCCATGACGCCCACACTCCGATCGGCGTTCCTCATCCTGGCAGCGACCTTTGTCTATCTCGGGCTCGCCATTCTCGGCGGTGGCGGGTTGGCCGCCTTCTTCGCCAACCCCGCCCGGATGACTCTGGCGATCGCCCTCCTTGGGCTATCCGGCGTCGCGCTCTTCAGCCGCGGCAACTTAAGCCCCGGCGAGCGGGAGGATCGCGCCAACCGCTGGGTCCTCGGCGCCTTCGCGCTGATCGGGCTTTTGGAGGCTTATCTCCCGGCCTACACCGACCGGCATGAGCTCTGGACTCTCGATGGGGAAAGTCTTCGCTGGCTGGGCGTCGTGCTCTTTATCGCCGGAGGTGCGCTGCGGCTCTGGCCGGTCTTCGTGCTCGGCCGAAGGTTCAGCGGACTGGTCGCCATCCAGCCCGGACACACGCTGGTCACAAGCGGGATCTACGGGGTCATCCGCCACCCCAGCTATCTGGGCCTGCTCGTCAACTCGCTGGGCTGGGGCCTCGCCTTTCGGGCGGGGGTCGGCGTGCTGCTTACGGGGCTCCTGATCCCGCCCCTCCTCGCGCGCATCCGCGCGGAAGAAAGGCTGCTCCGCACACAGTTCGGCGCCGAATACGCCGCTTACTGCGCCAGGACGTCCCGGCTGATTCCCGGTCTCTATTGAAGGGCCAGCTGCCTGCAGGGAGACCGGGCTAGAGGGGTGTAGCGCCGCATGTGTTGCGGCATACGTTCGGGGCTTGGCGCCCAAGCGAGCGGGCCGATCCTGACCATTTCGAAGCCTCAGGCGGCATTCGGATAGTGGGGGGACGGCGCGGGTATGGGCTCACTGTGCCTCGCGACTCTGGCCGACGGACTGGAGGAAATGCGATGGCTAAGGGTCTGATTGTATGGTGGGCGGTGCAGGGGTTGAACCTGCGACCCCTGCCGTGTGAAGGCAGTGCTCTCCCGCTGAGCTAACCGCCCATGCCGATGATGGGAAGAAAAAGATCGCAATTTTACAGGCATCTGTCAACCACGGCCGCCTTCACCCGAACCGGTCATTGCGATCCTGTGGACATAACGGGAAGGTAAAGCTGGACACATTAGTTGGATTCATTGAGGAAGTCGCCTCTCGATCAGAGATTCCTGGCATTTTTGCCTCGGCTAAAGATCGCTTACTATAGCCATCGATGTTTATCCAAATTTATCTCTACGAGGAAACGACTCGATGGCAAGACCCGTTACCCCCACCCTTGCGGCTGATGCAATCATTGAGCTTATTGATCACCCGAACCGCCCTATTGTCTTGATCGAGCGCCTCAATCCGCCACCGGGTTGGGCCATCCCTGGCGGCTTCGTAGACATAGGCGAGACGCTGGAGCAAGCGGCGGTCCGGGAAGCCCACGAAGAGACGGGTCTGAAGGTACGCCTTAAAGCCCTGCTCGGAATTTATTCCGATCCCAAGCGTGATTCACGCGGCCATACGGTGACAGCCGTGTATGTGGCCGAGGCCAGTGGAATCCCGGAAGCGGCGGATGACGCTAAGAGCATCCTGATCGCCGATCCGGACGCCCTGCCTGCTCGCCTCGCTTTCGATCATGCTCTGGTGCTCGCGGATTATCGACAGTTTCGGGAGACCGGCCAAGTCGCACCGCTGCGCTGAATCGTCTTCATCTCGGTGGCGGGCCATCACCGCCAGCCCGCCGCCGCGGCTCACAATTCCACCGTTAATCCCAATTCAACCACCCGATCAGGCGGAATCCGCCAGAAATCCATGGCCCTTTCGGCGTTCCGGGCCAAGCGGATGAAGAATCGCTCCCGCCAGATGGGCATGCCCGGCCGATCGGTGGAAACCATGTTTTCGCGTCCGAGAAAGAACGATGTTTCTGCAAGGTCGATCTCCAGCCCGTGTTCTCGAGATAAAGCCAGCGCCTCTGGAATATCCGGTTCCTCCCTGAACCCATAGTAGATTTTCATTCGATACAGCTGATCGCCGAAATGACGAATCTTGAGGCGCTCGCGGCGAGGCACCCAGGGATTGTCGCGAATCACTACCGTTAGAATAATCACCCGTTCATGGATCACCTTATTGGCTTCGAGATTGCGCAGCAGGGCTTGGGGAACCCCGCGCCGGCCGGCGGTCAGATAAACCGCCGTGCCGGGAACCCGAGACGGCGGATCGCGCCGCAACCGCTCGATTAGAGTTTCGAGCGGCATGGCTCGATCGTTCAGCCGTCTCACCAGCAAATCCCTGCCCCGCTTCCAGGTGGACATGACCAGGAACACAATCGCGGCCACCAGTAGCGAAAACCAACCCCCGTGAATGATCTTGGGCCCGTTCGCGGCAAGAAACGACAGGTCGATGATCAGGAAGGCGCTGGTGACCAGGCCACCGGTAATCCGGCGCCAATGCCAAACCCGGCGCAACGCGATGGAGGCCAGCACGGTAGTGACCACCATGGCGCCGGTCACGGCGATACCGTAAGCGGCCGCGAGTCGCGACGATGAATCGAATGCCAAGACCAGGGCGACCACCGAGGCCAGCAAGATCCAGTTGATCGCCGGAATATAGATTTGGCCGATCTTGCCGGACGTATGAATGATTTGCAGCCGCGGTAAATATCCCAGCTGAACCGCCTGCCACGCCATGGAGAACATGCCCGAAATGACGGCTTGAGAGGCGATGATGGTGGCAATCGTGGCAAGGCCCAGGAGCGGGATCATGCCCCAGGCGGGGGCTAGTAGATAAAAAGATTTACCGGCCGCTTCCGGATCGCGGAGCAGCAAGGCGCCCTGGCCGAGGTAATTCAGAACCAGAGCCGGAAACACGAAGTAAAACCAAGCGACGCGAATCGGCCTGCGCCCGAAATGTCCCATGTCCGCGTACAATGCCTCGGCGCCCGTCACCACCAGTACCACGGCTCCCAAGACCACCAACGAATCCCATTTGGCCTCGAGCAGAAACAGGACCGCATAGCTCGGGCTCAGCGCGGACAGAATTACCGGGGTCTGGGCAATGCTATAGGCTCCAAGCGACGCGATAACGATGAACCAGAGGCCCATGACCGGGCTAAAGAGATCGCCGATGAAGCCGGTGCCATGACGTTGCAGCAGAAACAGGACAATCAGTATCGTCAGCGTCAGCGGCATGACCACGCTGTCGAGGTCTGGCGCCACCAATTCCAGCCCCTCCACGGCACTCATCACCGAGATGGCGGGTGTGATGATTCCCTCGCCGAAGAATAGCGCCGCCCCGATCAAGCCCACCATCATGATCGTCTTCCGGCGCCGGGAATCCTCGTCAGCTCCGCGGAGGGCCAAGGCCATCAAGGCCATGATTCCACCGTCACCGTTGTTATCGGC
>CADDYU010000205.1 GCA_902810705.1 Methylococcaceae bacterium
TCAGCCTCGGTGAGCCGGACCAGGTAGCGGACCATGACAGGAATCTCTCCAGAATGAACGAGGGAGCCACACTCTTTCATTCCGGCCTTCACTCTGTCAACTGAGCTTGGTTGAGGCACTAGGCTCATCCGGGCGCGATGCGCTCCCGGCAAGGCTCTGGTCCGGCCACGTGAGCCTTCTTAATGGCGATGGCGATAACGGTATTTCAGTGCGACCACGATCAAGGCGAGGATCAAGGTCACCGCATTGGCGACAATGATGGGAATCGCCTTCAGGATCAGTCCATAAGCCAACCATAACAGCACGCCCACGCTGAAAAGGAAGAACATGCCATAGGACACGTCGTGTCCGGACTTGCTTCGCCAGATTTTCAAGACTTGGGGTATGAAGGAGATGGTGGTCAGGCTGCCGGCGGCGAGACCCAGCAGATCGATGAGTTCTACAGGCATGTCCTTAGACGTTTTCTTCAGTTGGGACCCAACGATAAAGTCCTCCACGGCCGGCGGCTATGATGCGTTCTCCTCCGAGTCCACTCACTGCCGCCGGGATTATGGCCATGCAGGCACGGCTTACAGCAGCGCCTGGCAGACCTATTCGCTGGCCTTGAGGCTGGAATAATAGGCCGCAAGATCATCGATCTGTTGATCGGTCAGGGAAGCCGCCATACCGTTCATTATGGGATTGTTCCGGGTCTTGTCGCGATAGGCTTTCAGAGCGCTGACCAGATAAGTCTTCTTCTGGCCGGCCAAATTGGGAAACGTATCCGCGCCACTAATGCCCTTGGGGCCATGACAGCTCGCGCAAACGCCGCTGGCCGTGGCCTTTCCGGCTTCCGCATCCGCCGATGCGGCGCCGCTCGCCGCCAGCAATCCCACCATAGCCAATGAACACAGGAGCTTACGATGCATAATTCCTCCTTAATCGAGGTTTCGGAAGTTCTCTCGTTTGTGGATGGAGAATCGGCTCGGAACCTGATTCCCAAAAATCGTCAATGCCCTGTTGGAACGTATTTGCCACAGCTTGAAAAACCTCACGAGGATAACCTCCGGTTTATTCTTCTCGGAAATTCATTGCCCGGCGGAGCAATGTCTTCACTCGCGCCTGTCGATTACTTGGCCGGATAGATCACGCTCGGCGTGAAGTAAGCGGCCGGGTATTTGGGATCGGGAGTATGGACGTCGGCAGCCTTGGCCGGATGAATCACACTCGGTATGAAATGAGCGGCCGGGTACTTGGGGTCGGGAGCCTGGGGCTCGGCTTCCGGCGTAGCGGTAGCCGATTGGCCGGTGAGCGCGGGATCGCGATAGATCACGCTCGGCTTGAAGTCATAGGCTGGATATTTCTCGTCATAACCTGCCAGCGCCGGCGATGCGGCCATGACGGCCAGGCAAAGGCCTGTCCAGATCTGGGTTTTTGGGTTCGTTTTCATAAATCACCTTGGGTTTTTAGATGGGGCTGTGAAAAACGCGGCGGCTTTGCCGACCATAAGTTTATCGGAATGGAGCGCCTGTTCTGGGCGCGCGACGGTCAGCCAAGCCTCCTTAGATTCCTCGAAAAGCCGCGGCATCCGAGGCAGACATCTACTTTATCCCAAAAAACCGACCTACGGAATTTACCCGTCCGTTGTGCCTGTCGCAGCCAGCGTGTGCAAAATCCGCACCGCCGCCTGACCGTCCCAAAGGTCAGGACGCCGCCCCGGCTTGCTTCGGCCGGACAGAATCCTTCTCGCTTCCGCCATGATCCGCGCCGGGTCCTTACCAACCACGGTATTGGTGCCTTCGATGACGGTAATCGGACGCTCGGTATTTTCGCGAAGCGTCAGACAGGGGATCCCTAGCGCCGTGGTTTCCTCCTGGAGACCGCCGCTATCGGTCAGCACCAAGCGGGCGTCCTTGAAAAGATTCAGAAAATCCATGTAGGACAAGGGCTGGGTCATCACGATGGTCTTCGGCGCCTCGATCCCGAATTTTTGCAAATTGGCGCGGGTGCGCGGATGCACCGGGAAAATCAGCGGCAGGTCGCGGGATATTTCGGCAAGCGCCTCGATAAGGCCGGCGAGCCCGGCCGGATCGTCGACGTTGGACGGCCGGTGCAGGGTGACGACGCCATAGTCCGGAAAATCTTCCTTCAGCCTCGTCGTGGACAACGTGGAAGCGGGTAGACGGCGAAGCTTTTCCACCTGGTGAAAAAGATTGTCGATCATCACATGGCCGACGAAAAAAATACGCTCTTTCGGTTTGCCTTCCGCCAGGAGATGCTCAAGCCCGCTCTTCTCCGTCACGAAGAACCAATCGCTGATCGCATCGGTGACCAAGCGATTAATCTCTTCCGGCATGGCCATATCGCCGCTGCGAAGACCCGCCTCGACGTGAGCCACCTTGACGTGCAGCTTCTTGGCGACGATGGCGCAGGCCAAGGTGGAGTTCACGTCGCCCACCACGATGACGATGTCCGGCCTCTCATTGAGACAGATTTCCTCGAAGCGGACCATGATCTTGGCGGTTTGCTCGGCATGGGAACCGCTGCCGACCTCGAGATGATAGTCGGGCGTCGGGATTTCCAGCTCCTCGAAGAACACCCCGCTCATTGTCTGGTCATAGTGCTGGCCGGTGTGCACCAATCGAGGGTCGAAAGGGTACGTGCCGCGCTTGAGCTCCCGCAGGAGCGGTGCGATCTTCATGAAGTTTGGCCGAGCGCCGGCGACGATGAACAGTCTCTTCTTCCTGGACTCCGCGGATGCGTTCAAGTCTTGTCTCCGTAAAATCGCGCTCATTCGCCTTGGCCTGGAACGTGCCAGTGAATTCGCCGCTTCCCGCCGAAGGGCGAATCCGCCCGCTGTTTTCCGAGGCTCAAAAAAGCCGCTTTTCGGATTTAGAACAACCCGGTGATTCGACCGTTCTCGTCCACGTCGATATGCTCCGCGGCCGGCACCTTGGGTAGCCCCGGCATTGTCATCATGTCGCCTGCGATGGCGACGATGAAGCCCGCGCCGTTGGCGAGACGCGCCTCGCGGATGTGCACAGTGTGTCCTCGGGGCGCGCCTTTTGCGTTGGGGTCGGTGGAGAAGGACATCTGGGTCTTGGCCATGCAGACGGGATAACTGCCGTAATCCACGTTCCACGCTTCGATCTGCTGCCTGATCTTGGGATCGGCGCTGATGCCGCCTGCCCCGTAAATTTTGACGGCGATGGTCTCGATTTTGTCCCACAGCGACGCCTCGTCGGGATAGACGAAACGATGCCGGCCGGGCCGACGGTCCACGACGTCGGCCACGGTACGGGCCAGTTCCTCGGCCCCGGCGCCGCCATGGGCCCAATGCTTCGCCACCACCGCCGGCACGCCGAGGGATTCACATCGCTGCTGCAACAGGGCGATTTCGGCGTCGGTGTCGAAGCTGAAATGATTGATGGACACCACGCAGGGCAGACAGTAGTGTTCCTGGATGTTGCGGACATGCTTTTCGAGATTGGCAAACCCTTTTTCCAAGTCCGCCAGATTCTCGGAGTTCAGCTTTTCTTTGCTCACGCCGCCGTGAAACTTCAGCGCGCGGACGGTGGCCACCAGGACTACCGCCGCCGGCTCGAGGCCCGCCATGCGGCATTTGATGTCGATGAACTTCTCCGCCCCGAGGTCCGCGCCGAAACCGGCCTCGGTCACCACGTAATCGGCCAGCTTGAGGGCCGTTCGAGTCGCGGTCACCGTGTTGCAGCCGTGGGCGATATTGGCGAAGGGCCCCCCGTGGATGATGGCGATGTTGTTCTCCAGGGTCTGCACCAGGTTCGGCTTGAGGGCATCTTTCAAGAGCGCCGCCATGGCCCCTTGGGCTTTCAGGTCGCGGGCGTAAACCGGGGTTTTGCCGTCGGACTTATAGCCGACGATGATGCGGCCTAAACGCTCCTTCAGATCCTTGAGACCGCTCGCCAGGCACAGGATCGCCATGACTTCCGAGGCCACCACGATGTCGAAGCCGTCTTCCCGGAGGTATCCGTTGGCGGTGCCGCCCAGGCCGACCACGATCTTGCGGAGCGCCCGATCGTTCATGTCCACCACCCGCTTCCACTGGATGCGGCGCGGGTCGATGTCCAGGGCATTGCCGTGGTTGATATGGTTGTCGATCAGCGCCGACAGGAGGTTGTGCGCGACGCCGATGGCGTGGAAGTCGCCGGTGAAGTGCAGGTTGATGTCCTCCATCGGCACCACCTGGGCGTACCCGCCGCCCGCCGCCCCGCCCTTCATGCCGAAGCAGGGCCCCAGGGAAGGTTCCCGGAGGCACATGACGGTCTTTTTGCCGATGCGGTTGAGGGCATCGCCCAAGCCCACGGTCGTGGTCGTCTTGCCCTCGCCGGCCGGGGTCGGGCTGATCGCCGTCACCAGAATCAACCTGCCATCCGGCTTGGCGTCCAGGGACTTGATGTAATCCAACGAAAGCTTGGCCTTGTAATGACCGTAGGGGTCCAAGTGCTCCGCCGGAATGCCCAGCCGTTCCCTGGCAAGATCGATGATAGGCCGCAGCGTGGCCCGTTGGGCAATTTCGATATCGGACATGGAGACTCCTAATATGGCGTTTGTGACTTCTCGGGCGGATTACGTTAGCGGCTGAGGAGATTCGCTCGCAGCGCAATGACCGTGAATAGTATCAAGTCGCGAAATGCGAAGCAGCAATCTGACCAACCTTCGGTGACTAGCTGCGGAAAGATGCGCCGAGTCCGCCCTGCCGGCCTTCCGCCCCGTTTTGGCGCAGGACCGGCCGGCTTCGGTGCGGTTGGCTGAATCGCTCCGGCAGTCCCGTTCCAAGTCCTTGAACCCGTCTCGATTCAAGCCTTAATGGCATGACTACTGCTTAAATCCCTTTCGTCCCAGGCTCCGCTAGCAAAACCCATTTATTCCGGTACAGTAGTAATGGCCCTCGGGTTCTGGTTCGAAACAGACAAACGCACGTTTCATGGGCTCCTAACTCGAGCAACCCGGCACTATATTCCAAAATTTTAACTCGTCATTTCATCCAACCTCCGCATCGACGCCAGCAAGGGGATTCAGCTTTGGCGATACTCGTAGGAATCGAACACAGCACCCACTATCGCTACGACCGGCCCGTCGCGCTCTCGCCGCACGTCATTCGTCTGCGCCCGGCGCCTCACACGCGGACGCCGATTCACGAATACCGCTTGGCAATCGAGCCCGCCAATCATCGGGTCTATTGGCAGCAGGATCCCTTCGGCAACGCCATCGCGCGGGTGGTGTTTCCGGAGAAGGTCGAGGAATTGAAGATCGAGGTGCGACTGGTGGCGGAAATGACCGTCATCAACCCCTTCGATTTCTTCGTGGAAAAATACGCCGAGGATTATCCATTCGAATACGACCCCCTGCTGCGCCACGAGCTCGAGCCCTATTTCGAAATTAGCGAGGCCGGCCCGCAATTGATGGCTTGGCTTTCCGGCGTCAAGCGGGACAAGCTGCGCATCGTCGATTTCCTGGTGGGGCTGAATCAAAGACTGCAGCAAAGCATCGGCTACACCATCCGGCTGGACCCGGGCATCCAGACCTGCGAGGAGACGTTCGAGAAGGGGATCGGCTCCTGCCGGGACACCGGCTGGCTGCTGGTGCAGATCCTGAGGCATTTGGGACTGGCGGCGCGCTTCGTTTCCGGCTATTTGATTCAGCTGACCGCCGACCAGAAGTCCTTGGACGGCCCCTCCGGCCCCGAGCAAGACTTCACCGATCTACACGCCTGGGCCGAAGTGTACATTCCAGGCGCCGGCTGGATTGGGCTCGATCCGACCTCGGGCCTGTTCGCCGGGGAGGGCCACATTCCTTTGGCCTGCACCCCGGACGCCGTCAGCGCCGCGCCCGTGACCGGCTATACCGACGAATGCGAGGTGCTGGACTTCCAGTACGCGAACATCGTCAGGCGGGTGCATGAGGACCCGCGGGTTACCAAGCCCTATAGCGAGGAGCAGTGGCAGGACATCCGCCGGCTCGGCCGGGCGGTGGACGCGGAGATCGCCGCGCTGGACATTCGACTGACCTTGGGAGGCGAGCCGACCTTTGTGTCGATCGACGACATGGAAGGCGCCGAATGGAACACCGAGGCCTTGGGCCTGCGCAAGCGGGAGCGGGCCGGCGTGCTGCTGCGGAACCTGCACAAGGCCTTCGCTCCGGGGGGCCTCTTGCATTATGGACAAGGCAAATGGTATCCCGGCGAGCCGCTTCCCCGCTGGGCGCTGGGATGCTTTTGGCGATCCGACGGGGTATCCCTGTGGCGCGACCCGGAACTGATCGCCGACGAGCACAGGAGCTATGGGATGGGAGCCGAATTCGCCCGGCGCTTCGGGGAGCGGCTGGCGATGCGACTCGGAACCGATCCGGCTTTCCTGATTCCAGGCTATGAAGACTGGATTTACTATCTTTGGCGGGAGGCCAATCAACCCGCCAATCTGGACCCGATCGTCATCCCGTGGGCGCCCCAGTATCGGGACGACCTGAGCTTGGCCCTGTCCCGCGGATTGGATCGCATCGTAGGCTACGCCCTGCCATTGCTCTGGGACTGGAGCCGGGGCGGTTGGCATTCGGCGCCCTGGCGGTTTCCCCGCAATGCCCTCTATCTGACCCCGGGCGGCTCCCCCATGGGCTTGCGCTTGCCCATCAGTCAGCTTCCCTGGGCCGCCGAACTGGAAGAAGAATTCTTCGAGACCGCCCCGCCCCCGGCGCCGCGGCCCACGGCGCCCGTTTTCGATGGGGCCTCGGAACCAGCCGAACCGCGCCGACCGCTGGCGGCGGACGCCAAGCCCGAGGCCATCCGCCGCCGCTACAAGCGCTGGGTGGGCGTGCCCCACACGGCTTTGTGCCTCGAGCCGCGGCACGGCCGGCTGTATGTCTTCATGCCGCCCTTGAACGTCTTGCAGCATTACGCGGCCCTCCTGACCGCCATCGAGAACACCGCGGCCGAATTCGGCATTCCCGTCGTGATCGAAGGCTACGAGCCGCCCGCCTCGCCAGTACTCAAGTTTTTGAAGGTGACCCCGGACCCCGGCGTGATCGAGGTCAACATTCATCCCGCCGCCGATTGGGAGGATCTGGAACGAAACACCGTCGTGCTCTACGAGGAGGCCCGGCAGGCCCGGCTCGGCACCGAGAAATTCATGCTGGACGGCCGCCATACCGGCACCGGCGGGGGCAACCATGTCACCTTGGGCGGTCCTACCCCGGGCGACAGCCCATTCCTCCGCCGGCCCGACGTGATGCGGTCCCTGATCACCTATTGGCAGCACCACCCTTCCCTCTCGTATCTGTTCTCCGGGCTATTCATCGGCCCCACCTCGCAGGCCCCGCGGGTGGACGAGCGGGGCAG
>CADDYU010000206.1 GCA_902810705.1 Methylococcaceae bacterium
TCCCGAAGCCATGCTTCCCAATCCGCAGGGGACGGCGGAACCGGACGGCGGGCCGGTCGCCCACCGATGTCCGATTCTACCGCGTAATAAGCAGAACGCCATAAGCCCCACGAGCTACGATGCCGACTCCGGCTTCAAGTCCGCAAGGCACTTGTCCAGTTGCGAGCGGGAACGCTTCGCGCCGTCCTGCCCCTTGTCGGTATAGATGCGCTTGCATCCTGCCTTGAGGGGCGCGTCAAGCTGCAAGTCCGGGTTTTGCTCATCCGTGGAGACGCAGGCATAGCCTATTTTCATGCCCGCATTTTCGGACAGAATTACCGAGCAGGTAAGTAATTGAAATCAAGCGGGTTTATTCTTGTCCGAAAAAGGATGCGTGGGACCAGCCATTTCAAAGTACACTACACATCCACTTACACATAGGCTGGTGTAGACCATGCGAACCAATATCGTGCTGGATGAGGCCCTGGTGGCGGAAGCCATGCGCTACGCGAAGGTCAGGAGCAAGCGGGAACTGGTGGACTTGGCCCTGCGGGAATTCATCGCCGCCCATCGGCGGCGGGATGTTTCCGAACTGTTCGGCCAGGTAGAGATCGACCCGGACTACGACTACAAGGCGCTCCGCCGCGAGGACCCCTGAGGTGTACCTGATCGACACCTCGGTCTGGATCGATAGCTTGCGGCAGATCGACAACGCCCCGGCACGGTTCTTCAAGAAGCTGATTGCGGACCGGGCGCTCTTTGGGCTCACCGGGGCCATCTTCCAGGAGGTCCTGCAGGGTGCCCGCACCGCGCAGGACTTCGCGACGCTAAAAACCTATCTCGGCTCGCTGGCCTTTTACCATCCCTTGGACCCGGTGGAAACCTACGCCGAGGCGGCGGAACTCTATCGTCGCTGCCGGACGCGAGGCATCACGGTACGCTCGACGCTGGATTGCCTGATCGCTCGCATCGCGGTGGAACACGACCTGGTGCTGGTGCACAACGACCGGGATTTCACCGCGATCGCCACCGTGGCCCCGGACCTGAAAACCGCTCCCGTGGAGACACCCCATTGAACGACCTCGCCATGCCGAATCGGGCGATTCGAAGATCGGAAACATGAGCCAGACCGTCCTGGAATGCCTGATCGACCGGTTGCTGCAGGGGCCCGTCTACAACCGCCACGACCTGGTCGCGCCCACGGTCATTCTCTGAACCGACGGCGAGTGGCACTGGCAGGCGGCCATCCCTTTGCTTCAGAAAGCCATGCCGGAATTGCTCATCCTGAATTCCGAAGCCGCCGGCGAGAGCCAGGGACCATCCATCTGGCTGCGTTATCGGGGTAGACCCAACAGCTTTGCCATAGGCCGCCAAATCCAGAACGCTGGTTGAAAATGGCCGTAAGTTCTCGGCTTGCCAACTCTTTACAGAAGGTGCCCTTTGTCAAATGTAGCCTTTGATAAGCGCAGCCCATACCAGGCTTTGATGGCGTTGTTGGCTTGTCGCCGGAGCGGCTAAATGTCATAAAGTGCTTGTGCCACTTCATTCCGGCATCGACAGCGCCATCCGTTGGCAGTGACAAGCGCCAAGCGCAGGCTTGGCAAGGGCTGGCCGCGAAATGGCGGCCCATGGCAAAGCTGTTGGGCCTACCCCTATATCGATCGGCCACCACCCTGAAGCTGACGAGGTTGGTCGTTCCACGGACTGCGACCTATTCAGGCTGTTCGGCGAGTTGATCCAACAAAGCATTCCGGTCACGACGGAATCATTCCATCTGGCGAGCCGACAGGATGTCGCCCTCCGGCAAGTAGGTTCGGCAAGATTCTGCCCATTGTGGGGTTGGACCACTGCCTTTGATTTTCGATGCCGTGGTAGCACAGCGACCTTCCTAGCAAGAAGGCGCTTGCCGACGTCTGTCGATGCCAGGTAATTGGTCTGTGTCTCGAACAGCCTATTGCGGTGGAAGCCTCGAACCAGGTCCTTAACGAGTCTGAGTAGCACGGAAGGACGAGGCCGGCCATAACCCCGCCGTTGGCCAGTCAACCTCCCACTCCCGTGAATTCCGGTCCGCCAATGCTTTTCAGCTCCAAGCAGCTATTTAAGAAACACAAACTGATTGTTTCCAGATGACGCATGAAATTTTTACCTGATTTTTAGGGGCCGAAACCTACCTTGAAGCCCTGCTTGTTAGGCCCAGGGTTTCCCGAAATGAAAACGTCCTGCCTTGCCATGGGATGGCTTTGTCTGGCACTGCTGCCGGCATGCCGCCAGGATCGTGACGCCTCGTATTTCGAGGGCACGGCGCGGGGCAGCGTTTACCGCGTCAGCCTAAGCCCACGGGTATCCGATGGGGACGCCGAACGCTTGAAGAAGGGCAGCGAGCAAGCCCTAAGTGAAGCGGATTCGGCGCTGTCCGGGAGCGATGCCGCTTCCATGGATGCCTTCAATCGTTCGAAAACCACAGACTGGTTCGAGATTTCCCCGGAAATCATCGCGCTCTTGAACCTGGGCAGGCAGGTCTACGAGCGCTCCAAAGGCTGCTTCGACCTGAGCATCGCTCCCATCACCGAGCTTTGGGCCGATTCTGGCAGGGAGCACTACGAGCCCAGTCAGGAGGACATCGACAGAACATTGGCCCAGGTTGGCATGTTCCGCCTGGACATCGATACACGAAACAACCGCATCCGCAAGCTGACTCCGGAATTGCGGCTCGATTTATCTCCCCTGGCCCCGGCCTACCGGCTGTCCTCGATCGCCGCCTTCTTGGAACGGGAAGGCATCCGGAACTACTGGATCAAGTGGGGCAACGTCATCCAGGTTAAAGGGGAAAGGGCCAAGGGCAAGGCCTGGCGGATGGCGATCGACGCCAACAAGCCCACCAAACCCTTTCCCTTGAGCGAAGTGGAGTTGCTCAAGCAACGCGAACTCGCGGGCGTCAGCCTCGCCACCTTCGGCGACTACCACCGGTTTTCCCGGCCAGACCTGGACCATCCCGTATTCAACCCCAAAACCGGTCGGCCAGTCAGCATCGGCCTGCGCTATGTCGCCGTGCTGGAGGACAACCCGCTATGGGCGGCAGCCTGGAACAGCGCTCTGCTGTGCCTGGGAGACGAGGCTCCGAAGGTCGCCGAGAAGGAAAACCTGGGCGTCCTGTTGGTTTACCAGGAAGGCTTCGATTTCCACCAATACCGCAGCAAGGCCTTCCTGACCGGCGCCAAACCGGCTCTCAGACAGCCCGGCCCACCTGACAACCACCTGTTATAGGTTGAGCTTAATCTCCAACCCAATACTTCAAAACCGCCGGTAACCTGCCCTATTTATTCAAAATCGCAAACGAGCTTAAGATGCCAGTTAATTCCCTCCATAAAAATAGTTATCGTCTTCTTGCTTTAGGATTTATCTATTTCCTGCCGTCACTGGGATTTGCTCAAGAGGTTGCCACCGCGGCGCCCGTGGATTTGAAGCATCATTATGTCGGCTACCTGACGATTGGAATCACGCTGCTGGCCTACATCATGGCCATGACCGAAGACCTGCATCAAATGAGCAAAGCCAAACCGATGATATTGGGCGCGATGCTCATATGGTTTGCGATCTTTATTTACTATTCCACGACCTTTGGATCGGCAAAAAACGTCGTTCCCGTTTTTCAAACCAATTTGGAGGCTTATGGTGAGTTATTTTTGTTTATCACCGTGGCGATGACATTTTTGAACGCCATGACCGAGCGCGGCGTGTTCGACGTCTTGCGCGTTACCTTGGCCAACCGGCAGTATAGTTATCGGCAATTGTTTTGGATTACCGGCATGTTGGCTTTCCTGCTGTCCCTCGTCATCAGCAGCCTGACGGTGGGTTTGTTGATGGGATACATCATACTGGAAATAGGCAAAGGCCAGCCCAGGTTTATTGCTCTGGCGGGATTGAATGCCGTGGTCGCCGCCAATGCGGGCGGAACCATGAGTCCCCTGGGTGGCATATCCACTTTTTTTGTCTGGCAGCAAAACAGAGTCCATTTTACGGATTTCTTTATCCTGACGGTTCCGTGCCTGGTGAATTTCCTGGTGCCCGCGCTCATCATGCATTTCTCGGTGATCAAGGGAACGCCCAGTCCCTCCAGCGAAAGGGTGTTTCTGAAGCGCGGCGCCAAGCGGATCATCTTTATATTCATCTTAATGTTCAGCACCACGGTTCTGTCGAATGTGCTTTTCGAAATGCCGGCGATCACGGGGATGATGTTCGGTTTGGCACTATTGCAAATATTTAGTTATTACTTGGTTAAATCTGAAAATGGGGTTGAGCATATCACCCATTTTCTGGAAGAGTATGAAGAACATGAAAGGCAGACCTATATTGAATCCCGAAAAGGCTTCGATGTTTTCAAATGCGTCGCGGGTGTTGATTGGGATACCTTGCTGTTTTTCTACGGCGCAATGATGATTGTCGGTGCGCTCAGCTTTGTGGGTTATCTGGACGCGATGGCGCATTATTTGTTCACCGTCATCACTCCCACGGTGGCCAATATCATTATTGGCTTAACCTCCGGGGCTATTGATAATGGCACATTGATGTACGCGGTATTGAATATGCACCCCTCATTTCCGCTCGGACAATGGTTGCTGTTGACCTTGACCCTGGGCGTGGGCGGCAGCTTGCTGGCCATAGGCTCCGCGCCTGGGCTGCATGTATTGGGTTTAATGAAAGGCAGGATGAACCTAGGCGAAGGCTATACCTTCACCCTGCATCTACGCTGGATGCCGGTCATCTTGTTGGGCTTTTTTGCCAGTATCGCCGCGCTTTTCCTGGTGAACGGTGGCAAGTTTTAAATTTCTTGTGGATAGCCCTGGATTGAGATCCCAACAGCCCGCTGACGGGATCGTCCCCGTTCATCAAGGCCATGACTGCAACCTGGGAATATATGCTGACCGAGAGGCTCTTGAAAAACCCGTTGCGGGCAGAATACCGCTACGCCCGTTCTGCGGACCGAACGGGCGGGTGCTATAGGCCCACGAGGTGGACGAGCCATTGGCACCCGGGCAATCCACTCCAGTCCCCAGCGGACACCGCCCGTGCCGACGCTTGCCGCAACACGAGATGCGAAAACCGCCACTCTGTCCGCCCGATAATGACGGAGGAAATCCTGGTGTTGACGCGAAAGCCTGATATCAGTACGCCGGCGAGGGACATGCCCCACCGCCAAGGTTGGCAGCGCTGGTTGCTCGGCTCGGTGGACTTCCGCCTCAACGAGGCGTCGGCTTCGAGTGTCCATCGCCTGAGCAGCGAAACGGACGCACAAGGGGAAAATTTGCACAAAGCCAAGGCCCCGCCTTTCTCGACCTTGCCGATCGGTTATGCCGGTTATTTGTGGGGCATGGCCGCGCCTCTCCTCTGCACCGCGCTGATCTGGCCGTTCCGCGATTCCATCAAGCCCGCCAACACCCTGCTGATCTATCTCCTCGGCGTGTTCTTTGTCGCCATCCGGTTCGGGTGGGCGCCCTCGATCCTCGCCTGCCTGGTCACCGCCGCCGCCTT
The DNA here is from genome assembly GCA_902810705.1 of Methylococcaceae bacterium. Taxonomy (GTDB): domain Bacteria; phylum Pseudomonadota; class Gammaproteobacteria; order Methylococcales; family Methylococcaceae; genus CADDYU01. The sequence goes on from CADDYU010000206.1 coordinate 5,509, forward strand.
CGCCTTCTTCTATGCCCCGCCGATCTTCTCCCTGGCCATCTCGGAGCCCGATAACCTGATGGGTCTCTCGGTCATGCTGGTAGTGGCGGTGGTCACCAGCCACTTGACCGAGAACGTGCGCTCCCAGGCCAGGATCGCCGCCCAGCGGGAGCAAAGGGCTTCCGCGCTGTACCAGTTGAGCAAGGAGTTGGCGGGTGCCCGGCAGGAGGAAGAGATCGTCCTGATCGGGGTGCAGCATTTGCACGCCGAGTTCGGCAGCCCCAACACTCTCATCTTTCCCGACCGGCAAGAGTATCCCCGTTACCCAAACGAGGCCCCGCTGCCCATCTCGCTGCGGGGCGCAGATCTGGCCATGGCTCAGTGGGTCTTGAGCCATGGCCAGCCGGCCGGTCAAGACACCGACACCTTACCCGGCGAACCAGCCCTATACCTGCCCTTGAACGGCTCGGAAGGCATTCTGGGGGTCTGGGTCATGGCACCCACCCACCTCCGTAGGGTGTTTCTTCCCGAACAGAAACGCCTGCTGGACACTTTTCTTCGCCAGATCGCTCAAGCGCTGGAGCGGGTGCGCTCGGTCGAGCGGGCCAGGCTCGCCTCGATCCGGATGGAGGCGGAGGCGCTCAGGAACTCCCTCTTGAGTTCGATTTCCCACGATCTCAGGACGCCCTTGGCCATGATCGTTGGCGCCACGGGCACCTTGAAGGAGGGGCTGGACACGATGGACCCGGAGTACCGGCGCAAGCTGGTCTCCGCCGTGCACGAGGAAGCCCTGCGCATGTCGGATCAGGCCGTCAAGATACTGGAAATGGCTCGTCTGGAATCCGGCCAGGTGGCGCTGGACCGGCAGTGGACCGCCGCCGAGGAAATCGTCGGGAGCGCCCTGCAAGCCAGGGATAAGGAACTGCAAGGCAGACCCCTCAAGGTGGACATCAACGACGGCCTGCAGCTGGTGCACGTGGACATGGCTTTGATCCAGCAGGTCATGCTCAACCTCCTGGACAACGCCTTGAAGTATTCGCCGCCGGGCAGCCCCATCTATATCACCGTCGAGGCGTCCCCCTATTCCCTCGAAATCGTCCTGGAAGACCGGGGACCTGGGATTCCCGAGGGACTGGAGCAGAAAATCTTCAATAAATTCTTCCAGGGCCGCACGGAGGGCGCGCAAAGCGGCGTGGGCCTCGGTCTCGCCATTTGCAAAGCGATTGTCGAGGCCCATGGCGGCGCAATCCATGCGGGAAACCGGGAGGGCGGAGGCGCGGTCTTCCGTGTCGTCCTGCCCGCGCCGGAACCGCCGCCACCCGTTCCCCCTACGCCGTAAGTCACGAGGCCAGACCCGTGGAAAACAGCCCAAGGCTGCTGATCATCGAGGACGATCCCCAACTGCGCTGGTTCCTGGAAAGCGGCCTTAAGGAGCAAGGCTGGAAGGTTCGGGCGGCCGAGACGGCACGGGCGGGACTCGCCCTCGCGAGAACCTTCCAACCGGATTTGATCCTCCTCGACCTTGGACTCCCTGACATGGAGGGCATGGACGTGGTGGCCTGCCTGCGCAAGCGCTCCGAGCGGCCCATCATCATCCTGCCGGCCAGGAATCGCGAAAGCGATACACCTCGGCCTTGGACAGCGGCGCCGACGATTACCTGACCAAACCCTTCAACACTTCCGAATTGCTCGCCCGGATCCGCGCGGTGCTGCGGCGATCGAGGGCGGGGAAGGCCGTGCCGGAGGGCGAGATCTACCGGGTGG
>CADDYU010000207.1 GCA_902810705.1 Methylococcaceae bacterium
TCCTCATACAGCGTCCTGAAGTCACGGACGGGTTGGGGCAGGCGCTCGCCATCACCGGTGAGTTCCACCGGCAGCGGCTCGATCTTGAGACCGTCGATGCCGACCACGCCAAACCCTTCGTTCAACAGGTAATGGGCCAGGGTATAGCCCGCCGGCCCCATGCCGGCGATGAGGACGTTCTTGCCGTTGTACGCCAGCGCGTGGGGGCGCTTGACGTTGAGCGGATTCCAGCGGGTCAGGAAACTGTAGATCTCGAAGCCGTAAGGCAGGTAAAGCACATCGGTCAGCACGTTGGTCTCGATCTGCGGAATGTCGACCGGCTCGGTCTTCTGGAAGATGCAGCCCTTCATGCAGTCGTTGCAGATGCGATGGCCGGTGCCGGGACACATCGGATTATCGACGATGACGAGGGCCAGCGCGCCGATGTTGTCGCCTTGGCGCTTCACCACGTGCATTTCGGAAATCTTTTCACCCAGGGGACAACCGGTAATGGTGACGCCCAGCGGGTTGGTCTTGTAGCGGCCATCCTTTTTATTGCGCATGCCTTTCGAGCAGGAATCGGTATCCCGGTCGTGGCAATAGATGCAGTGATCCACCTCGTACAGCACGCGCCGCTCGTCATCGCGCGGATCGGTGAGCGCGAAACCGACGCGGCGGCGATGATGTTCGGGCTGGCCGGCCCACACCGAATAGCCGTCCTTTGGCAGTACCCCATGCTCGACCAAGTGCGTGAAATCCGTCCTGGCCGGAAACTTGAAGCTGACCCATCCTTGCACCCGCGCGTTCAATTGCGTCGACTGCAGGGCGCCGTAACTCCAGCGCTGGACCAGGTCGAACAGGGCCGCGGCCAGCGCGGCGTCGGCCAGAACAAGCGTATCGGCGAACGCTTCTGCCTCTGGCGCGGCTTGCAGCCGGCGACGCAACTCGAGCACCTCCTGCACGGCGTTCACATCGACGTTGTCCTTTCCCGCCGCGGCGGCTTCGAAGTGCTGGGACAACCGCCATAGGCGGACGGCCAGCGACGACACCGCCTTTTCCGGATCCGACCGAATCGACTGTTCTGATGCCAAGGCTCGCAGCAGCGCGTCGAATTGGCGATCGAGCGAGGCGACGTCCCAATCCGCCACATCGATGCCCTTGAAGCGAGTGGTCAGCTTGCCGACGATTTCGTCGCGGTAAACAAAGACGCTGTCGAATTCGTCCCGAATCGCCAGCATGGCCTTGTCGCGCTCCGCATCGATCTGAAACAGCCGGGCGATGAATGCCCCGACGTGCGGAGCCATGCGTACCAGCAGATCGGAAATCTGCTCCGGCCGCATGCCTTCACCCTGGCAGGCGCGGTAAGCCTTGAACGCGGCCAAGAGCTCGGGCTGCGCAATCCTTACGCTTTCATCGAAGCGTTGCAGCAGTACCGCTAAGCGCTCGGGCCGGTAAAGATCGGCATAAGTGAAACCGGCAATGCCGAGGGCAAAATCGGAGGTCGCCGGGGGGCGGTCTTTGCTTGCTGCGGTCATATTTCTGAGAATGAGAAAAATGAAAATATAAATTAATCAATTATATGCCAACTGGCCCGGCCGCTGAAGTCAGATGGGAGAAAGCCAAGCCAGCCTTTGTACGGCTGGCCGGGGGCAGCATCGCTGCGTCATCGATCGGGTGAGGCTGGCATACAGGCCACGCTCGCCCTGTCTTCCGGTTGGCTTCTGCCTTGACCCGGGTTTGCGTCTTCCTCAGGACATTGTCGAGGCTGAAGCGCGGTTGCTGCAGCCTGAAAACACAGTGTCGCGGCCCGGGCATTCATCGCCAAAGAAGGCGCCGGCTACCGTCCCGGCGAGGATACTGCTTTAACTCTCGATGCGGTTTCCATCGAGGCGGAGCCAAAAGCGCGGCGCCGAGCCGCGTGAGCCAAGGCCGGGCGCGTACCGGCCTTAGCGATGGCCCGAAATGAATGCCATGAGGGTCAGGTCTTGATTCTTGCCTTTGGTTATTTTGGCATGGGCAAACAACATGACCTGACTCCATTTCTTGATGACCCCATTTCTTGATCTTCAATATGCCGAGGACCGCTACTGCGCCCTACAAGCTGCGGTTCGGGAATATTTCACCGGAACCACGTAAATCGTTCACTGAGTTAGGTGTAACCCAGATGCAATGATAATCCCACACGTACAGCGAAGGGCATGCACGCTAGGCGACTATCTACCTCGGAATCCAGATGTTCATGCAACCCCGGCTTTTTGGTAGATCAATTGGACACCCCTTGCATTCAGCAAGTGGTTGCAAATGCCGCCCCAGCCGTTCGCACGCGTGAGGTCAGCTTTTCATTTCATCTATTTCGTTAGGAGATCTCAACAATGAACCGAACAGCACAAACGACATGACTATTTTGATCAGCGATTTCGAAACGACCCAGGAACTGTGACCTGGAGGCCCAAGGCAAGCCGTACCGTGCGTCGATCGGAAGTGTCACTGCGTGGTCCCCTTATCGCACCTGGACGCAATACGTCGATAGGCCGAACCAGTATTTCGTGCGCCAGCCGCTTTCAATCAAGATCGACGTCGACATTCCTTGGGTGTCGAATCGCACCGTCTAACGTTCCGTTCGACATCGAGGTGGTCTGCGATGGCTGGCACCGGTCGGCTGGGCTGGTTCGCTTCTATCACCTGGCCCGGCAATAAGGATAGGCATTTCAATGGGCTTAATTGTCCATTTCGGCCCGATGTTGCGCTGGGAGTGAACCGCCGTCAAGCGATGAGCATCGGGAAAACGAGGCTGTCGAGGATTGATGCACCAAACCAGAGGGTGCTCGCGGCGGCAAACGGGCATGGGGCCGTGGCCGACTTGAGTTCTCGGCAAAGCGCCTCCCTGCCAGGCTCGAAGGGAGTCGGCAAGGAGAGGATTTCGAACCAAGAAATGGGGTCATCAAGAAATGGGGTCAGGTCTTGTTGTTTGCCCATGCCAAAATAACCAAAGGCAAGAATCAAGACCTGACCCCATTCGTGTACACAATTTTTGGTTCATCACGTGGGGCCAGATATAGTCGGCCGAGGGGCAGCAAAACTTCTTCGCCCCGGTCTTCTGCATCAACCAGGGAATCAGGGGCTCTACCTGTTGGGCCGGCACGGGCCCGGTGCAAAAGATGAGCGGGTGACATTCCTGGCCCTCGTATTGCTCCGGATAGATGTAGAGTTTTCTGCCCGCTGTCACAGCAGGGCCCTTGATCGCCTGCCTGGTGGAACTGTAGATGCCGCCGAATACCCCGTCGACGCGATTCTCCTCGACCAGCTTCCTGGACTTCGCTTCCGCAATACGATCTGTGGTCGCGCTGTCCTCGAGGAGCAAATCAATCCGCCGCCCCAGCAGATCGCCAATTGTATTGATGTCGTTAGCCACCATTTCGGCCACGTTCGCGTTGGTGATACCCAAAAACGAGAGCGGACCGGCCATGTCGGTGATCACGCCCACCTTGATGGATCGATCACCCGAAGATGTTGTCATGGCAATTTCGTCCCTTCCAGACTTGTTGGAATCCCGGGGAATTGATCCAGTATACGTCCCTGCGGACGGCTGACCCTGATGAAGTTTGATCCATGCCGCTCGAACCGGCTTCGGGGACGGATTGGGAAGGGATGACGCGCTATTCCAGCGGTGAGCTGTCGCAAGCGGACTGGTGGTTCACAATCCGGGCAAATTTCCTGTTTTCCGACGGCTCGCCCGGAATCACGACATTCCAGTCCACCGAAGATCACGCGCCGCATCGGCGCACGCTGCGGCGTCGTTCGTGGCCAAACGCCTGACATCCTTGTCAGACTTCGGTTGGCCCTGGTTGAAGTCTTTGAAATAAGCGGAAAGACTGTCAGCCTATGACGGGCACTCATCTACCCGACTGACATAACTCGAATTGCCGGGACCTTCCTCTGCCGACCATCGGTACGATGAAGAGATAAGCAGTCTTCCGGATTTCTCCACGTAGTGCGTGCCGGTACTGGCAAAACCGGTATCGCCCGGCTTAAAAGTGACGTGCACGCTGAAGAGCAGATTCGAAATGCTGAAGGGCGAAAACTCGACGCTGTGCACATCCACAAAGTCGGTTCCCTTCGGGTCGTCAGGTGGATCGCTGCGGAATCCCAGCATGAACCACTTACCCGTGTTATCTCGGACCAGTTTTGCCTGCTGGCATTCGGCTGAAACCGGAAAGCGGAAGAGACTCTCCGGTGAAGCCGGCTGGAAGGCAGAAACGTTTATGTGTCCAGGCAGGCAACTTGGGAAGAGCGCGCTGGGTTGCGCGCTGAAGAGTCTGACCGAACCGCCGGTTTCGTCGGCGAACGCGATCCCGAGGAAGTAAGTCTCGTCTACCTTGTCCAGAAACACGAAATTGGGTCCGCCCCGAGGGGGCTCGTGCGCGATGACTCCCTGCACCACGAAATCCTGCGAGGGTGCCCAGCGATAGACGCGCAGGTTATGCGTGTTCTGCTCGGCTACGAAGAGGTAGCCGCCGTCTGCGTGATTCACTTCCGGAAGAAGGACCATGTCGCATGGATGCTGCTCTTCAATCAACAGCAGTTGGGCTAAGGTAGCGACCGTGGGCGGCGAGGTTTGCACGACGTGTTCATCCTCCGTAGGACCGGAGTAGCGGAACTGCATCAGGTGCCCCTTGTCGCCGGTGTCGGTCTCCGAGTGCGACAAGAAGAAATAAATGGAGCCGTCCGATAGCCGATGGGTTCGCGCCAAGCCCTGATGATGGTCCTTGCCCTCGACGCAGAGCGGGTCCGCCGGGAAACAGGGGTTGCGATGGCCTTCGAGCGTATCGAGATAAAAGCTCGCGCATTTATCCTTGTTCTCCTCAATTGCCCGGAGCGCTTCTCTGACGCTGCCGCGTAGCGCGTTGGACTGAGGGAAGACGCACGATGGCGGGGGCACCAGCACGGTGACCGTTTTCGATGTCGAGAGATGGTGCTCGTTTGTTGCCGTGATTGTCACGCTATGAGGCCCGGGTTCGCCCGTCACCTGGGCTGAGGCGGCGAACCTTACCGTGCTCAATGCCTGGTGTGGAACGACGGTCAGAGCGGCCGGTGTGGGTGGTCCATTATCGACCCTGACCGTCACGGATGCGATCTCGACGGGCTCCGGCATTCCCCGGTCGGTGGCCAGTCCCGCCACCGGAAATGGTTTTTGAGGAACGACGACGAGATCGTTCGTCGGCTGATTAATCGTCAAAGTTGGCATTCGATGCTCCTGTGGGTGTGGGTATGTAGGAATCAGTCGCAGGTCCCGCCTGGCGGTTTTAACGCGCGGAACGTGATTGCGGTGGAAGATCTGGCGATTCGTCCGAGCGCGTCTGTAACGGTGATGGACAGGGTTCCTGCCAGCGAGTCGCATGCCGCAACACCAGCGGATATGGCCGTAGTCTGTGCGCCTGGAGTGTGAATCTGAAAGGCTCCCACATCGACCGACCACGCGTATGAGAACGGCTGTAACCCGTTAAATACCACGGCACTCGCGGAGCTCGAGACAATTCCGCGGCCCGTGCGTGTTCCCGTGACCAGAGCAGGGACGATCGACACGGACGGCGGTGTGGTCAGGCGATACACGACGGGCGACCCGAACGTGGTTCCGATCATCGAGCCGTCCGGCATGGGAGTAAGTCCAGTGTACGGATAGGTTCCGAAGGGCTCGATCCCGGACCGGAAGCTGAAGAGCGATTCGAATCCGCTTCCATCCTTCGCGATGCGGAAGATGGTTCCGACTGAGTTGGCGCCGCCATAAAATGTTGTGCCGTAGATCATGCCGTCCGGCCCTTCGGCCAGCGTGGAAAGCGGCTGTCCGCCATCCCAGTTGGAGAACCGCGGGGTACTCGCGTAGCTGCTGAATTCGTGGAGAATCGAGAATACGCCACCGCTCACTTTCCACACCAGCCCATTTCCACTCGCTCCGCCGAATTCGTTCGCGCCGTAAAGCGCGCCATCGCTTGCTACGAAGATCGACTGCAGCGGGGTGTTGTCTCCGTTTCCGGTGAAGGTGTATGGCTCGAAATCGTGAATCACCTGGAAATCCTTAGTCGCGGGATCCAGGGAGTACACCGTGCCGCGGCCGTTCTTCCCGCCATAGAATGTCGCCCCATAAAGCCTGCCGCCGGGGCCGAAGACGGGACTCCCGTACGGGGTGGAGCCACCAAAGTTTGTGCGGTCAGCCTTGAGCGGCTCGAATGCGTGGACGGGCGTGACGGAGGAGCCGTCCCATCGGTAAATCACGCCGGAGTGGGTTGCGCCATAGAACGCGCCGTAGCCGTCTGACGCCACTCCGCCCAGCGGATTCGCGCCATCGCTCTGATGTTCGGCGGTCCCGAAATGGTGCAAGACGGTGAATGTGGTACTGTCGCCGGGCCTGAACCGGAACAGCACGCCGCCTCCTACGGAGCCGCCTAACGAAGCCGTCCCGTATAGCAGTCCGTCGGCGCCGACGCTCAGCGGCGCGAGGGGGCAAACGCCATCGGCATTGTGAAGCTTGCTGTCCAGAAGCGAAAAGTCGTGCATGTGCGCGATGGTCTTGTTCAATGGATCGACCTGGTAAACAGTGCCGCCAGCGACTATGTTTCTGGACTTGTCCCTTTGGCAGTCTGTGGTCCCATAGAGTTTTCCATCTGGGGCGAGAATGACGCCCGCGCGCGGATGTCCCTCGTTGGGTCCGAGCGCAACGACTTGGCTGACACCGATGCCCGGGACGCTCGCTTGCGCCCATGATAAGTGGGCGCAGAGAACCGCGAGCAGGACGATGCACCTGCCGGAAGTTCGGAGAGCGACGGAGTGCGCGGCCGCGGCCGCATGCTTCCGCAGGCAGGTATGGCGATTGATAGATAGATTTCTTTTATTAAGCATAGGGAGTCTCCAATCTGTGTTACTGCGCGTTGACAGTCGTGACCCAAGGGCCGGTCCCGCTCTTCGAGTACTTCGCAGGCAGTCTAAACGGACTCGTCGATCGTAATGCGATTCGGGGGGTCCACTGGTGAGCCCAGGCAGATTGAGTACCAATCGCCGCGATTGCAAGAACCGATAGTGCTTGTAAAAGATTTCAGTGTGTTTTTCATAATAAGTTACCTTATCGTTAGATTGAAACGTTTGGTGTGATCCCGGGTTTACCAATCGATCAAATCGACGAATGCCAAACGGGGCCGGCCGAGTTGCTGATTCAGCCACACGCAAAAATTATGCAGGGCCATCTTGGCAGCGAGTCGGGC
>CADDYU010000208.1 GCA_902810705.1 Methylococcaceae bacterium
CAGGCCCGGCTCGGCTGAAAGCAAGCCCCTCCGAGCACCTGTCCGTACCCGTGCCCTTTCGTCTTGCTACAGTCTATCCAATTCGTCTTGTCGAGCGTGGCTCAACGGGGGGATGAGGATGGCTGTCCTGCCATCAATGTCTCCACTTTCCCTTTCCCCAGACTTTAATGGAAGGACTTAGTGGGTCATCCATCTTCATTTGACGGGTGGAGTTTCCGTAGTTTTTGGCGTGCCGCCGCGAGGGAGAAGGTCCAGTGAATGCGTGACTTCAGAGCGTTCCGTCGGCTTTCCCAGACGGCGACTTCGGCCGTGATCTTCTCCTGGCTATCCAATCGACCACCAAGTTGATCCGGTGGGCCAGGACCTTGCGGTTGGCCCAGTCGAGGAGCACGCCTAAGTCAACGAACCCCTTGGCCCTCGGCACAGAGGTGATCTCCAGGGCCCAGACGAAATTGGTTCGGCCGATGCTCAGGCCGCGCAGCAGATATGGGTAGACCGCTTCCCGCATCTGCCGCCTGCCGCCGCTGACGACGGCGTTCGTAATTCACACCCGCCGGGATCATGTCGGCGGACCCTCTACTACCGGCAGTTGGGCTCGCCCGTGACATTTATGCTCCAGATAATGGCCGCCAGTGGTTCGAGACCATCGCCCAAGTTCCTGGCGCTCCCGTTCACCTTATTTCTTTGGCCCTGATTTAAGGCGTGCGGCTTCCCGTCACCGCAACCTCGCCGGCAGCGCCAACATGCCTGCCGGCCGCTTCGAGAAAGGGATTGACTTCCCGTCCGGCAAGGACATCACGTATCGACGACCCGGTCAGATCGCATCCCATCGGGCAGCGGGAATGAAGAGCCCGGCGCCGGGGCGTAGTCCTCACCCCAAGCCGGGCCAGGGACCACAAAGCCGCTCGCACCCGCATTGCTGTCGGACCCGCCGGAGGACACCGGCCGGACGACCAGCCTCCTCGGGGCTGGGCGCCTCCGTCAGCGATTCTTCAGAGGCCCAGCCCCTTCAGGGGATTGGGAGCGTTACCTAAGTTCCGCAAGAATCGCCTGCAGCTGGCGGGTTCTTTCCTCGTCCAGGGGTAATAGAGGATGCCGCGGTACTCCGGCTTCAATGCCCAATAGTTTTAGGCCTGCCTTGACCGTCGTGGGCAAGCCGCCTTTTAGGATGAATTGCAACAGCGGAAGTTGCCGATAAAAGATTTGCCTCGCTTCGGCCAAGTCACCTTGTTGCGTTGCCTCGTAAAGGCGATTGTTCAGCTCCGGAATGAGGTTGGGAGCCGCTGTGCACCATCCCGTTGCGCCGGCCGCGAAGGCTTCGAGCGCCAGGGGATTGCTGCCGTTGTAGAAGGGAATGGCGCCGTCGGACAATTGCACCAGCTGATGCATGCGTTGAATGTCGCCCGTGCTTTCCTTCACCATGGTGACGTTATCAACCTCCCTGACGATGCGGGCAATGAGCTCGGGGCTCATGTCGATGCCGCTCGTGGCCGGGTTGTTGTAGAGCATGATAGGAATGTTAATGGCCTTCGCGATGGCGTCATAGTGGCGGATGATTTCACGCTCGGAGAGCTTCCAATAGGAGATCGGCAGCACCATCACGGCGTCCGCGCCTACACTCTCGGCGAATTTCGCCCGCCGTACGGCGTTGCGGGTGGTCAAATCCGAGATGCCGACCACGGTGGGAACCCGGTGATTGACCTGACGAACCGATACCTCGGCGACCTCTTCCCATTCCTGATCGGAAAGATAGGCGCTCTCGCCCGTGCTGCCGAGGGGCGCGATGGCATGCGCGCCTTGATCGATCAGGCGATCGACGAGGCGGCGCAACGTGGCGGCATCGATTGCCTCGCCCTCTCCCGTGAAGGGCGTGACGGTGTAGGCAACGATTCCATAGAATTTCTGTCGTGACATAACATATCTCCTGCAGGTGTTTACCGTGGTTCTTCGCGGAGTGCGAGACCGCCCATGTTCTGCAGCATCGGAGCATTCTCGCAGGCGATGTATTTCGCCGGTCGTTCGGAGTCGAGATTGACATGGTGGTGCCAGGCCCACACGGGAATGTACACCGCATCGCCGGCTTCCCATTCGACCTTCCGATCCTCGACTTGGGTATAACCCTTGCCTTCGAGGACATACAGGATCGTTTCATAGGTATGGCGGTGCCGATTGCTCTGTCCTCCTGGGTTGAGCCCGCCGATCGTGACGCTGATGGCATGGGAAGGGAGATCAATAAAGAAGACGGGGTGTTTGCGGGCGGTTGAGTAAGCATCTTGAGGTCCGGCTTGCTCGACCCGTTTGTGGATGAGCCTGTCGGGGATGCGGACCTCGACATTAAGCGGCGTTTTATCAAAATCCGCAGAGTGATAACTAGGTGCCGTCATGGGAGCCTCCTGAAGCTCTTTATTAGCTGAGTGGTAAAAACTGAGGTACGAAATGGGCCGTGCCCTATAAGAAACGATAGTATATTATATGAAACCAGCAGGTCAACTCGATCCATGAAAAATGAAGAAGGACTGCAGCAACAAAGAAGGTGAGGAATCGTGCGTAGCACTTTCTCGGAACAACTGAAATCTCGTCGACAACAGCAGCAGTTGAGTCTGCAGACGCTTTCGGAACGGGCGGATGTGAGTAAATCGATGATCTCGAAGATCGAGCGCGGCGAGGTCCAACCCTCCCTTGATGTGGCCGCCCGGCTGGCCGAAGCCCTTGGAACGAATTTGTCAGAAATGTTGCGGGTGGATCAGCGAGCCCGCGTGGTGATGATTCCGCAGGAAGAACAGGCGGTGTCGCGTGATCCGGATGGTCATCACGAGCGGAGAATTGTCTCTCCGGTTTTTGAAAAAAGCAGCGTCGAATGGCTCCGGATAACCTTGCATCCCGGCACATCGTCTGGACGTTTTCCCGGACATCGGGAAGGCGCGGAGGAATATCTCCTGCTGCTTGAGGGGGAGCTTCGAGCCGTCATTGGGGGCGAATGCTATAGGCTCCGGACTGGCGATAGCCTCTATTTCGAGGCGCATCATACCCATGAGTTCGTTAATGTCGGACCGAACCTAGCCGAGTATCTGATCATCGTGAAGCGCTAGCCCGGAGGTTTCGTGGCTGCAAGGGCCGGGCGCATCGACGAGCGAGCCGCCTCGCCTATTGTACTCCTGGACCGCCGCGGCCGTTTCGATCGAGCCGCCGTCCAGGCTACGGTGGCGCGGGAACACGGTCTCCGAGGCGGTGGACGATAGTCTCGACGAGTGTATCCGGCGATTCGCGAATGTCGATCGTCAGGGCATCGATGGGTTCCTCGAGCGCCGCGAACTGGCTGGGGAGGAGATCGGCCGGCATGAAGTGCCCATGCCGGTGGGCGAGCCGGTCGCGAATGAGTTCGGGGGAGCCTTTGAGATACACGAAAACCACTTCACGATGCCCCCGCGCGAGCCGTTCCCGGTACGTTTGCCGGAGCGCGGAGCAGGCGATGACGGCGGAGCGTCCGGCGGCGATGGAGGTCTCGATCACCTCGGCGAGCCGGTCGAGCCAGACTTCCCGATCCTCGTCCGTCAACGGCTGACCCCGCGCCATTTTGGCGATGTTTCGAGCGGGGTGGAAATCGTCCCCGTCGAAAAAGGGCCAGCCGAGACGGTCGGCGAGGCGTTTCCCGAGGGTCGATTTTCCCGAGCCCGAGACCCCAAGGAGTACAATGATGGTGACGGGCGGCTTCGCGGCCTCCAAGGTCAGTCCCTGGTCAGGGTCCCGCACAGCCATTCACGCTTTCTGGCGGCGGGGGGATGAAGACGGCATCAAGGATGCCTTCATGGACGTATGGGCCGGTAGCCGACCGTCGGCGGCGCGGGAACGGGTAAGAGCGAATTGCCTGGCATCGCGCCGATTCCGCATCGAAGCGAAAGCCGTTCGAACGCCGGAGCGGGCTATCCTGAAAACCGTTCCAAATCCTCGACGGCGGGCCCCGACAACACGGCGCCATCGACATCGAATCGGGAGCCATGGCAGGGGCAATCCCAGGATTTTTCCAGCTTGTTCCAGCGCACGGTGCATCCCATATGGGTGCACACCAGCGAAACACAATGGATATTTCCTTCATCGTCCCGGTAAACGGCCATTTTTTTCTCCCGATGGCTGATAACGTCCGCCTCGCCGGGCGCGAGTTCGTCGATGGCGCGCTTCTTTCCCGTGTGGAACTTGTCCCTGAGCCACATTTCCCCGACATGCAGGTTTTCCCGGAGCCATTTTGCCCCACCGGTTTTCAACTCCAGGCGCTGGGTTCGGTAGGTTTCGGCCCAGCGATTGTGGTTGCCGAGCAATTCATCGGAGATGATCGTCGCCGCGACCGTGCCATTGCTTAAACCCCAGGCATTGAAGCCGGTAGCGGTGTAAATATGCTTCGAGAAAGGGGTCAAGGGTCCCACGTAGGGTACCCGGTCCACGGCATCGTAGTCCTGATTGCCCCAGAGATAATCGACCGACCGCACCTCGAAACGGCTGTGAACGAAGCTCTGAAGCTCCCTCAATTTCGCCTCGGTGTCGGCATGACCGGTCCTGAAGCCTTGTCCGGAAACAATCAGCAAGGGCCCCGCCTCGGTGGGCTGGACGCGAATCGAAAACGAGGGTTCTCCAATCCCCAGAAACATGCCCTCGGGCACCTGCTCCGGCGGAACCCTGATTCCCAGCACCAGATGCCGTCGGGGAAAGGCTCTGGCGAAGAAGCCACCCCGGTCGAGGATTGGAATATTCGTCGCGATCACGACGTCTTTGGCTCTGATCTTCCCTTTATGGGTCTTCACCTCGCAAGGCGCGCCCTCGACGACATCGAGCACCCGGGTACCTTCGAAGACGGCGCCGCCTCCTTCATTCAAGGCCGCGGCGATGGCCAGCAAGTATTTGCGTGGGTGGAATTGAGCCTGATGATCGAACCGTACCGCGCCGGCAACGGGAAAGGGCAAGGTCGTTTCGGTCACGAACGAGGCAGGCAGGGCAAGTCTTTTGGCCGCTTCGGCCTCGGCTACCATAGCCGGCACCTGCTCTTTCGATGCCGTTACCGTATAGGCCGCCTTGCGCTCGAAGTCGCAGTCGACGCCCAACTGCCGGGCGATGGTTTCGACAACGCCGATCGCCGCCTGATTCGATTCCGCATACAGGCGGGCCCGATGCTCTCCGAGGTTCTCGATCAAATGGGCATAGATCAAGCCGTGCAATGACGTGAGTTTGGCGGTCGTGTGGCCCGTTACTTGCGCGGCAATCCTGCGGGCCTCGACGACGGCGACCGAACGCCCGGCCCGCTTGAGCAGGAGTGCCGTGGTCAAGCCCACGATACCGGCCCCGATGACGGCGACATCGACGTCGAGGTCATTCGAGAGTTCGGGATAGTTCGTGGCTGGCGTCGAATCGAGCCAATAGGAAGTGCGCTTGGGGTAAGTTTCGGCCATCCTTGCCTCCGAAAGTGCTTAGCCTCGAAAAGTCATCCTCTGGATTGGACGGCCAAGGACGCCCCGGAAAAGAATGTTACCGTTTTTGCCACGACGTATTTCCCCGCGCCAGCCAATAGCGATATTGACAAAAGCCGTGAAGGTTCGTTGCCGAGCGATAGCTGGCTCGGCTTTTCGCATTTTCTGAATTCCGCCGGAGCCGAGAGGTATGAGGAAGGGGAACGACCCTGTCATAAGCCGTCACCAGAGCCATTCCCTGGAACCCCGCTCACCCATTGTTATTTAAAGGCCCGGCAATCCCCGTTCTGCCTCGAGCCCGGCTCGGGATTCAAGGCAGCGCGGCGGCCCCCGCGAGGACCTGCCCGACGGCACGATTGTGAATATTGGGTTTTTCCAGGACTTTGTCAGCAGTATTCTTTAATCGAAGGCATGGGTCCTGGACATTAGGACTTGCACGACGCAGCTTCGACGCCAGCGCTTGCTCTAGAGCTGGCTTTTAATTCGCCGTGCGCACAGCCTGACGAGAGAGGCTTTGACCTTCGGGCTGATTCGCCAGATGGCGGGGGGGGGCGCCCGCAAGTCGAAGCCAAGCCCCACCATCACCCTGACAGACCTATCAGGAGGCGGTATGACAGCGATCAGGCACGTGACCGGAACGGCCTTCATCGTGGCCGAGTTCCGCGCTGAAGAAAACCAAGCGACGACCCCACTCTATCGGGACCCGATCGTCGGCCTGTTTCTGAACGATGCGACCCGACAGGCGGCGGCGGAGGTTCAAGCGATCAATCTTCCGGTCAAAGAGGCGGTCAAGCTCAGAACTCGCTATCTCGATGATGTGTTGGAGGCGCGGATCGCACAAGGTTGCCGGCAAGTCGTGATTTTGGGAGCGGGCCTGGACACCCGGGCGATCCGGAAGCGCGCTCACGGGGTCGCCTATTTTGAACTGGACGATCACGGGACGCTGGATTTCAAGAAGACGTGTTTCGACGAACAGGGCCTCGATGCCGACTTGACGCTCATCCCCGCCGATTACGTGCGTGACGACTGGGTCGAGCTGCTCAACGCGCACCGCTTCGACTTCGACGGATCCACCCATTTCATCTGGGAAGGCAATACCATGTACCTGACCCGGGAGAGCATGCGAGAGGTTCTGATCAAAATCCGCGAACACGCGAGGCGATTCACCTTGTCGTTCGATTATTTGTCGGAAAGCATCATCAACAAGACCACGGGCGATCCGACCCTGGGCGCGCTAGTCGATCATTTCGCCCATCTGAACGCGCCTTGGATCACTGGAATCGACGATGTCCAGGCCTTGGCTGATGAGCTGGATCTTGAAGTGATCGATCACGTGTCCACCGCCGAGCTGCACCGAAAACACTGGCCCGAGCGGACGATCGCGTCGAGCTTCTTCCGCTTCTATTCCTTGTGCACCGTCGGGCCTAGGGCGCGCTCTGCGCCAGGCCCATAATTCGAAAAAAAGCATGCCGGCCTTGGGTTTTTCCACGCGCGGCCTCGCCTTCGCTCGGCAATCAGCTTGTCCGCCAGACGGCCATCAACATGTAGACACGCCGGGATCGCGAGGCGGCCGTCGAGGCCGATTTCTGCCGCTTGTCGTCCCGCGGAATAAAGCTCATAAAAATTGATGCTTTTCGGAGGGGGTTCAGTTCACGCCGACCGGCAAGCCGAGCGTAACTGTTTCCGGAGCGATCTCGGCCTGATTGCGGCCATCCTGATCGGAGTCCATGCGAAGGCACGGATGAAGACGGACAATTAGTGAACGAAAAACGCCCATA
>CADDYU010000209.1:0-5000 GCA_902810705.1 Methylococcaceae bacterium
GGCGTTCAGCCTCGGTGAGCCGGACCAGGTAGCGGACCATGACAGGAATCTCTCCAGAATGAACGAGGGAGCCACACTCTTTCATTCCGGCCTTCACTCTGTCAACTGAGCTTGGTTGAGGCACTAGTTCGCTGGTTTTAATGCACATAGAGTAGCCCACTTCTTGGGCATCGCTTAACAAAAAACACATTATGGCCTACACTGAAACTCAACTCGACGCCTGCGCCGGGCGCTGGCCACCGGCGAACGCCGGGTGACCTTTGCTGACAAGACGGTGGAATACCGCTCGGTCGAGGAACTGCGGGCGGCGATCCGGGAAGTGGAAGCGGCCTTGGCGAAGGAGAAGGCGGACGCCGGTACCGGACGCCCGCTAGCACGGCAGATTCGCGTCACGACCTCGAAGGGGTTTTGACATTCCAATGGGCTGGTTAAAGAAACTGTCCCGCTCGCTGCTGGGCGGCACCCCGATCTACGACGGCACCGGCTTCGGGCGCAGGACCCTGGCCTGGCAGGTGGGCAATCCCGGTGCCATCGCCGCGCTCCTGACCACCCAGAGCGAGCTGCGCGCCAAGAGCCGGGATCTGGTGCGGCGGAACACCTGGGCCCATGCCGCCCTGGAATCCTACATCGCCAATGCCGTCGGCATCGGCATCAAGCCGCAGTCGATAGTAAAGGACGCCGATCTCCGGGAAACCTCCAGGCCCTCTGGAGCGACTGGATGGAAACCGCCGACGCAGCCCGCCTGACCGACTTCTACGGCCTACAGGCCCTGGCCTGCCGGGCCATGCTCGAAGGTGGGAAAGCCCTGGTGCGGCTTCGCTACCGCCGGCCCGATGACGGTTTGCCGGTGGCCCTTACGGGCCACCCCGCGGCACCTATCACCTGCGAGATGCTGCATACAATACCGGACCGGCGGGCGACCGATATCCGGGACAGATCATGATGAGCGGCCTCTCCAGAGGCACACCCATAACGCCGATTCCGATCCCCACGGCTACGGAGTTCCCCAAGCTGCCGGATCTGCGCATGGGGCCGATCGGCAATCGACGGAACATCGTCTTTTCCGACACGGCGCTCCCGGACCTGTTCTTTATCAATGGCAAGCCTTATACCCCTAACTGTGTTGATACGATTGCCAGGCTCGGCGACGTGGAGGAGTGGACCATTCAAAATACAGCACGGGAAGCCCACGTCTTCCACATCCACCAACTCGATTTTCAGGTCACGGAGATCAATGGCGAAACTCAGCCATTCAATGGGTATGGGTATAACGACGTGGTCACGCTGCCGCCGGCCCCGAGCAATACACAGCCGAGTGTGGTGAAGGTGCTCATTCCATTCACCAATCCGGTGATCGTCAGCAAGTTCGTCTATCACTGCCACATTATTCAGCACGAAGATCAGGGAATGATGTTGGTGATTCAGGTCGTCGATCTGACAGAACCGTTACCCTAGTCTCCGCCTGCGAAGGTCTGGACTGTAAGGCGGCAGTAGTTTGAGGCGGGCGTCTTGGGCTCTTCGATCGCCGCATGAACCCCGTCGAGCGACGTGAAATTGCGATGGCCCTGAAGAGAGCCAAGGAAGTTCACGAATGATCAGATTAGTGACCTCTATACAGGAGATGGATGCATGATTCAGGTACCGCGCCGCCTATAATACTCTGGATAATTGAGCTCACCATTGCCGCCGTGCGGATAGAGGTACCGGCGCGTCGGGTCGACATAGGAAGAATAGGTACAGCTAATTCTGAATTCTTTCCAGATTCGCCTCAGAACTGGAAAGCTGCCCGAGGTGCTCTGAGAGAAGGCGCGATGTAAAAACAAGGGGAGCCCCGCTGTGAGGCGGGGCCTAGGGGAGGGGGAGCCTGGCGGTTCCCTACTTTCGCACAGGAATCTGCACTATCATCGGCGCTAAGCGGTTTCACTTCCGAGGTCGGGATGGGATCGGGTGGTTCCCGCTCGCTCTGGCCACCAGGCAAAACCTTAAGGAGAGCACTTGCGTGTTGTGGTTTGCTCTTTACCTTGGAAAAACGTACACGGCGTAAAGGGTCACACACCCACACCGTTTGGGTGTTATATGGTCAAGCCACACGGACCATTAGTATCAGTTAGCTTCAGCCATTACTGACCTTCCACACCTGACCTATCAACCTGGTGGTCTTCCAGGGTCCTTCAGGGGACTTAAAGTCCCGGGGAGATCTCATCTTGGGAGGGGCTTCCCGCTTAGATGCTTTCAGCGGTTATCCTGTCCGCACATAGCTACCCGGCTGTGCCACTGGCGTGACAACCGGAACACCAGAGGTGCGTTCACGCCGGTCCTCTCGTACTAGGCGCAACTTCCCTCAAATCTCCAACGCCCACGGCAGATAGGGACCGAACTGTCTCACGACGTTCTAAACCCAGCTCGCGTACCACTTTAAATGGCGAACAGCCATACCCTTGGGACCGGCTACAGCCCCAGGATGTGATGAGCCGACATCGAGGTGCCAAACACCGCCGTCGATATGAACTCTTGGGCGGTATCAGCCTGTTATCCCCGGAGTACCTTTTATCCGTTGAGCGATGGCCCTTCCATACAGAACCACCGGATCACTAGGACCTACTTTCGTACCTGCTCGAGTTGTCTCTCTCGCAGTCAAGCGCGCTTTTGCCCTTACACGTCCAGCACGATTTCCGACCGTGCCAAGCGCACCTTCGTGCTCCTCCGTTACCCTTTGGGAGGAGACCGCCCCAGTCAAACTACCCACCATACACGGTCCCCGATCCTGATCTAAGGACCTAGGTTAGAACTCCAAATTCGCCAGGGTGGTATTTCAAGGGCGCCTCCACCGGAACTGGCGTTCCGGCTTCCAAGGCTCCCACCTATCCTACACAAGCGAATTCAAAGTCCAGTGTAAAGCTGTAGTAAAGGTTCACGGGGTCTTTCCGTCTAGCCGCGGGTACACTGCATCTTCACAGCAAGTTCAATTTCACTGAGTCCCGGGTGGAGACAGTGTGGCCATCGTTACGCCATTCGTGCAGGTCGGAACTTACCCGACAAGGAATTTCGCTACCTTAGGACCGTTATAGTTACGGCCGCCGTTTACCGGGGCTTCGATCAAGAGCTTCGCCTTGCGGCTGACCCCATCACTTAACCTTCCGGCACCGGGCAGGCGTCACACCCTATACGTCGACTTTCGTCTTGGCAGAGTGCTGTGTTTTTAATAAACAGTCGCAGCCACCGTTTTCTTGCAACCTCCTTCCGCTCCATCCGCGCGGGACTTCACGTACCAGAGGCGTACCTTCTCCCGAAGTTACGGTACCATTTTGCCTAGTTCCTTCACCCGAGTTCTCTCAAGCGCCTTGGGATTTTCACCCGGCCCACCTGTGTCGGTTTTGGTACGGCCTTGGACCACCTGAAGCTTAGAGGTTTTTCTTGGAAGCGTGGCATCAATCACTTCGGCCTGAGCGAACCCAGGCCCCGTCATCACGCCTCGGCATTGACCCTCCGGATTTGCCTAAAGGGCCTGCCTACACGCTTAAACCGGGACGTCCAACACCCGGCTGATCTAGCCTTCTCCGTCACCCCATCGCAGTGGTTCAAGGTACCGGAATATTAACCGGTTTTCCATCGACTACGCCTTTCGGCCTCGCCTTAGGTGCCGACTAACCCTGCGCCGATTAGCGTTGCGCAGGAAACCTTGGGCTTTCGGCGAACGGGTTTTTCACCCGTTTTATCGTTACTCATGTCAGCATTCGCACTTCCGATACCTCCAGCCCACCTCTCGATGGACCTTCGCAGGCCTACGGAACGCTCCTCTACCACGCAAGCTTGCGCTTGCATCCGCAGCTTCGGTACAGGCTTTAGCCCCGTTGAATCTTCCGCGCAGGCCGACTCGACCAGTGAGCTATTACGCTTTCTTTAAAGGATGGCTGCTTCTAAGCCAACCTCCTGGCTGTCTGGGCCTTCCCACATCGTTTTCCACTTAAGCCTGATTTGGGGACCTTAGCTGGCGGTCTGGGTTGTTTCCCTTTTGACGACGAACGTTATCACCCGCCGTCTGTCTCCCGTGCTCGACTTCTCGGTATTCGGAGTTTGCCTTGGTTTGGTAGATCTAGACGACCCCCTAGCCAAAACAGTGCTCTACCCCCGAGAGTCATACACGAGGCGCTACCTAAATAGCTTTCGAGGAGAACCAGCTATCTCCGAGCTTGTTTAGCCTTTCACTCCGAGCCACAGCTCATCCGAATCTTTTTCAACAGATCCCGGTTCGGCCCTCCAGCGCGTGTTACCGCACCTTCAGCCTGGCCATGGCTAGCTCGCTCGGTTTCGGGTCTACTCCCAGCGACTTAACGCCCTATTCAGACTCGCTTTCGCTACGCCTCCCCTAGTCGGTTAAGCTTGCCACTGAAAGTAACTCGCTGACCCATTATACAAAAGGTACGCAGTCACCCCTCGAAAGGGGCTCCCACTGCTTGTACACATACGGTTTCAGGATCTCTTTCACTCCGGTCACCCCGGTTCTTTTCGCCTTTCCCTCACGGTACTGGTTCACTATCGGTCGATGAGGAGTATTTAGCCTTGGAGGATGGTCCCCCCATATTCAGACAGGGTTTCACGTGCCCCGCCTTACTCGATTTCATCTAATCTGTCCTTTCGTGTACGGGACTATCACCTTCTAGGGTGCGACTTTCCAGACGCTTCCACTAGCACAGATCAGACTTAAGGGCTGGTCCCCGTTCGCTCGCCACTACTTAGGGAATCTCGGTTGATTTCTGTTCCTCCGGGTACTGAGATGTTTCAGTTCCCCGGGTTCGCCTGACACACCTATGGATTCAGTGTGCCATACCTGGTAGACCAGGTGGGTTGCCCCATTCGGACATCTCCGGATCACAGCGTGTTTGCCCGCTCCCCGAAGCTTTTCGCAGGCTACCACGTCCTTCGTCGCCTCTCATCGCCTAGGCATCCACCGTATGCGCTTATTCACTTGACCATATAACCCCAAGCGGTTTGGGATTATA
>CADDYU010000210.1 GCA_902810705.1 Methylococcaceae bacterium
TTGGCCTTCGCCAAGCAAGCCTTGGCCTGCTCTAAAACCTCCCGCCCGCTGGCCGTTCTCGCCATTGCCGTACCTCATGACAAAACACGGCTTATTGTTTCATCTATGATGTAGAAATGGAATAAGATCACTTCAACCAGCCAGAACACCAGGCTCAACAGGAGGTTACGCGGCATCCCGGCCCTCATTCATTCCCTCCTCACCCACGGTTCTCTGCAGATGCGAGGGGACGAGCCGCCGAATCAGCCCGGTCTCCCTCGGATGATCGGCCGGAACTCGGGTTCTCAGCTCGAACATCAATGTGTTCAGAAAAGATCCCAATCGGGCTCTGTCCGACACGGTGCGGCCGTGCAGGGCGACCCGGTAGGCGTTGAGCGCAGCCGACAGGCAGCCTTCGACCACTCGGTCCCGGTTCTCCGTTTCGGGCACAGTTTGCAGGATGTAATCGATGGCGTTTCGGCAAACGTCCTGCGTGCCTGGCCAGTCGATTTCCAGCACCGCCATGATCTTGCGCTCGCGGGCATGGCAGCTACACCAAGCTTGTAAGGGATCGGATGGGTTCGCAACGTGCTTTTTCGTGTCTTCATTCATGGTCGGTTGGTTTTCTCGTCGAGGCGCGACCGCAATATGGGCAGGCGGCCTTTGACGATCCGCCCACCGGAAAGCTTCGCGATGTAGTGAAGGTCGGGCAGTTGCCCGAGCAACTGGGGCGCGAACAAGTCGCCCTCTTCCTCCATCAGGCGCTCGCCGATGTTGCCGGAGAACACCGCCGGGTTGGTGGAATGGGTCGAGACGCCCTGCGTGCGCATAATGTATTTCAGCCGCGTCTTCGGCAGGTTGTCAGTGATGTATTCCTGGGTTTCCGCGTCCATGACGCGCAGCGCGATGAGGTTGTTGACGTTGCCCAGGATCTGGCGGGCTTTGGGCTCGGAGCCGGTGCGCGCCGAGAAGTCGGCGAAGGTCTGGATGGCGATGAACAACCTGAATTTCGCCCCTCGGCCCTTGTTCAGCAGCTGGATGCACGGATCGTTGATGACCTCGGCCGCTTCGTCGACGAAGATGTTGACCGGCCGGTTATTGACGCCATAGTTGTAGCGGTCGCCGGCCACGGAAGCCAGGTCCGCCAGCAGAATGGAGCCGATGGCGCTGCCCACCAGGCCGTCGGACAGGGAGTCCAGGCCGATGTAAGCCACCTGGGCGTAATGGATGATGCGCGCCGAGTCGGTGATGGGGCGAGGATCGTCCACGTCGCTCGGGTCAGGGGACAACAGGGGCCCGAGCGTGCCCGAGGTCAGCATGTTCATGATCGGCAGGAGGGAGGCCACCATCTTGCCGAAATGGGTGCGGTCGTGCTCGAACATCGAGATCAGGCCTTCGAGGTCCAGGTTGGGATGGTCGGCTTGTACCGACTCGCGGTAAAACCGGACCAGCGCGGACGCACGAGCGTCGGCATCCCTGCCCTTGAAGGAAGCGCGGGTACGCCAGCCTTCGTCCAGCACGTGATCGAAATAGCGTTCCAGAGCGCGGGCGACCAGCGTCCCGGGCCCTCCCTCCAGGTAACGCCTGAGCTTCACCAGGGTGGGCCGCTGTTCAATGGCGAACAGCCCCTGAACGATATTGTCGAGGGATTTCTGGCCGAAGGCCTTGAAGGGATCCGACGCATTTTCCCCCGGAATCACGGTGGCGATACGACTCGCGACCTCGGAGGACCGGTTGAAGTTGCGCAAGGGATCGAGGCGAACGCTGTCCTCCGCAAAGGCCGGATGGAAATAGACAAAGCGCTCGGGATGTCCGCTCAGGCGGCAGCCGCGTTCGGCGCACTCCTTGAGATCCTTGTCGCCTTTCGGGTCGATGATGATGACCGCCTCCTCGCGCAGCACCGCCTGGGTGACCAGGATGTCGAGCAGCCGTGTCTTGCCGGCGCCCGTGGTCCCCACGATCAGGGTATGACCCGCCGTGTGGGCGATCGGCTGGAAAACCTCCTGTTCTTTGGTTTCCAGGCCATGCACCCAGGTGGCGCCCATGCGCTCGTGATCGACCGGAACGATGTCCGAGGAATCGCGCTTGAGGATTTCGTAAGCGAGCTGGGCATGGCGTTGCGCCCAGTCGAATCCCCAGCCGAACCAGACCTTGTCCGGATGTCTGCGCACGGTCCGTTGAAGTTTTTCAACGTCCAGGTACTCGAATTTGAATCGGCGCAACCGGTGCTTGCGGTACCAGACACCCACCGCGGCCGGCAGTCGCCAGACGGCCATGACTTCGCAAAAGACAATCAGCCCAAGGAACGGCGCCATGGGCAGACCCGACCAGCGCGCCGCCAGATAAGCCAGACCCATGCCGAATATCCAGCCGGCGATGGCCTGGATTTCGAAATTGGGCCGCCAGGGCAATTGGTAGTCGTAGTCGCTTTTCACGTTACGACTCCTTCCGGACCTTCAGGATACTGTTGCCTTCCAGTTGCGTTTCACCGTGACGGTGCAGGGCTATGATCAACCGGGATCGAGTAAGCCCCGGATGAAGCTCCACGTACCAGTCGATGATCGTGTACGGCACGGACAGCCATTCGGGGGACTCCTTCACCGGGCACGGCAAATCCTCTCGTTCCCGGATCCGCCGGATAAGGTCGTCGGCCGGTCCCATTTCGGGTTTCCTGTCCAGGGATTGCTCGGGTACGCTCTGTGGTACCTGGGTTCGCTCGGGACGCGTGACCGGTTCTTTCATTCCCGAAGTCGGTTGCTTGATTCGCGTCGGCGGGACTGCCTCTGATTCGATTATGGCCGAGACCGTCTTCTCAGGAGCGGTGCTTGCGGTTTTTCCGGGGGTTGGTGCCTTTTTAGCCTCAGCCGCCGTGTTGGGGAACTCGTTTTTATTCACACGCGGCACGGTTACCGCGGGTTTAAGGACTTTCTCTTCCGCGAACTCGGGATCGCCGGCCAGCGCCCACCAGCAGCGGCTCGCTTCCCGATTCAGCATCAGTCCCCGGATGCCGTCGATTTCACGAATCTTCCGCATGGGAGCGAGCACGTCGGTTTCGATCCAGTCGGCATCGTTGAGAAGCCGAAGCGATTCGCCGGGATCTTTGCCGAGCTTCCGGGCCAGATCCGGGTGAGGCAGGAATATGCTTCCGTCGACAATGCGCACAGAGACGGCCGGAGGCTCCCGATACGCCTCTATGGCGGCACGCAGCCACTCGCCAGCGAGGCCTTGCGAGGCCAGCCAGTGAGCAGCTTCCGTTACCGACTCGCACCGCTTGCCGTCCCATCGCAAACGGTCGCCCTGGGAGTACCAGGACGACCCTTCCAATTCGAACGGCTTATTCGACGGGAGAAATTGTTTGTGAGCAGGGTTCGGCTGATCGCGCCTCTCGTCCGGCTTGGATTTCGTGCTCTCTGAATTCGCCTGTCTCGTCCCCGTGCGACCGGAACTGTAGCTGCCAGTGAAGCTGGCTTGTTCCTGAGTGGATTTTTCTTCGGTCAATTGAACACCATTGGCGACGTTTCGTTCGCCATGATCAGCAGGTTTGGTCTTGGACGTCGGCGAATTTGTTTCACTTTCCGAGTACGAAAGTGTGGCCGTATCGTTCAGGCGTACCGGTGCCGGCCGTTCCTGAGTGGCTTCAGGCCGAATAGCCGGTTTCCTCTCTTCCCCAATTGCAAACGGCGTCTCCAATCGCAAACGGTCATCCGGGGAGTACCCGGATAACCCTTCCAGGAGCACCGGAGCCGCCCTTCCCCTGGACAGGGGCGTTTCTTTTTCCGTCTCGTCCAGCAGCCGGCCCTCGACGACGACGGGCGGTTCGCCGTGGTAGATCAGTTCGGGCGAGGACAGCCTGAGCATGTAAAGGGCGACGTCCAGTTCCGCCGGTGCCATACGCCAATAACGGTAACTTCTTCCGCTCTCGGCCTTGCGTGGAGTCGCCAGTCCTCGCTCGATGAGAATGTCGGCAAGGGTGTCGCGATCTCGCGGGATACCGGGAATCCTGTCCTTGGCCAGCAGCTCGCATATGTCCTGAGCCCCCGCCTTCCAGACGACGTATAGTCCCTCGTCGAATCGCCACACTCGGGCGCCCCGCAAGTTGGCGCTCCACCGGCCACTATTGACCAGCCTTCGCATGGCGTCGAGCAGGTATTTTTCGACCGGTACGCCCAAGGATGAATCCACCGGCAGGTGATTGGCCTTGAGGTCGCGCTCGACGCTCTTGCGGTCGGCCTCGACCACCAAGGTATGAAACACGGCGCCCCGATCGACGCCAGCGATTGCTTCCAGCATGGCCTGCATGATTTCGGGACCGGTTTGCGTGAGATAGGTCAAGCACTCCGGAGTCAACACGCGCTCGGTCACCAGTACCGAGAACTGCTCGTGCCGCTGGTGGCGCTTGTCCCGCCAGCGCAGAAAATACCGGTCCACACCGTTCTTTGCGGCCCAGTCGATCAGGTTCTCGAGGTAAGGGTTCCACTGGGTCTTGCCCTCCCTGTCCAGGATGGAGAGATCGGACACCGGTTTGCCGATGTCGTGCAGCAATCCGGCGAGGCACACTGCCAAGCGCCTGCGGGGCTCCTGCCCCTTACGCTCCAAGGGCGTTGAGCCGGCCCCAAACAGCACGCCCTCCGAAGCCAGGGCCGCCCAGTAACCCACCTCCAGGCCGTGACGGAACAGGCCGCCGGCGCCGCGATGATGGTGTGCTTCCGAGGCGGGCAGCAAATGCGTGAACGCGGCATAGCGTTCGACGACCGGCATGACGATGGCCTGGAATTCCTCGCGCGGCAGCGCCAAGGTGTTCCGGATGGCGTCCACCAGCTCGGACTGGGTGGCGAGGATGCGCGCTACGGAAGCTGCCGGGAGCCCCTTGGCGAAGGGCGGGTAACGAGGAATGTCCTCGTCGGCGACGGACGCCAATGTAGTCGCTTGTCTCGCGGAACGCTTTCGGAAAAGAGAAAACAGGGAATCCATGGCGGCATAGCTTGCCACCGGGAAAAAATGGCTGAGCCGCGATAGATTCGCCTGAGGTGAATCTTTCCGGACACTGCGGTTTTCGCGGGCTCTTAAGCTGTCCTGGTTTCGTTTCAGGACAGCTGAACCATGAACAAAATCCATTTCGCCTTGCCGTTATTGGCCGTCGCCTTACTTCTGCCCGGTTGCGCCACGCCACGCCCCACCCCGGAAGCCTCCCAGACCGTCATCCAGTCGTTGCTGCCCCACAAGCCCTGGCGGCTGGGTGTGTCGTGGCTCTCCGGAGGCCTCGGCGGAGCGGCCCTTCGGTCGTCGGGCTTCGAGCATGTCGTGCGCAAGAAAATGCCGGAGCCTCCGCTCCGGGTTGCTTCTCTACGGCCTATAGAAATCACCTCGCTTACCTCGCCAGGCTACTCGGACGAGGAAATCGAGCGAGCTTGGCGGAAGTTCTGCCGTAACCGGCTGGGCATGACCGAAAGGGATCACCGGATCATCCGGGATACCCCGGTTCCCGGTTGGTTGATCGGGAATTGCCATACCGCCAATTTGATGAAATGAAGTAGAGACATGCCACTATGGGTACCCATCCGAGTGATGTATTCACGTCGCTGGTCTCCAGTCTGGGCGATATCAACGTATCGACCCTTCTGCGAGTTTGCGAAGCCTTGTTCGGCGGCGACGACGAGCACCAGGAATTTTTTCACGACGGACCCTTCTCCTCTCCGCCGACGGAATAGAGGTCCGGTTTCTCGGCGTGCGACTGCACCAAAGCGACCTCGATTTGTGGATGGAGATCGTTCACCCGGCGAGGAGACAGATTCCAGGATCCCCCATTACGTTCAGCGCCTCCGATGTGCTCCACGCGCTGCAACGCCGTACCGGAAAGCGGAATCGCGAATGGCTCAGGGAAGCAATGGCCCGTCTCGCCGGGGCGAGGATCGAGATAACGCTCGGGCGGCGACACACATGGTTCTTGGACGGCTTTCTCAGCTATCGGGTGAACGAACGGCGGGGCCACTATATCGTGATGCCATCGCCGCCTCTGCTCAAGCTGTTCAAGCCCCCTGTTTTCCATCCTGATCGCGGCGCGCGCTAGTGATGTTCACCGACGACGATCCGAATCGGGAGGACGGAGACACGGCACCCGATTCGAACAACGACCCTCGCGTCCCGATCCTGCCGCCGTCGGAATCCGTTTCGCGGCAGCTTACCCTCTTTCAGACGTTCTATGCTCCGGCGAATCAACGCCACCGGATGTCCAACGTGATCGAAATCTGGGACGCCGCCCCCAAATTCGCGACTCCTCGCCGGCGCGCCGACGTGACCGACAACCCGGCGGTCTTTCTGGAACGCACATTCAACTTCAGGGGGACGCGGTTTCAGGTAACGGTCGCCCCCGCACTCATCAAGGACTGGGCCGGCCGGAATGCATACCGCTTCCCCACGGCGCGGGAGGAACTGGTCGAGGACGCCCTGCGCAAGATCGCCGTGCAGCAGCATCTCGGATTCGTTGGAACCCTCGAGGCCAAACCGATCGTGGGCGTTCGTTTCTCGCTCAAGATGCTCCGCCGCGAGCTGGCCAGGCATGGGCACGGCATCAAGCACGCCGACTTGGTGGAATCCTTGATGATCCTGTCGGGAAGCGTGGTGAATATCACGTATGCCGGACGCCGTACGGCGCTTCACCGTAACACGATCCTTGCCAATCTCGCTGCCATCAGCCGCGAGGACTATTTGAGGGATCCACAAACGCTGTGGAGCGCGCATTTCCATCCCATGGTCGCCGGCAGTCTTTCGGCGGTGACTTACCGGCAGTACGACTACGAAGCCACGATGTCCTACCGATCCTCCCTGGCACGATGGCTCCACAAGTACCTCGCGGCTGTCTTCGTGAATGCCGGGATGACGCAGCCGTGCAGGATCATGTTGTCGGAAATAAGAGATGGCAGTGGCTTGGTCAATCGCGCCACGGTTCGCCACCAAGCCAGGGATGTCGAACACGCGATTAACGAACTCATTTCCTCGGCGTATCCAATCGTTCGTTTCTGCAATCCCCAGGTTGTCCTTGAGGGCCGTTGCATTCTTGATGTGAATTACACCCTCCAACCCACACCGGAATTCGTGAGGCTGGTCATCGACTCCAATAAGCGTCAGAAGGATACCAAATCAATGGCGGCGGATAGCTCTGCACGCCGACAAAATTAGGTGGGTACTCTGGTGCCCGGAAGTGGGGACTCTGGCGCCCGGAAGTG
>CADDYU010000211.1 GCA_902810705.1 Methylococcaceae bacterium
TCGAGTTGCTCGTCGTCATCGGAATCATCGCCCTTCTGATCAGCATCCTGCTCCCGAGCCTGAACAAGGCCCGCGAGACAGCGAACCGCGTGAAGTGCGGCAGCAACCTGCGGCAGATCGGGCAGGGGATCCTGCTGTACTCGAACGAGAATCGTGGATCGCCCCCACGCGTCAATTATGACAAGACGTTCGCCGGCGGTTACGCCCCCTTCTACTCAAACACGGGGAATCCGAACAATTCAAACGACCCGTTTGGTGCAGCGCCCGCGCAAACCAACAATGTGACAGCGGCGTACTTTCTGCTCGTTCGAACTCAGGACTTGGGAGCCGAAGTCTTCACCTGCCCCAGTTCCGGCGTCGAGAAGGACCAGATGAGTGCCGGAGGAGCAGGTGCGAACGCTCGAGTGACGTTCAACGTCGATGTCGGAAACAGCGTAGGCCCAGCCGGCAAGAATCTATCTTACAGCTTCGCGGTTCCGTATCCGAACGCCGCGGCAGAATCGAACGGGTACAAGTGGAAGAGCGCTTCCTTGCCATCCGACTTCGCGATGGCAGCCGATTGGAACCCAGGCGTTGAAGCAGGCGATACGCAAAACGTTACGACGCCGCTCAACGACGCGAGTGCCGCGGACATGAAGAGGGCCAACAGCAAGAACCACAAGTTCGAGGGGCAGAACGTCCTTTATGGTGACGGCCACGTCGATTGGGCGTCGACGCCGTTCACTGGCGTTAACAAGGACAATATTTACACTCAGGCGAAGATCTCGGGAAGCGAACCGGTCGCTTCGGATAAGGGCGACGACTCCGGAGCTGGTACTTGGTTCCAAGGTCCGAGTTGGAAGGGCGATAGCGTTTTGATGCCGTGCGGCAATAACTGATCCCGCCTCCTCCGCACAATTTGCTGATTCAGGGGCGAGCCGGTCGTGCAATCGGCTTGCCCGTCCTTTGGCTGAACTCGTATGCTCGCTCGGAGCACCGCGGACTGTAAAACGTGCACAGGGCACCCTCAAGCTTATCAGCACGCTTCGCCCCTACAGTCGTTTACCGAGCGCTCGTTCTGACCTCGCGCTTGGAGTTCGTTCGTTTCGCGGGTAGCTTCTGGCGCCGCGCGTGGCGGCTTGCAAGCGCACGGATGGCCGGCCCTGTGCGTCTCAATATCCACGGTCGACCTACCGTGGTCAACTTCGGGAACACCTACCCGATCAACGCGCGTCGCCATCGGTCTTTGAACAACCCGATCATCGAGCTTGTTCACCGGTCGTACCTCGCCCTCAATCGCCCGATCGCCCTGGTTGACGTGGGAGCGGCCACTGGTGATACCGTTCTGCTGGTCGAGAGCAACTGCCCCGGCGAAGTAGGCAGCTTGCTCTGTGTCGATGGTGACGCTGAGTTCTTCCAGTATCTGACCCACAACCTCGCGTTCCTACCGAACAAGACGCTTGTCCGAACGTTGCTCGCAGCAGACGAGTCGCAAATTCCAGAACTCGTGCGGATCCACGGCGGCACTGCTAGTGCGCAAGGCGGCCGCGCGGCGGCCGCGGCAACGCTCGACTCGGTTCTCGAACGGCACGAGTTCAATCGCGTGGATGTACTCAAAATCGATGTTGACGGCTACGATGGCGAGGTGCTTCGCGGCGCCAGCGCCACCTTGGAGCGACTCCATCCAGCGGTGATTTTCGAGTGGCACCCGATCATTTGCGCCCGTGTCGGTAATTGTCACCTTGCCCACTTCGACGCTCTTGCCAGCGCAGGTTATTGCACCTTCGTGTGGTTCACGAAGTTTGGCGGTTTCAGCCATGTCACGCACGAAGTGCAGCATCGGGATCTGGATTCCCTCGCCAAGATTTGTCGCGAGTCCACAATCCACGGCGACATGCACTTTGACGTTGTCGCGCTTCACCGGGAGAGCCCGATCAACCTCGTAGAACTGGCCGACTGTCGATACGCACTGAATCGCAAGTCGCACCATTGAGAAGGCGGCCAGCATTGGCTGGCTCGCGGCAAGCGCAATGGATTTGAGCGGAACGCGTAAACAGATGGGGCTGGCTACAGAGCATCCCGCAATTACGCTTCAGTCTGTTCTGACCGCGGAGCAACCGGCGGATATGGCGAGCGTACTGGGAGACGCTGCCGCAGCGGCGATTGAGCCGCTAATCGACCCCCCCCCCGTCGCCACGACCGCTTCCCGTGGACGGCGGCTGCTCAAGAATGTCATCGCCGGCTTCTTCCAGCGTGGCGTCGGTGTCGCCGTTGGTTTGGTCACCGTGCCTCTGTTGCTCCATCACCTTGGCGCGGAACAGTACGGATTATACGTTACGATCACGGCAGTCGTAGGGTGGCTTCAAATCGGGCGCCTCGGATTGGGGAACGCTCTGATCAACGAGTTAGTCCGCTGCCAAGCATCACAGGACTTCGGCGCTGGCCGGCGGGCGTTGACGAGCCTCTGGCTCGGTTCCAGCTTGGTTTTGGCGGCGATCGGCCTCCTGTGTGTACTCGCGTTTCCGCTCGTACCGTGGGGCGCGGTCTTCCCTACCTCAAGCGAAACGTTGGCTGGAGCGGTGCCGCACACCGTAGGCCTCTCGATTGCGTTCGCTTTGTTAGGTATGGCGGCAAGCCCGCTATGGGTCGTCTACACGGCACTACAAGAGCAGCATCGCGCAACATCGTGGGCGGTGGCTGGCGCGGTGCTGAGTTTGTCGGCAACTTGGGCGGCCGTCGCGGGCGGGTACGGTATGGCCGGGGTGGTGGTGGCGACCGGTGCCACGATGTGCGGACTCTGGTTTCTGAACGGCCTGTGGTTGTTCGCCCGTCAGCACCCAGAGCTCCGGCCGCGATGGCGGGACCGCTCGTGGATCGCGTTCCAGAGCATGTGGGGCGCGAGCGCGGCGTTTTTCGTGATCGACCTGGCGACCCTGCTCATCCTCCAACTTGATCGCTTCCTGATCGTACAAGTCCAGTCCGGAACAGCGGTTACCGAGTTCGAATTAGCGGCCAAGCTGTATGTCCTGGTCAGCTCGCTGACGTCCCTAGCCCTAGGTCCGCTATGGCCGGCGGTCGGCGAAGCATTCAGCCGGAACGAGTCCCATTGG
Organism: Methylococcaceae bacterium; assembly: GCA_902810705.1. GTDB lineage: Bacteria > Pseudomonadota > Gammaproteobacteria > Methylococcales > Methylococcaceae > CADDYU01. The sequence goes on from CADDYU010000211.1 coordinate 3,090, forward strand.
GTCAGCTTATACCTGCGCCGAATCTGCCTCGCTTCAGTGGGGATTATGGCTGCCGCGCTCGTTACTATGGCGGTGGTAGGGCAGCAGGTGCTCTCGCTTTGGACGCAGCAGTCCGCGGTCCTCCCTTCACGCGCGCTACTCATCATCCTAGGTATCTACTTCTTGCTCCGTGTGTTCACCGAATGCCATTCCACCGTGCTGTTCGCCGTGGGTCGACAGAGGACAATCGCGGTTTGCTCCGTCATCCATGGGGCTCTTAACCTTATCCTCGGTCTGTCACTCGGCCACCGCTTCGGCGTAGTCGGAGTCGCTGCGGCAAGCGCGATTAGCTACTGCGTTTCCTCCGCTTGGTGGGTGCCAATGAAAGCGTGGACCGCGATCAATGCGATGCGTCCGGTTGAACCAGTCAGCGGGGGTTAGACCGGCGTTCAAAGCCTAGGCGTCGGAGCACCGGCCAGCTCGGCTCATGGAGGCGGGAAGAGCAGACATGCGTGTCGCGGTTTGGGACAACTTGCCAAGCGGTGGCGGCAAGCGTGCGTTGTTTTATCACGTGAGAGGACTCGTCCAGAGAGGCCACTCCGTGGAGTGCTGGTGCCCACCTACTGCAGATCAATCATACTTGCCGTTGTCCAAGCACGCGCCCGTTCACGTCCTTCCCCTGCATTGGCAGCCTCATCCGACCCGCAACCCTGTCGCTCGCGTTGTCCGCCGCTATAGGCAAGTCGCCCGACACCTTGCCGCGTTCGACGAACACTGCCGAGCTTGCGCAGAGCAGATCAACAAGGGCGGGTTCGACATCCTTTTCTCGAACGCCTGCACCTCGTTTCGGACGGCATCAATCGCGAGGCACGTGACGATCCCTAGTACGATCTATTTGGGCGAGCCTTACCGATGGCTATACGAAGCTCTTCCCGAGCCGCCATGGGCCGCTCCTCCCTCCGGGTGGAGCCTACCCTCACTACACGCCCAAGCGCTTGACGCCGTCAAGCTACCCGGCATGCGCCTCCAAGTTCGCGAGGAAGTCCGCAGTGCTAAAGCTTTTGATGTTATTCTCGTAAATTCCTTCTACAGCCGAGAGAGCGTACTCCGCGCTTACGGCTTGGACTCCAAGGTTTGTTATCTCGGGATCGATCCGCAGTTGTTCCGGCGTCTCGACGTGCCCCGCGAGCCTTTCATCATCGGCCTCGGTGCCATTGTTCCGGAAAAGAACGTAGAGTTTGCGGTCCGTGCCGTGGCGGCGGCCGGCAAGCCGCCGCCGCGTCTGGTCTGGGTCGGCAACGTGAGCCACCCGGACTACTCGCGTCGCGTCCAGGAAGTGGCCGAATCGCTCCGGGTGCCGTTCGACGTGCGTCAGCGAGTGGCGGACGATGAACTCGTCAGGTTGCTGAACACGGCGTCGGCCATGATCTACGCGCCCCGACTGGAGCCGTTCGGACTAGCACCTCTGGAGGCGAACTCGTGCGGGTTGCCCGTGGTGGCCGTCGCTGAGGGTGGTGTGCGCGAAACGGTCCTGGACGGCTGTACTGGTCTCTTGGTCGAGAATGATGCTGAGCAAGCAGGAGCAGCTCTTCGACGCCTGTTGACCGAACAGGAGTTCCGCGAGCGGCTCGGGCGTACCGCCGCCGCCGAGGTGTCTGCCAAATGGACTCTGAACGCGATGGTCGACCGACTCGAATCCCGCTTGGCCGAAGCGATCGCCGCGCATCATCGCTCAGGCGCTGACGCCCGATGACGACGTGCAAACCTGCAACGGCTATGGCTCCCACTCCCACAGATAACGGCGTCGACGCGGTACGGCTCATCGCGTTCTACCTGCCGCAGTTCCACCCGATTCCCGAGAACGACGATTGGTGGGGCCGCGGCTTCACCGAATGGACCAACGTCACACGGGCGCGGCCTCGGTTCGTCGGGCACTACCAACCGCACCTGCCGGCCGACCTGGGCTTTTACGACCTGCGCCTGCCGGAGACGCGCGAGGCCCAGGCGGCGTTGGCGAGAGAGTACGGGATCGGCGGCTTCTGCTACTACCACTACTGGTTCAATGGGCGCAGGGTGCTGGAGCGGCCGTTCAACGAGGTGCTCGCGTCAGGGCGGCCGGATTTCCCCTTCTGCCTTTGCTGGGCCAACGAGAACTGGACGCGGGCTTGGGACGGATTCGACCGTCGCGTTCTGCTAGGGCAGGACTACAACGAGGAGGACGATCTGGCGCACATCCGCTCGCTCGTCCCGGCCTTGAGCGACAGCCGCTACATTCGATTCCGCGGGCGTCCGTTACTGCTCGTCTACCGCGCCAACCGGCTTCCGGAGCCGCGGCGGACGGCTGAACGGTGGCGTGACGAAGCTCGAAAAGCAGGACTCGGCGAACTGTTCCTGGCGCGGGTAGAGAGCTTCCCCGATGAGCAAGGCGACCCGGCCGTGATCGGATTCGACGGCGCAGTCGAGTTCCCGCCTGCCAGCGCGCGGTACCGCACGACGCCGATCGGACGAAAAGTCCGCCGTGCTGCGGCGCAATACGGCCTGCCGCTCGTCGGGCTCGCGCGACGCCACCTCCTCCTGCGAGACTATTGGGAGGACGCAGCCTTGCCCTTGCTTGAACGTCCGGATCCGCCGTACTTCCGCTTCCGCGGCGTCATGCCGTCGTGGGACAACAGTGCCCGCCGCAAACGACATCCCACGATCTTCGTCCGATCGACGCCGCGAAAGTACGAGCAGTGGCTCACCGAGGTGGTGCGACGAGCGAGCGAGGCCGGCGGCGAACAACTGGTGTTCGTCAACGCGTGGAACGAATGGGCTGAGGGGAACCACCTTGAGCCGGACCAGAGGTGGGGCCACGCCTACCTCGAAGCGACGCGGGCTGCGATTGACGGGTCACGGGCCGCGCGTTGAGGGGCTGCAACGGCGGACGGTACTGAATCGCCCTCTACCGACTCTTTCGGCTGACGAACACCTCGCTCATCTCACCGTCGATTCCTAGCCGCCGGTCGCGCATGCAGATGATAGTCGTCGTCAAGCCAGAGCAACGGAAAACGAAGTCCGGCAAATCCCAGCCCCAGCGGCGGAACACGAGCGATCCGTCGGCGTCAACGGGGTTGCCGTGATATTCCGGCTTAGCGAGGTGGCGCACGATCCCGTCCCGTAACTCGGCGCGTACTTCGGTCGTCGGCTGCCGGTATAACGGGACAGTGAATACGTGTGCCCCCCCCGACTTCAACGTCCGCGCGATTTCCGCGAAAGCGGCGGCGGGATCGGGAATGTGTTCAAAAACGTCCTGCGTCACCGTAAGGTCAAACGAGGCGTCAGCGAAGGTCAATTGATGTAGATCCTCCACCCGCCAGTTCTCGCGCGAAGAACCCGGCGCGGCACCGGGATAGTATTGAGACCCCACGTAGCTTGCACACTCGCGACGCAGCTTCTCGGAACACGGACCTCCAGGCGACGACTCATGTATGTTCAAATTGCGCCAACTCGGAAACAACTCGGCCAGCACGTGCGCGACCGCGCGCCAACGAGGAATGCTGTGGCACCGGGCACAGCGTAGGTCGTCGCGCAGCCAAGGGCCAAATTTTAGGAAGATCGTTCGCTTCTCGCAGATCGGGCAATATCCCATCGACGGGCGACGCAGAATAGCTTCCAGCGCCTTCCTCGCCTTAGTGGGCATGCGGCAATACTACGGCGACGGATTCCCGTCCGCAACGCGACGACCGCGCCTTTGTGCGGGTCACGATCCGACGTAGAATGACGCGTCGGCGTTCGGACTGAACCCTCCTGCGAACGGTGAGCGGGCCGCACGCCAAACGGCTTGGCACTTCCACCCGCGGCGGCTCGCCCATGCAGTGGTTAATGATCCCGTTCGGGTACGCCTTCGCCGTCGCGATGCTGGCGGCGATCGTCCTGCCGTACGTCCGCGGTCGCTCGGACCTGTTCACGACGTGGAACCTATTCCTGCTCGGGTCTGCGAATTTCGTCGGCGTCGCGGCGGCGCAGACGGGCTGGTCGACCGTGCATTACGGCACACCGACCGACGGGGACTACGCCCGGTTCATGTTCGGGGCGGCGGTGTTCTACGCGCTGCTGTTCCTCGTGTACCACCGCTGGGGGAGGCC
>CADDYU010000212.1 GCA_902810705.1 Methylococcaceae bacterium
GTGCTGGCCGCGCCGGGCAAGCGGCTGGTGGATTTCGGGCTGCGCCGGGCCCACGGCGCCGAGGCCGGCCTTTTGGCGGCGCGCGCCGCCTGGCTGGCCGGCTTCGACGGCACCTCCAACGTGCTCGCGGGACAGCTCTTCGGCATTCCCTTGTACGGCACCATGGCTCATTCCTACGTCATGGCCCATGATGACGAGGCCGAGGCCTTCGCGCGCTTCGCCAAGGCCCAGCCCGGCAACGTGGTTCTGCTCATCGATACCTACGACACTCTCGAAGCCGCGCAGAAAGTCGTAACCTTAGCCCCGCGCCTCGCCGCGGAGGGGATCGCCATACAAGGGGTGAGGCTGGACAGCGGCGATCTGGGCGCGCTGGCCCGCGAGGTGCGGACGATACTCGACGCGGGCGGACTAAGCCGCTGTCAGATCTTCGCCAGCGGCGACTTGGACGAACACGAGCTCAAGCGGCTGCTCGCCGAGGACGCGCCGATCGACGGCTTTGGCGTTGGCACCCGCATGACCGTTTCGGCCGATCGGCCGTATCTCAACTGCGCGTACAAGCTTCAGGAATACGCCGGACGGCCTCGGCGGAAGCACTCCCCAGACAAGGCGACCTGGCCCGGATGCAAACAGGTGTACCGCAATTACGGCAGCCAGGGCCAGCTAAGCCATGATGTCCTCGCTTTGGAAGGGGAGGAACAACCGGGCGAGCCTTTACTCCGGCCGGTGATGCAGGAAGGACGTCGGCTGCATCCGCCCGAGCCGCTGAACGCCGCCAGGGAACGGCTCCAGGCTGAGTTGGAGCGGCTGCCTGAGGAGCTTAGACCCATTGACGCAACAGCCACCTATCCGGTTCTGATATCCGATGGCTTGCAACGGCTGATGGAGCGGATGGAAGGAACTGGGACGGGGCTCTGACCGCCGTCCCTTTCCCCGGAAACTCAATCCTTCCAGTTGGCGAACGGAAAGGGCCTTTCGTTCGTGTTGTAGGTCAGAAACAGCCAGATGCGGTAGACGTACTCGGAAACCGCCTGTCCTATCCTTTGCGCTCCGGGACTAACTCCGCCGCCAAACAGATGGTAAAGGATCTGAACCAGGAGCACGCCCCACAAAATAAACCGGACCACACTGAGGATCAGGAAATACACCGCCATGAAAAAGAGCCGGACAAAAAAATTGCCGGGATCAATCACCGAAGATTCAAGAGTGGACATGAGTAGGTTGATTTGGAATATCCTAAAGTCAGAAAGACGCCGGCCGAAACCGCCGGTTCCCAATGTTCGGCCTATTTTACCTATAGCGCCAAGATCAAAACCACACAAGCGCCGGTTAATCTAAAGCGCACTCGTATGGCCAAGCTGCTGAATCTGGACGGCGAACTGGATTTCATCAAGGATTTCATCCCGGATCGGGAAGCCGACGCCTTTCTGGTTCGGTTGCAGGAGGATTTGGCCTGGCAGGAGGAGAATATCATTATCGCCGGCCGAAAGATTCAGGTGCCCCGCCTCGTGTGCTGGTATGGCGATCCAGAGGCGCGCTACCGCTACTCCGGAGTGGACCACCCGCCCTCAATCTGGACGGAGACGCTACGGGCGCTCAAGGAGCGGGTGGAAACGAAGAGCGGACAGCGCTTCAACAGCGTGCTCGGCAATCTTTACCGGAACGGCAACGATGCCATGGGCTGGCATGCCGACAACGAACCGGAATTGGGACCGGAGCCATTCATCGCTTCCTTGAGCTTCGGCGCCGAGCGGCGCTTCGAGCTACGCCACGACAAAACCCGCCACAACTTGAGCCTGACCCTAAGCCACGGCAGTCTGCTGCTGATGGGCGGCCGCCTGCAACGCCACTGGCGGCACCGCATTCCCAGGATACCCGGCATGCAAGACCCGCGCATCAACCTGACGTTTCGAACCATTTTTCCCAAATCCTGAAGAGAGCTCTCGCCATGGCCGAAATCCTCCCCTTCCGCAAGCCCAAAGCCTCCGAGAAACATCAGGGCAAAACCCTCTGCCGCAGCGGCTTTCACAAATGGAAGGTGGACAAGGGAAAGGTGTTCGACGTGAAGCAGGGCAAGCTGGTAACGGTATACCGCTGCGAACGCTGCGGAGCGGTGAAGAATGAATTGCGATGAAGATGATTTGTGTTTGTTAGACAGTAAAGATAAATCATCCTTAAGCTCACCCCATCGAGAACTCCTTTTTGCATCGTGTTGGTGTAAGGTGGTGTATATCTAACCGGAAGCCATTATGTCCAACAACGCAAGGCAGCCATCGCGCCAAAAGCATGAATCAAAGAGCATGCGCACCTCAGCGAGCTTTCCGCGCGAGCTTTACGAAACAATCGAACAGATTGCCGCTGGAAAGAAAGTTTCTGTCGCTTGGGTCGTGCGTGATGCGGTCGAAAAATACGTTGCGGAACAGTGGCCACTGTTCGCAGGAGAAACAAGAAAGAATCCCACGCCATGACCGCGAGCCCGATAGATGCTTTCATTCCCGAGGACATTCGGAATCTCTATGAAATCCACAATTACCGCAACGCCGCGCAGGTGCTGGCGACTGGCTGCTCCGACGAATTTCAGGAAATCATCGAGGGGCTGCGCGCATTTCGGCTGACGCTGGCCGACATTCGCAAACCGGGTGGGAATGAATCCGACATTCCGAAACGGATCTCCAATCTGCTGCGAGCAAAGGGCTGGATTGAAACCCGAATCAAAGGCGACTTGCTGATTACCAAGGTGGTCGGATCAAGCGGGAAGAAGAGCGGAAGAAAGGCCAATCCAACACCCTCGAAAAAATCGAGACGCTTAAGAAGAAGGGCAACGCCGATTACATAACCCGCGAAAACGTCCTTGACGGGCACAAGGTAGATTACGTGAAAAAGCGTGTCGCGTTTGACCTCGAATGGAATAGCAAGCATCAAACATTTGATCGTGATCTGTATGCGTTCCGGGCTTTCCATGAATGCGACCTGATCGACGCGGCGGTGCTATTGACGCGCAGCGCATCGCTGAATACTGTTTTCGAAAAACTGGGGCCGGAACTGGACAGCGATGGCAACCCCAAAACCGACAAGAACGGCAAGCCGAAGCTCATCAAGGCCAAATATGGAGCGAGCACAACATGGATGGGAAAGCTGCTTTGCCGGCTGAATACCGGGCGGCATGGCGGCTGTCCGGTGTTGGCGCTAGGCATTACACCAAAACTCATTACAGATTGGGCGGAATATGGAAAAGAGCACCCTTAACCCTGCCGCCGATTTGCTGGAATGGGGCGGCGACCGGCGCTTTAGAACGATTCTGGCGGATCCCCCGTGGCAATTTCAGAACCGCACGGGCAAGATAGCGCCGGAGCACAGGCGCCTGAACCGCTACGGCACACTGACGCTGGATGAGATCTTGGGCCTGTCGGTGCGAACGCTCGCGAGCGACACGGCGCATCTTTACCTGTGGGTGCCGAACGCGCTGCTGCTCGAAGGACTGAAGGTCATGGAAGCGTGGGGCTTTACCTACAAGACGAACATCGTTTGGCACAAGATCCGCAAAGATAGCGGCCCGGACGGTCGCGGCGTCGGATTTTATTTCCGCAATGTCACGGAATTGGTTTTATTCGGCACTCGCGGCAAAAATGCCCGCACCCTCGCGCCGGGACGCCGGCAGGTGAATTTTCTCGCCACGCAGAAGCGCGAACATTCGCGCAAGCCGGATGAGATATACGAAATTATCGAGTCATGCAGCCCCGGTCCTTACCTGGAGCTATTCGCGCGCGGCATGCGCGATAACTGGGCGGCTTGGGGCAACGAGGCGGATGAGAGCTATTACCCGAAATGGGAGACATATTCCAATCATTCCCAAGCTGAAGTGATCCCCTTCGAGCAGATCCAGAAAGGACAGCGCGCGTAAATTTTTATAAACCTGTCGTAGCGAAGGTTATGGAGGATTTTCTCTGAATTTATAGGGAGCGGCCTTTCCGCTTAGCGGTCAAAGCGTCTATTTCCTCCGGAGGAACCCCATGAAATCTCTATGCGCCTTGTTGATGGCCTTGCTTGCCGCTTTGGAACCCGCGGCGTCGGCAACCCTGTACCGCTGGAAGGATGCCTCGGGGACCGCGCGCTACGGCTATCAGCCGCCCCCGGGTGTTGAAGCGGAGCCGGCCGAGGAGGAGCGCCGCGAGCTTTATCAGGACAATGCTCCGCCGGTGAATTGCCGTGCCTTGGCGGAGCAGCATCTGAAGTTGGTCGATAAGGAAATCGAGCGGGTCAAGGCCATGAAAGCCGGCCTCGGGCCCGAATACGAAATCAGCCCCGCCGCCCGGCAGGAATTGATCTTCGACCTGCTCGCCCACCGCGCCGCCCTGATCACCGGCCGCACGGCCGCCGAATTCCGGTCTCCGACCCGTGAGGACATCGAGCGGGCCAAATCCAGGCTGCAAAGCGAAAACGCGAAACTGCGGAGCGAACTGACGGCCCAGGAAACCTTCATCAGCGTCCAGCAAAACCGGCTGAACCGGGCGCGCCGGGAGGTGCATACCGCGCGGCAATTGCTCTATCCTTGGGGTCCGCCTTATTATCCTTGGCTGCCCGGCATCGCGCCTTATTCCTTTGTCTATCCGCTCCGCCGCTGAGGGGAACTATTCTCCTTGGCTTCGGTAATCGCCAGCTCGCGTCTTTGGGGTCGGTTGAGCACGAACTCCCGCAGAGACAAGGATTTGACGCTTGCCGCCACGGACTGCTCCAATTCGTCCATCAAGGCCGCGACCTCCGGCAAGGCGGACCGCGCCGCCGTCCGTTCCTCCTCCCGGCCCGCGCGCGTGGCCTGCAACACCTCCCACAAGGTTATCTCGGCCAGGTCCCGGGCCGGGATGAAGCTTTCGTTGCCTCGGCCGGTTTCCTCTAGGAGTCCTCCGGCCTGCAAGACCTGCAAGGCCGCCTTCACGGTTTCCCAAGGCAGCGAAAGACGTTCGGCCAGTTCGTCCAGGGTCCAGGGCTCGTCGCCGCGAATGAAGCGTTCGGCGATCAGGGTCATCAGCGTGAGCCCCAGCCGCTCCTTGGACCGGTTGCCGAGGTCCGCGAATCGGACGTGTCCGCGCACGTAATGCGGATGCTGAAAATACAGGGCCGCCTGCCCTCCCAGCAGCAAGATCAGCCAGGAAAGATCCAGCCAGATCATGAACAGGATGACGATGACCAGGCTGGAGTAGATGGCGTGATAACTGGCCGATCCGGCCACGAACCGGGCGAACAGGAGACCGGCCAGCTTCCAGGTGAGCCCGCCTACGGTGCCGCCGAACAGCGCCGCCCGCCAGGGCACCCGCGTATTCGGAATGTAGACGTAGACGAAGGTGAAGGCGGCGATGATCAGGAGAAACGGCAGCAGCTTGCCGCCCAGAAAAAACAGCGTGCCGAACGGCTCCTGGGCCACCAGCTTGCGCACCGTGGCGGCGCCCGGCATGGAGGCGGTGAGGCCGATGGCGGAGAAGATGAGGACCGGTCCCAACAGCACCACGCTGATGTAATCGCTGGCCCGCCGGGCGAAGCTGCGGGTGTGGGTGACGCGCCAGATATGGTTGAACGCCGCTTCGATCTTCTCCAGCATGGAAATGATGGTGTAGATGAGCACCACCAGTCCCATGAAGCCGAGCACGCCCACGTTGACCCGCTTCACGAAGTCGAGGATCGTATCGGCCAGTTCCGCCGCCCTGTCGCCCAAGGGCGCGAGCATTTGCAGCAGCAGAGGTTCCAACTGGTTGGCGACGCCGAACGTCTTGAGCAGCGAAAAGGTGAGGGCCAGACCCGGCACGATGGCCACCAGGGAGGTGTAAGCCAGGCTGGTGGCGCGGTAATTCAGCCCTTCCTCGCGGACCGCGCGCAGCAAGGCCCGGATCCAGACGGCAAGCACCCGGCCAGCCACGCGCAAGCGCTGCGCGGAGCGGACCGGGCTCAAGCGTTGTATCATGCGGTCGGAGAGATTGAACGCCATGGAGTCGAGTATGCCGGGAATCGCCCGGGCCCGAAATGATTTTAGAGCCGGACGGGATAAATTCAGATGACACGACATAGCCCCGGTTCCGCCCTGCCGCGCTTGATCGCCGGCCTCGCCGGGGCGCTTTTGGCTTTGGTCCTGACGGCGACGGTTTGGTTCATGGCAGCGCGGCCGGATGGCTCCGCTTCCCGGAACAACACCGATTTCGCCGGACTCGCCGCTCGCCTTCGGGAAGTGGAACGGCGCTTTCCCGGCGACGATCCGACCCGCCCGCTGGTCTTCCCGGCCGATCATGGCGCGCATGAACGGGCGGCGGGGGAAATCTGGGATTTTGCCGGCTGGCTCCGGGACGCCGAAGGCCGGAATTTCGCCTTCCGGTTGTCCTTCGCCCGGCTAGGTCTCACTCCCGAGCCGCCCCGGCGAGCCTCCGCCTGGGCTGCGGCGGCGGTTTACCGGGGCCTGTTCGCTTGGGCCGATTCCGAGGAATTTCACTCGAAAGAGCGCTTCGAGCGGGCCGCGCTGGGCCTCAGCGGCTACGATCCGGCTTCGAAAAGGCTTTGGCTCGACGCCTGGAGCCTCGAGGTGCCGCTTGACGACTCCGCCGGATTCGCGCTCCGCGCTCAAGCGGGGGACCGAGCGATCGAGCTCCGCCTAAGAGAGTTCAAGCCTGCCGTGATTCCAGACGAGGCGGGAACCGGCGGGAATTTGCGCGCCTACTTGATCAGCCGATTCGAGGTCGAGGGGACCGTTCTAACGGCGGGCCGACCCCGCCCGGTCTCGGGCTCCGCCTGGCTCGACCACGCCTGGGGAAGGCTGCCGCCGACCGGCGGGCAAGTGGCCCTCGACCGCTGCCGGCTGCAGCTGGATGACGGCCGGGAGATTCTGATCCTGCGCCTCAGGCGGCGGCATAACGGTTCCCATCACGAAGGCTCGCTTCGAGAGCGCCAAAGCGACCCTTCCGAACCTATCGACCGCGGGTTTCTCATCGACGCCGACGGCCGGTTGGAAGCCCTGCCGCGGGGGGGCCTGCATCTCGAACCCGTCGGCTACTGGTCGAGTCCCGCGAGCCGAACGCGTTATCCGGTCCGCTGGTCCCTCCGCATCCCGGTCCTGAACGCCGAACTGAACCTCTCGCCCCTGGTCGAAAATCAAGAGATCGAAGGCTTGTTCCGCAC
>CADDYU010000213.1 GCA_902810705.1 Methylococcaceae bacterium
CCCCCGCAACCACCGGCCCCCGAACCCGCGGCGGCGCCCCCGGTCCCGCAGCCCGAGCCCGGGATCCGGCTGACGTCCGAGCTGAAGGAACAACTCAAGAACGACCCCCTCGTCCGCGCCGCCCTCGAAACGTTCGGCGGCGAGATCGTGAAGGTCGAAATAAGTGGCTAGTGGTCAGTGGCCAGTGGCTAGTAAGACGGAAGCGTGGCACACTGTTTCACACTAGCCACTAGCCACCAGCCAACCATGTTCGACGCCCTCAAAAACCTCGGTAACCTGCCCGACCTGATGCGCCGCGCCCAGGAGATGCAGGGCAAGATGCAGGCGATGCAGGCGGAGCTCGGGCGGCGGACGGTCAGCGCCGACGCCGCCGCCGGGATGGTCACCGCGACCGTCAACGGCAAGCTCGAGCTCGTCCGCCTCAAGATCGACAAGGCCAAGCTCGCCGACCCCGGCGACACGGAGATGCTCGAAGACCTGATCGTCGCCGCGGTCGCCGCCGCCCAGGCGAAGGCCGGCGACATGATGCAGGCGGAGATGCAAAGGCTGGCGGGGGAGATGGGCTTGCCACCGGGGATGTTGCCGCGGGGGTGAGGCGACATCCAGCCGCGACCGACGACGCGGGCGCGACGGCGGAGCGGGTGGTCCGGTGACCGCACGGCGCGCGGTCAAAGGCGCGATATACGTTAGGTATTTTCGCGCGCATTTCGCGTGAATCGCGTCGAATCGCGTGCGCCACGCGCGCAAACGGCGCTGAACCGCATCACGCCTCTTGAGCCGGGGGTGTCAACCCCCGGATGGGAAAGCGCTCTTCCACCCGGGGGTTGACACCCCCGGCTCAAGGGGCGTGAATTCGTAAGATCCGCTTTATAAAAGACTTAGGAACGATCGCACGCATTTTTCCAAAGGGCGCATCGACAGGAACACATCGACAAGCTCGTGTTCCACGTGGAACAAGCGCGTGTTCCACGTGGAACACGTGCAATTACCCCTCCCCCGCGCGGCGTGCACTCCCGATCTTCGGACCAAAAAAAGACCTGCACGCCGAAGACGGGCAGGTCGGTGAGGTCGGGTTGGCGTCCGCGCGCGGCTCAGAACTGTTTGCGTTGGCGCGCGGTGGGGATGTCGAGGATCTTTCGGTACTTCGCGACGGTGCGGCGGGCGAGGTCGATCCCCTGGTCCTTCAGGCGGGCGACGATCTCGTCGTCGTTCAGGGGGTCACGCTTGTCCTCGTTGTCGATGATGATCCGCAGCTTCTCCTTCACGGCGTCCCAGCTCATCTCCTCGCCGTCGGAGCTGTGCGTGCCGCCGGAGAAGAACTTGCGGAGCGGGTAGACGCCGCGGGGGGTCTGGATCCACTTCTCGCTGACGGCGCGGCTGACGGTGGCGACGTGGATGCCGAGCTGGTCGGCGACGCTGATCATCGGCAGCGGCTTGAGGCTTTCGGGTCCCTTCTCGAAGAACTCCTGCTGGGCGTCGACGACCGCGCGGATCACGCGGTGGATCGTGCTCTTGCGCTGCTCGATCGATTCGATCAGCCAGCGGGCGTTGCGGATGTTGTTGGAGAGGAACTCGCGGGTCTTCTTGTCGCAGTTGAGCCGGTCCTTGAGCATCTTGCGGTACATGCCGCTGATGTACAGGTTCGGGGCCGGGTCGTTCGCCATCTCGATCTCGTACTTGCCGGTCTCCTCGTCGAAGTAGATCTTCGCGTCCGGCGTGATCGGGGGGGCGTCCTCGCCACCGACCTGCTTGCCCGGGTGCGGGTGGAGGCGGGCCAGGCGCTTCACCGCCTGCTGCAGCTCCTCGATCGGGCGGCCGAGCTTTTTGCTGATCTGCGGGTAGCGGTTCATCTCCAAATCTTTGAGATGGTCGCGGACCAGCGCGCGTTCGAGGTCGAAGTCGTGGTCGTCGGCGAAGTCGGCGTCGTTCTCGAGCGCGTCGAGCTGGATCAGCAGGCACTCGGCGACCGTGCGGGCGCCGATGCCGGACGGTTCGAGCGTCTGGATCAGCTTGACGGCGGCGTGAAGGTCTTCGGTCTTGAGCGGGGTCTTGGATTCCTTCTGGATCGTCTCGAAGTCGGTCTTGAGGTAACCGTCCGGGTTGATGTAGTTGATGACTGCCTCACCCGCCGCGCGGACCGCCGGGGTGGTCTCGACGAACGCCCATTGGCCTAACAGGTGCTCCTGCAAGGTGATGGAGCGGGACGCGGTGTTGTTCATCGCGTCCATCTTCTTGTCGCGCTCGCCCTCGAAGCTGGACGAGCCCGGCCCCATCCGGTCGCGCAGGCGACCGCCGAACCCGTCGGCACCGAATTCTTCGGAATCGAGGTAATCGGCGATCCGGCTGAGCCGGTCGAAGTCCTCGGCGCCGTCCTCCTTCATGACCAGCTGCTGCTCGCCCTCGGCGCGGTCTTGGCGGACCGGGTCGTCACCGACGATCTGCGGGATGCTGTCCGGCGCCTCCGACCCGTCGGCCTCGCGGACCTCGAGGACCGGGTTGTTCTGCAATTCCTGCTCGATCCGCTCCTCCAGCGCCATCAGCGGCAGCTGGAGGATCTCCATCGACTGGATCATCCGCGGCGTCAGCAGCTGCCGCTGCTCCATCCGCATCGAAGTCGACTGACTTAACTGCATCCTAATTCACCGTTTGCGAACAGACGGATGGGGGTATGTAATTTGCTACTCACCGTCTGAAGTATAGCAGCGGGTCCTAAAATCAGCCAACAGAAAATTCGGGGGACGTCGAGCAGAAGGTCCGATCATCCTGTTGATTTTGCCCATTGCATTCCCGTATGTTGCCATTTCCGAACTTGCTCAAATCAGAGATGTCTGCCCCGGGGGGTGGGCGTCGCGACGTAGCAAGTCTGGCTTGTGTTCTCGTACGTGGGAACGGGGAGACGTCTTGCTCGGGAACGTGCGGTGTGTGGGGAATGGGTTAGTCCGTTCCATTTCTGTCCGCGACATTGATCTTTCGCGACCGTCCTGGGCGGCCGACGTGCTCGTCGGCCGGTCGCCGGTGATGTCCGACGTGCGCGACGTCGCGACCGACGTGGCGCGGCGGCGGTCGACCGTCATGATCCTGGGTGAGACGGGCAGCGGTAAGGAGATGGTCGCGCGCCACATCCACGCCCACTCCGGCCGGGTGGCCGGCCCGTTCATCCCCGTCGACTGCTCGACGCTGGCCAACGGCCTGTTTGAAAGCGAGATGTTCGGACACGTTCGCGGGGCGTTCACCGGCGCCGTCCGCGACTCGCTGGGCGTCGTCCGCTCGGCGGATGGGGGGACGCTCTTCCTCGACGAGATCGGCGAGCTGTCGCTCCCCATGCAGGCCAAGCTGCTGCGCGTCTTGCAGGACCACAAGGTCACCCCCGTCGGTGACCGCCGGCCCCACGCCGTCGACGTGCGGGTGCTGTGCGCGACGAACCGCGACCTGGTTGAGATGGTGCGGGCCGGCACGTTCCGCCAGGACTTGTACTATCGGCTGAACGTCATCGTCGTGCAGGTCCCGCCGCTGCGCGCCCGGCGGGAAGACGTCGCCGACCTGGCGCGTCACTTCCTCTCCGTGCAGGCCGAGATTTACGACGAGCCGCTCAAGCAACTGTCGCTCGAAGCGGTCGCCGCGCTGGTGGCGTACGACTGGCCGGGCAACGTGCGCGAGCTGGCCAACGTGATGGAGCACGCCCACGTCCTGTCACATGGCCAGACGATCACGCTCACCGACCTCCCACCCCGGTTGTCCGCCGCCACGGGCCACGGGCCAGCCGGGCATTCGCTGCACCTGCCGACGATCGAACGGCGGGCGATCCGCGAAGCACTGCGCCAGTGCGGCAACAAGGCCGCCGCCAGCCGCATGCTGGGCATGAACATCCAGCGCCTCAACCGCCGCATCCACACGCTCGGCACGGACCTCGATTAACTCCCGTTCACACCCGGCTGCTGATACGCACTTCGCGGCGCGTGCGCCGCGCCGCGCGCTCGGTCGGAATCGACGAACTGCCGCGCCGGCGCGACGAACCATCTGAATCCGAACGTCCTCACGATAACCACCCTGTTCAGTTCAACCATATCGTTGCGCAACGATCGGTTCCGCCAAGAGTTGCGAGGCCCACGCTACGGGCGCTTCCTATCAAAACAACCGGGACGCGCGGACATCACCGCGCGCCGCTCTGGCTCGAGAAGCATCGCGTAACTGCAGGTCCATAAATCATTTGTGCATCTCGCTGCGCGTGGCGAAGGAGGCTGGCATCTCCGTCGCTTATGGGACTGGCGTACCCGTCGGGTTTCTGTCGGTTGATCACCTGTGAAGAACACCATCGCCAACGGGCAAGGCTCTACGTGCTGCTTGAACAAGACGTGATCTCGGTGCTGGCGGTCGATTGTCCGCCGGACAATTGGGATGACGCCGACGCCCGCCTGAACGTGACGAACGTCACCACCCCCCGTGCCGCGCTGGCGGCGTTGCGGGTGATGCAGTTCGACCTGATGCTCACCCAAACCGCCGTCGCCGGTGAACCGGTGTGGACGCTGGCGGCCAAGGTGCGGGCGATGAGGCCGCGGGTCCGCTGGATTTTGGTGGCGTCCACGCTCAACCCGCGGGACGAAATCACCGCCCGCAGCCTCGGCGTCATCGCCATCCTGGAGCATGTGGCCTCCATAGATAGCTGGCGGCCGACAACGACGGGCCGCAGAGCCTTTGATGGACAACGACCCGTGCCAACGTCCGTCGCTTCCACGGGGAGCCGGTTCGCTGTGGAACGAAACGATTAGAGAGCAATTTCACCGGACGCCGGCCGATGCCGCCGTCTCAAGAATGGGACCCGCCCCGGAGCGGGGGGATGCAGTTGCCCAATAACTGCAAATGGGAGTGTCTTATGATTAAGATGTTTACTATTTCGACTGTTGTCGCAGCGTCAATGTTGGCAAGCGGTTTCACGGCTACGTCCGTGGCCGCGCCATTCGTCGATATCAACTTTGATAGTGACGCCATTGGCTCCGCCCCGAGCACGGCCGCATCCACAAATCCGCTTGTCAAACCTACGGCCATCGGGGGATACGACACCGATGCGACACCAATTTGGGATCCCGGATACAAAAATCCTCCCACGGCCAGTTGCGGTACAATTCTGGTTCAAGATGTTGGAGGAATGAGTAAGGCCGCGCAACTGACTACCAATTCTGAAAATGCTGAGCTGGGAGCGCTTTGGATCGATACTTCCGTGAGCTACACGTCGCAACAAGTGCGACTCTCATTTGACGTGGATATCATTGGTGCTCCAAATTCCGCCACCTCACAGGTGAAGACGCTTAATGGTTCGGGTGCGGCAGGAATTCTACTTGGCATGAACACTTTCGGGACGGCGCCGGGTGCAAAATTTGCTGTGGCACCGACCAGTGCCACCGGCGGTGTTTTTGCAATTCGCTCGGCAGATAACAACGATCTGCAGAGCTTTTTTACATACACGGAAGGAACGACCTACAACGTGGCGCTCGTCAGCGATTACGACACCGGCGTAGTTTCCACTTATGTAGACGGAGTCTTTACAGGCAGCAAGACGTTCGCCAGTGCGCCTGCGGCGAATGTGACAACGCAAGAGTTTTTCTTTCATCTGAACGGGGAAGCGAGCTATTCTAATATCGTTGCCATCGACAATATTTCCGCCGTCCCCGAGCCCGCCAGCATTGGCCTGCTCGGCGTCGCGGGGCTTGCGATGCTTAAGCGTCGTCGGCGCACCGCCTAAGTTGACAGGGTGAGCAAGCTCAGCGCCTAAATAGCGGATCGTTCCTTCGATCTGATCCTTCCCTCCGTCTTTCCCGGCCGGGGTGGCGTTTGCCACCTCGGCCGATTTTGTTGCACGCTTGCCACGCGCCACTCAGTTGCGTTTGTGATATACTCCCTTCGTGGCACTCGTTGACATTGCCAATCTCGACTTCACCTATGGTCGCTCGGCGGTGCTCAGTGGGATTGACCTGGCGGTTGAGGAGGGGACGACGCTGGGCGTCATCGGCAACAACGGTGGGGGAAAGACGACCCTCCTGCAGTTGATCCTCGGCCTGCGCGAGCCGCAGCGGGGGACGATCACGATCGCGGGGATGTCACCGCGGTTGGCGGCCAGGCGGGGGGATGTGTTTGGGTATGTGCCGCAGAACCCTGCGGTCCCCGAGAACTTCCCGATCAGCGTCCGCCAGGTCGCGCGGCTGGGGCTGGTGGGCAAGACGGGCATGTTCCGCTCGACGGCGCCGGCTGATTTAAGACACGTCGATGCGGTTCTCGAACGGCTCGGGCTGGCCGGCGCCAGTGACGCGCCGGTCGGGTCGCTGTCGGGTGGGCAGGTTCAGCGGATGTATATCGCCCGGGCGCTGGCGTGCAAGCCGCGGCTGCTCGTCCTGGACGAGCCGACGACCGGTATCGACCGGCGCGGGCAGCAGGAATTCGTCTCGCTGTTGGCGGACCTGAAACGCGCGATGGGCCTGACGGTGATCTTCGTCAGCCACGATTTGCGTGCCGTGACGAGCATGTGCGACCGCATCGCGTGCGTGAACGTCACGCTGCACTACCACGACACGCCCCAACACCTGCCGGCGGACCTGGTGTACCGGATGTTCGCCTGCGACCTCGAAGCGATCGGGGTGGGGACGGTATGCAATCGCCCGGAGCACGTGCACGCGCCCGGGGCTGTTGAAGCATTGCATATTCAATCATGAGAACTGAGGAATGACAGCCTCGACGACCTCACCCGCACGCGCTGAAGACGTCGGCAGCCGATTCGACATCTGCAGTGCCGTCACGCTCCACCTTTTTCGACTTGCACTTCTGCCGGAGACGCGGCCGGGCGCATCCGCCGCCGCGGCGAAAGCCGACGCGTCCTGTCGCCATTTTGCAGTTGGCATTTTATAGTTCCGGGTTCGCAATGCTTTCCGCTCCCCTCCTAGCCGGCACCGCCTTGGGCCTGTCCTGCGCCGTGCTGTCCGTCTTCATCATCCTGCGCCGCTGGGCGTTGTTGGGGGAGGGCGTGAGTCACAGCGG
>CADDYU010000214.1 GCA_902810705.1 Methylococcaceae bacterium
ATCGTCAGATTCACAGTAGCCGCACACCTCTGGAAGTACGTCGGTTGCTTGAGCCGGGTGCGAGGTGACTCGCTCGCCCGGTTCTGAGGGGAGGGGCGGTAGTAATACTGCCTTCTTACCCGACCACCTACTCCTCGCTTCATTCCTTCCGGGCCGGCAACCCTGGGGCATGCAGGCGGAACACATAGAGCGCCGCCCCTCTCGGGGCGCCGTACAACTCCGGGGCGAAGCCCTTGAGCCAGCCGCCCCAGCCGGAAGGCACGGCGATGTATTGTTGGCGAGCGGCACTGTAGGCGATCGGACTGCCATGGATGCCGCTGCCGGTCTGGAACTGCCAGAGGAGGGTTCCGGTCCGGGCCTCTAGGGCCTCGAATTCGCCGGTGGCCTGGCCGACGAACACCAGGTTTCCGGCCGTCGTCAACAGCGAGCGGACCACGGGATGCTCGGTCCGCCTGGACCATTTCTCCTCTCCTGTGGCCGGATCGAAGGCTATGATGAAGCCCGATTGGGGCTGGCGGCGGTTCTCCACCTCGCCGCCCCAATACGGCAGGCTCTCGCGGAATTCGGTGGACGCGGATTTGAAGAGGCCGCAGAGCTCCACCACCGGGGTATAGGGCAGCCGGGTTCTGGGGCTGTAAGCCGCATGCGGCCATTCCTTCGCGCCGGCCGGACCCGGGCAGATGTCCGTCCCTGCGGCCGTGGGCGTCCGCTGTACACGGATTTTTCCGGTGTGGCGATCGATATCTCCCCAAGGGGCGCGGCGAAGGGAATCGCGGAGACAAACCCCCCAGTCATCCGGTCGAGGATGAAAAGGTAGCCATTCTTGTCAAAATGGGCGAGGTACATGCGGCCCTCCTGATCGAAGAGAATGTTTTCGTTTACCCCATCGTAATCCCACACATCGTGGGGAGTCCACTGGTAATGCCATTGCAGGGAGCCGTCGTCGGGGTTGAGAGCGAGCACGGAGTTGGTGTATAGGTTGTCGCCCGGCCGCATGCTGCCGTCGAAGTCTGGCCCCGGATTTCCCGTGCCCCAGAACACCAGATCCAAGTCGGCATCATAGGTGCCGGTGATCCAGGCGGTCCCGCCGCCCCGCGCCCAGGCATCCCCCGCCCAGGTTTTGGAGCCCGGCTCGCCGGGTTTCGGCACCGTGTAACGGCGCCATAGGTGCCGACCCGTATTGATCTCGAAGGCATCGAGATGCCCGCGCACGCCGTATTCACCGCCCGAACTCCCGACCAAGACCTTGTCCTTGACGGCGAGCGGTGCGAGGGTGGCGCTCTCGCCGGCCCGAACATCGACGAAGAGCTTGTCCCAGACCGGTTGGCCGGTCGTCGCATCGAGGGCGATCAGGCGCCCAGTCACGTTGACGAAGAAGACCTTGCCCTCCGCCACCGCTACGCCGCGGTTGACGTTGCCGCAGCAGAGCGGCACATCCAGCGGGATCGCATGGTGGTATTGCCACAGCAGCTTGCCGTTGGCGGCATCCAAGGCCCAGACATAGCCGTCGGGCCCGGTCATGAACAGCACGCCGTCGACCACGATCGGCGTGGCTTCGAAAGCATAGGTGACCGGGGTGGAGACCAGCCCTAAGGGCGGGTGCTGGAAGACCCAGGCGACGGCAAGGTCTTTCACATTGCCGCTGTGGATCTGGTCGAGGGCGCTGTAGCGCTGCCCATCGTACGCTCCGTAGTAGGTGAGCCAGTTCTGCGGCTCGGCACGGGCCTTGGCGAGCCGCTCGTAGGTCGCACCCTGAACTACGGAAGGCGCACGGCCCTCGAGGCCCGCGTCCATCACCGTCCACGGCTGACTGCGCTCGGTGAGCGGGTTCTTGGACGCAGGGGGGCGCAGCCGGTGGCAAGGGTCACGGCCAAAGCCGCCGTGGCTCCCAGGAGTGGAAGAGTTGGCATGGTTTCTCCCTCCTCAGTCGCTTTCCGGTTGGGGTTGGGGCGGCCGGTCGAGACGCGCCTCCTTGGGCGTCTCGCCATAGACCCAGATGAAGCCGAGCATGCCCCGCCCGGCATGGTTGGCGACCGGGCAGCCGAACCAATAGAGTCCGGGCTGGTCGAGCGTGATGCGAGCCGTCCCGCGTCGGTGGACAGGAAGATACAACAGTTGCCGACCGCCGTTGCTGGGCAGAAAGGCCATGTGAATCGCCTGGTCCCGGTTGTCGAACTCGAGCTCCAGTTCACCGGCATGCGGCATCACGATGAAGGCGGGCTCCCAGATGTACTGATCCTTCGGCACCCGGATGCCGGCGCGCATCACGCCGTCCCGGCCCGCCTTGGCATGGGAGAGGCCGCCGAGGGCGTAAATCTTCGCCACGAGATGATTATTGGGATGGTCGACGTTGGGCAGCTCGTTAACGAGTGCGGCTACGCGTGGATTGAGTTCTTTCAGGACGCTGGGCCGCACCAGGCCTGCATAACTGCAGCCGGTTAACACCGGCGCGAGCACGGCCAACGCGATGAATTGGAGAGTAGGAGTCATGAGCACGCCCCTCCAAAAAAGGGGCGTGCTCATGACTCCTCCAAAAAATAGGAATTTCAATGGGCGCTGCCGCCCATTGGGAGGGCAAAATATGCGCCCGTGGTGGGGCCTTAGTCAACGGCAGCCATTTGGCGAACGGCGTGCCGCCGCCGAACAGAAGAGCTGCACCGAGGGCCGCTTGTACACCAGGTTGGCGCAAACCAAGTTTCCAACGCATTGTCGCCCGCCTTCCTTATTGTTTAAGGTAACGTAAAACGGAACGTACTCACCAATACGAGGCGCTGGAGTGTTAGCATTGCTGATCTATCTGATGATGCACCCGTAATCAGCGAGACCTTGTCAGCCGATCGTAGCGGAAACGGTGGTGGGCATCGAAGAGTTGCCGATAACTGAGCCCTACGACTCCGACGGTGCCAAGTGCCGTGCCCGAGGCGATGAGGAACATGATGACGATCTGATACTTAACGGCCTCGATCGGGCGAATTCCTGAAAGCAGTTGGCCCGTCATCATGCCGGGCAGGCTCACGATGCCGGTAACCATCATCGCGTTGATCATCGGAATCATCCCCGTCCGCACGGCCTCGCGCACGCCGTTCTGAGCCGCTTCCCACCGGCTGGCCCCCAAGCTCAATAGCATTTCCACTTGCTCGCGGCTGGCCGAAAGCTCCTCGCCCAGCCGGTTGAGGCCCAGTGAAATCCCGTTCAGGGTATTACCCAGGATCATCCCCAACAGGGGAATCAGGTACTGCGCGCGATACCAGGGCGTGACGTCGCTCAGTACTCCGCCCATGGCGAACGCCGTCATGAGCCATGAACTGGCCCAGACCGAAACAAGGCTGTTCCTGTAGATCCCCGCGTAGCGGCGGTCGGTGCGGTCGACGGCGGCCAGGCCGGCGACCACGGTCATGACCAGGGCGAGCCCGAGCACGGCGTACCAACGGCTCCAGGCAAACACCCCCTCCAGAACAAAGCCGACGAGGAGCAGTTGGGCCACCATGCGCACACTGGCGATACACAGTGACCGCTCCAAACGCAGACGCAACGCCAGAGAGATCGCGCCGTTCAGGATCACCAACAGCGCGGCGATCGCGACTTGCCCATAAGAGAGCGGCACGTAGTTATCCATCGTCATCGTACCTCTCTCCCGGTGATGCACCCGTCCTGCATGGATAGGATCCGATCGGCCACTCGCCCGACTTGCTCCGGGCTATGGCTGACAAAGACGACAGCCCGTTCACGGGCGTTCTGTCGCTGCCAGCCTAAGACCAGGTCCTCAATGGATTGTGCCGCCTCGCGGTCCAGCGAGGCGGTGGGTTCGTCGAGCAGCAGGACGGTCGGCTCTAGTTGAAGCGCCCGCGCTATGGCGACCAGCTGCCGTTCTCCGCCCGAAAGGTCCTGATCGGTCCGGGACAAAAGATCGCCGCCGCGGCCCACGGAGCCCAGAAGCTTCAAGGCCTTGTGGCGGTCGAAATGATCGCCTCGGCTGGCGCGCAAGGAATACGGTAGGCGAAGATTGTCTTCGACGGTCCCTTCGACGAACGTAGGTCTCTGGTGCAGATAGATGACCTGCCGGCGATAGAAGGGTATGTCGGCGGGCGCGATCGGCTTCTCCCGCCAGCGTACTTCCCCTTCGTCGATCAGGTCCAGGAGCGAGAGAGCCCGAAGCAGCAGCGTCTTGCCTGCCCCCGTCGGCCCGGTGATCGCCAGCCGATCGCCGCCTCGGATGGCCAGGTTGACTCCACGGAGAAGCCAGGCGTCGGAGCGAGAACGCCGGCGGCCTAACCCAGTGGCGGTCAGCAGCGGGGAGGCGGTCGCCATGCTTGATGACGGACCCTGGTTAAACGCCAGCGAGCCACGCCGAGGCTGGAGTGAGCGCCGAGAGATACCTCAGGACCTCTGCCATCGAGCCCGAGGAACCGAACATCTCGATCAATTCGTCTGCAGGCAGGGAGCCAAGTTCCAGCCGCCGGGCGAAGATCTCCAGCGGGTGGACGTTGAATCCCAGGTCGGCCAGGAGCCGCGGTGCGCGCCGCAGCACCTCGCCTGCCCGGGCTCGGACGACCTCCGCCTCCACCCCGAAGCGGGCCACTTCGCCCAGATCGTAGATCCGCGTCTGGTTGCTCGCGCGACCGCGTAAGCCATCGTCGAGCAACAGCGCTAGCCACAACAGGAAATAACCGTGGAAATCGTCGAACCGATGGGTCATCTCAAAAAGCTTGAATTCGAGCCGGCCGTCCTCTTCCATATGAATCTCGATCGCTGGCGCAATCGCGCTCCGCCGGTAGGTGCGGAGCGATTTGCCGGTGTCGCCGCGAATCTTCCAAAGGTCCCCGACGCAAAAGGGTGAAGCCAGTGTCAGTGCGGTGAGCGCGGGAGCGTAGTAGTTCACTTTGGCATGCAGATCGGCTGGATCCAGTCGAGCCCGCAGATCCAGCGGCAGGCTGATATTGATGTCGGGGCCATAGGTGACCATGACCTCCATCGCCCACTGCCAATAGTCGTAGCGGCGTTTGTTCTGAGGCCCTTCGAAGTGCGTCTCCGTGGGGTGGTGCGACAGAGCGACCGGCTGATAGCCGATGTTAAGCAGCGCCGCCTGCAGGCGGCCATATAGCGTTGCGAGGCACTCCAGGCATTCTTCGATGGACTCGCAGACCGGCGTGCGAATCTCGATGCCCTTGGGCCAGAGATCGATCGGACTGAGATCCGGGGCGGGAACATGATAGCCTTCGACGACAAAGGGCATGAGCTTGCGGTGGGGCTGTTCCAGCTCCAAACCATCCAACGGCGGTAAACCCGCCAAATCGATTGATTCCAGCACGGCGTTGAGTTTCTCGAACGACAAGTCGCGGTGCCACAGTGGGCGGAAGGTCTCGGCATCGGCCAGCAGGTACTCCGACTCGATGCCAAACCGAAATCCCCGACCGTCTCTCACGCCCATCCTACTTCTCCGTCGCCGAGCACCCGCCGGCCTGCGGTCAATCGCTGCCTACTTGCCGCTCAGCGCCAGATCGTCGAACTGGCTTTGGGCATCGGCTTTGGTCCACAACCCGATCCTGCCGGCTTCCTTGAGCGTGTCATCCCTGCTCTCCAGGTACTTCGTGCCGTCATAGTAGCACGTGATCCGGTCGCCGGTCATGGTGATCCGCAGCGTGTGCCAGCCCTCCAAGTGCGTGATGTCGGCGTTGCGCAACAGGATCCGCTTGCCGCCGACCGTCTTGTACAGCCGATAGTTGTCTTCCAGCGGATTATAGCGGGCGAGATAGTAGTTCTTGGCGTCCTTGGCCCGCCAGACGATGCCGCCGCCCTGGTCGAACTCGCCGGTCACCGACTTCATCTTGACGCTGATATCGACGTCCTTCACGTGGGTATCCTTGATCAGCGTGACATTGAACGTCGAATTGGGGTTCTTGGCCGTTTGGGCTAGGACATTGCCCCGATCCGATTTGACGGCGGTCCAGTTTCCGACCTCGTTGGTAAAGCCTTTGGCGATTTCGCCCGCCTTGTCGTCATCGAAGTTCCAGGTTTTGGCAATGTCGGCGGCACAGACTGTAGCCACCAGTACGCCCGCGAGCAGGGCGGCACTCATAATGTCAGGTCGATTTCGCATGAGACCCAGTTCCTCCTTTCTGATAATGGACTCGTGAACGACCGAACGGACGATTATCGGATCAGCTCACGCAGCTGTTTGACGTATCGCGGAACAGCGTGCTTAGAATCTTCGGCGGCGTTGTATTCGAGCACGAGGTAACCACTGTAGCGGGCGGCGCGCAAAATTCCGATCGCCTTGGCCAGGTCGGCAGGTTCCTTCTGTTTTCCCTGGCGCCGGATCTCGGTCTTCACCTGCACGGTAACGGCGTAGGGCGCGGCGGCGGCAAGTTCGGCGTAGGGATCCGGACCGTGGAAGTTGCCCGTGTCGAGGTTCATGCCGAAATTGCTCCCTTGGATGGCCTTGACGATCCGCAGCAGGTTCTCGGGTGTCGTCGTCACTCCCCCGCCATGGTTCTCTAGCGCCAGGATGACACCACGCTCGCGAGCGTGCGGCAGAAGTTGGTTGATCCGTGCGATGACCCGCCGCTCCAGCTCCTCCTCAGGCGTGCCCTGGATCCAGTTGCCGCTGAGAATGCGCACCACGGGAGCATCCAGTTCGGCGGCCCGGTCGATCCACGCGCGCACGTGCTGGACCTGCGCATCAGCTTCCGCCCCCGGAGGCAGACAAAAGTCGTTCATGGCGGCCGTCCCGGAAACATCGAGCCCCTGCAGAAAGGCGTGTTGCTGCAGCCGATGCAGATAGTCGTTATCGACGTTTTCCGGAAAGTAGTAATTCCATTTCTAATTCTGAAGTAAATCTATGATCCATGGCCAAGCGACGATCGAATGGACTCGGCCGTGGTCGTTTTCCAGCGTTCTCAAGCTGTCTTCCAAGTGATCCTCCAGAGCGTCGAT
>CADDYU010000215.1 GCA_902810705.1 Methylococcaceae bacterium
GCCGGCGCTCGAGGTGATGAGCGCGCTGGCGAGCGAGATCAAGGACGCCGGGTTCGCACCTCTTCGGAAAGCCGTCGAAGTCCATGGCTTGTGCGCCCATTGCGCTCGTCTGGAAGCGAATGACTAGGCGCGCCGAGGATATCTGTCGGGTTCTTTTTTGTTTACAGAAAGCAATGTTATTACATTGCCTAGAGCCGCTTAGCGGGAATTCGGAACCCCAATGCATAGCAAATGCCTCTCATTGGCGGCCTGGGCCGTCGCGTCAGCCTGTCTGGCTCAGACGGACGAGCCGCAGACGACGGAAACCGAATTGGAAACCGTTGTCGTCAGCGCGCCCTTAGAAACGACGTCTTCCGGAATGGCCCGGCCGGTCAGTGTCTTGTCCGACGAGGAACTGCGCCTGAAAGTGGGTTCCACCCTCGGCGCGACCTTGACCCAGGAGCCGGGCGTGACTAGCCAATCCTTCGGGCCCGGCGTCGGCACTCCCGTGATCCGGGGACAAAGCGGCCCCAGGGTTAGGGTCATGAGCAACAGTCTCGGCAACGGCGATGTTTCGCAGCTCAGCCCGGATCACGCCAATGGCGTCGAGCCAGTCCTGGCCGAACGCATCGAGATTCTACGCGGCCCATCGACCTTGCTCTACGGCAGCGGGGCCATCGGCGGCATCGTCAACGTCATCGATAACCGAATTCCGGAATCCGCGCCGGACAAGCCGATGTCCCCGACCGGGGAGCAGCGCTACAACTCGGTTTCCGATGAATGGACCAGCAATCTCAAACTCGAAGGCGGGCGGGGTCTGCTGGCCTTTCACCTCGACGGCTTTTACCGCGACCGCG
The DNA here is from genome assembly GCA_902810705.1 of Methylococcaceae bacterium. Taxonomy (GTDB): domain Bacteria; phylum Pseudomonadota; class Gammaproteobacteria; order Methylococcales; family Methylococcaceae; genus CADDYU01. Next base: position 837 of record CADDYU010000215.1, read on the forward strand.
GCGATCTCCACATCGGCGGCCCGGCCATCGACGAGAATGCGGCCCGGCAGAGCGATGCGGCGCTACGGGGGGTGGACCTGCAAAATTCTTTCGGCATCATCCCGAACTCACACGCCCGCGCCAAGGGCGGCACGGCGGGATTTTCCCTGGTGGGCGATCGGGGTTTCGCCGGCGCCTCCATCAACTATCTCGGCAATAATTACGGCATTCCGCCGGACGGCACAGGTGGCCCCGACGTGCGCATCAACCTCAAACAGGCGCGCTACGACTTCAAGAGCGAGCTGAAAAACCCGCTGGCGTTCGCCGAGGCGCTGCGGACCCGGTTCGGCTACGTCGACTACACCCATACCGAGCTGGAGGGCGGCGAGCCGGCAACGGTCTTCACCAACAAGAGCTACGAAGGCCGGCTGGAACTCGCGCACCAACCGCTCGGCCCGTTCAAAGGGGTGATCGGCTTCCAGGCGGTGTCCAGCGACTTCGGCGCCCGCTCGCTGGAAAACCCGGTCCCGCTCGTGCCCAATTCCGGCATCGAGAGCTACGGCGCGTTCGCGGTCGAATCCTTCGGCTACGGACCAGGCGCCTACGAACTGGGCCTGCGTGGCGAAAGCAGTTCCGTCACGCCCGAGGGCGGCCCCCGCCGACGCTACACGCCCATCAGCGCCTCCGGGTCCGGGCGGTGGAAAATCGGCGAAGCCAACACCATCAGCTTCGCCGTGACCCGCTCGGAGCGCTCGCCCCAGGTTCAGGAACTGTTCTCGCGCGGCTTTCACGACGCGACCCACAGCTATGAGCTCGGCGATCCGAACCTTGGCACGGAAACCTCCTATAACCTCGATCTGGGCTACCGCTTCCAGGCGAAATGGGTCAGCGCCGAATTCGACCTGTTCCAGAACTGGGTGAGCGATTACATCTACCAGCAGCAGACCGGCGGCGTCTTCAACGGCGATCTCGGCCGATTCCAGGCCTTATGCTCCTCCCCCGCCACGGCCTGCGCCCCGGTGGTCCAAACCCGGCAGGCCGACGCGAGCTTCAAGGGCTTCGAGGCCAAGGCGAAGTTTCCCGTGATGGAAAACCGCTACGGTATCGCCGATCTCACCCTCTTTAGCGATTTCACCCGCGGCGAGTTCGTCGATGGCGGCGACGTGCCGCGCCTGCCGCCGCTCCGCTACGGCCTGCAACTGGATTACAGCTTCGGCAGCCACTGGTCCTCGAATCTCAGGCTCACCCGCGGAGAGCGGCAGGACCACCCGGGCGCCAACGACACCGAGACTCCCGGCTACGTACTGCTGAACATCGCCGTGCAGTACGAGGCTCAAGCGTTCCAGGACGCCAAGCTGCTGGTCTTCGCCAAGGGCAACAACCTGCTGGACGAAAATATCCGCAACTCGACCTCGTATCTTCGGAATTTCGCGCCGGAGCCGGGGCGAGGTGCGGAAGTCGGGGTTCGCATCAGCTATTGAGCTTCGAATTGGAGTCATCTGGGAAGCATGCCGTGGACACCGCCTCGATCGAGAGGACCTCAAAGGAGCTTTACCATTTCAGCGATCGTCGATCCTGCTCATCATGGCGCCCTCCCGGCAAGCCACGCCGGCTCGAGCTCCGCCCTTATACTTGGGCCGTTTAGTTTTCCAACCTTCGCTTGAACTCTAAAAGGCCTTTATGGGTTGGAACAGCCTCGAGCCCCTCGAGGACATTTTTAAGGCTTTCGGATCTATCGCCGCGCTCGTAGGCTTCCCATGCCTTCTGCTCCAGGTTATCGGCGATTTTCTGCATGCCCTTGATGGCCTGGGCGTTGTACGGGTCGATCTTTAGAACCTCCTGATAAGCCCAGAGCGCGTTGCTGCCGCTCGGCGCGGTGAGATAGCCCACGTCGAAATGAATCGCGGCGACCTCGAGCAGGTTATTAACTTTAGCTTTCTTTTCGGGTGTCAATTTAAATTCGGCCTGAGGCGGCGGAGCCGGAATAAAATTCGAATAAATATTAAGGCCGGCGGCAATAATGATGATAAAACCTGCCCCCCAAGCCCAATAAAAAACGGGTGATCGGCTTTGGAGATCCTTAATGAATTGATCGACAGTGGCGGCACGGTCGTTCCGCCTTAAGGCAAGCGCATGCCTCAATCCGCGCCACTGCCTTCCATTCAGGCTGGGAATGGATTTAGGTTGTAAATCAAGTTCGAGGGCTTTCTCCGCGGAGAGTTTGCCGAAGGGATGTTTTCCGGTTAAAAGCTCGTATACCACACAGCCCAAGGCATAAATGTCATCCCGTGGATCCGGGATCTGATTTTCCAGCATTTCGAGGCTGGCGTACGCCGGGGTAAGCGCGCCAAGCGCCCGGGCGTTAAAGATAGTGGTCTCGGCACTGGTTTCAGCCCGGCCGGCCGCACAGGCGATTCCAAAATCCAGAACCTTCACCTCGTTATTTTCATCGATAAAAACATTCCCCGGCTTGAAATCGGAGTGGACGATATTCTTTTTATGGGCATAGGCCAAGGCTTCGGCCATGCCTTGTATGATGGGCCAAGCCTTTTTGAAAGGCATGCCCGTTTTGGGAAGCGCCCTGATCAATTCCGTAAGGGGCCTTCCCTTAAGGTACTCCATGGACATAAAAACATGCGGACCGTCCCGGTCGAAATCGAACACATTGATGATATTCGGGTGAGAAAGGGTTTGCGCGCGCTTGGTCTCGCGTTGTAGGGCGATCAGTGAAAGAGGATTGTCTCGAAACTCTTGGCTTAAGACCTTGAGGGCAACATAAGGGTCTTTGTCTTTGGCTTCTTTTTTCCGTAAGTCCAGCGCCTTGAATACCATACCCATACCACCGGAACCGATGATTTCCTCCAGGACAAACCGGTCCTTGAGTATGGCGCCTATCTGCAAGAATGGCTTCGGTTGCGAAGTTGGCTCATTACGGTATTGAATTCTCTCGGTCTCGTCGAAACCTGGGTGGACTTCTGTGGGAGCCAAATCCTCGCCGGACTTCGATAGATGATCCATTCGACCATGGGTCTGGGCATTCCCAGCTCTTGTTAATTCTTGGATATCCGGTGCATCCGCTAGTAAAACCCGTGTGCGATCGTCCTCATTATTTGGAGTTTTGGTTGTGATCATAAGGATCAAATTGGCCGTGCCGGATCAATATAAGTTTTAACAAGCTACTCTCCGTACAAATTACCAAAGATCTGCGGTCGATTGGGGTAAACCCGAAAGGTAGCTTGTATTCTGTGGCACTGAATTACCAAGCGCCCTCGCCATTTTCTCAATGTTTTGCGTGGTAAGCTGTGTATTGGCGAATACCGTACCGGCCGCCATTCCACCACCACCGACGGCATTCGAGTGCAAACTTCCGCCCTTTTTTAATTTGTTATGCATGGCCTCATGGAAGGCTAACACCGCGAATCCTCTTGCTAGATCGGCGCCTCCTCCCATGGCGGCGATGGATTCAGTTACGTAAACCTCTGACAAATTGCCCGCAGTGCGGATTAAAGTTGTTCCGCCAGGTCCCAAAGGCGCTCCGGCTGACTCTTGCCGAATAAGGCTGTCCTGCTTCGTGGGCAAAAAATAGATCAGCACTTCATGGGACCGTATTTCGCTGGAGCTTGTGTTCCAGTGAAAATCTGAATCGGAAAACGTAGTGAGAGGACTAGTGCAGACTTGATCGAAAAATTCCTTCAGATAGGAGCCGACAACATACGCCATTCCTTCGCCCCAAACACCGGGAATTTGTGATAGAACTCGATCAGCCAAGTGGAATTTGTAAGTTGGCATAGCAGCCTCCCATAGTAACAATGAATGAAATCCATGTATTCCGTCGCACCCAGAGCATCTCCTTGACGCAATGCACTATCTCGGCAATAGCCCTGCTACATTACTCAAACCCATAGCCAAACTCCCCTCCGTCCGCGGTTACCCGCACCCGTTCAATCGGCTTTCCCTCCATCAACCTCGTCAAAAACTCCTGGCTGATTCTCGGCAAGACCGTATTGGTCAATATCGCATCGATCATGCGCCCGCCGCTTTCGAGCTCGGTGCAGCGACTGACGATGAGCTTGATCACCTCCTCATCGTAGGTGAAGGGGACTTTGTGGGTGTCCTCGATGCGTTTCTGGATACGGCCGAGTTGCAGGCGGGCGATGGCGCCGATCATTTCATCGCTCAAGAGATAGTAGGGAATCACCACCAGGCGGCCCAGGAGCGCGGGCGGGAAGACCTTGAGCAAGGGTGCCCTGAGGGCCTTGGCGATGCCTTCGGCCTCCGGCATGAGTTCCGGGTCCTTGCACAGGCTCATGATGAGATCGGTACCGACGTTGGTGGTCAAAAGAATCAGGGTATTCTTGAAATTGATCACCCGGCCCTCGCCATCTTCCATCCACCCTTTGTCGAACACCTGAAAGAAGATTTCGTGCACATCCGGGTGGGCCTTTTCTACCTCGTCCAGCAGCACCACGGAATAAGGCCTCCGGCGCACGGCCTCGGTCAGGACCCCGCCCTCCCCGTAGCCGACGTAGCCCGGCGGCGCGCCCTTCAGGGTCGAGACCGTATGGGCTTCCTGGTATTCGCTCATGTTGAGGGTGATGACGTTCTGCTCGCCGCCGTACAGAGCTTCCGCAAGAGCCAGGGCGGTTTCAGTCTTGCCGACTCCCGAAGCGCCGGCCAGCATGAAGACGCCAATCGGCTTGTTGGGATTGTCGAGCCCGGCACGGGAGGTTTGGATGCGCCGGGCGATCATGTCCAGGGCATGGCGCTGACCGATGATCCGCCGCTCCAGGATATCGGCGAGTTTCAGGACGGTCTCGATCTCGTTCCTGACCATCCGGCCCACCGGGATGCCGGTCCAATCCTGCACCACGGACGCCACCGCCTGCCCGTCCACGGTCGGCAGGATCAGCGGATGCTCGCCCTGCAGCTGGCGCAGTTGCGTTTGCAGATCCTTGAGTTCGGTGAGCAGCGCTGCCCGGTCGGCATCATCCCCGATCGGCTTGGCCTCGTCGATGGCTTGTTCCAAGGCGCTGCCGGTACCTTCCACCTTGCCGGTCCGCTCGCGGAGTCGCTGGCGAAGATTCAGGATCCGCTCCACCACGGCCTTCTCCGCGTTCCAGCGTTCCTCGAGCTCCGCGAGCCTCTGGCGCTCTTTCTCCAGCAGGTTCGTCGCCTGAGTCTCGCGGCGGGCGGTGTCGACGCCCATCGAGCGTTCCCGGCCGATGATGGCCAGTTCCGTTTCCAGCGCCTCGATGCGCTTCCGGCAATCGTCCACCTCCGCGGGCACGGCGTGCTGGCTGATCGCCACCCGCGCACAGGCCGTATCCAGGAGGCTGACCGCCTTGTCGGGCAACTGACGAGCCGGGATGTAGCGGTGCGAGAGCTTGACGGCGGACTCCAGGGCTTCGTCCAGCAACTGCACCCGATGGTGCTTTTCCATCACCGAGGCGACCCCGCGCATCATGCCGATGGCCTTCTCCTCGCTCGGCTCCGTAACTTGCACGACCTGGAAACGCCGGGTCAGAGCCGGGTCCTTTTCGATGTACTTCTTGTATTCGGCCCAGGTGGTGGCCGCGATGGTCCGGAGCGTCCCGCGCGCCAAGGCGGGCTTCAGCAGGTTGGCCGCATCGCCGGTTCCGGCCGCCCCGCCCGCGCCGATAAGCGTATGAGCCTCGTCGATGAACAGGATGATGGGCCTCTCGGAAGCCTGGACATCCTCGATCACTTGCCGAAGGCGTTGCTCGAATTCGCCCTTCATGCTGGCGCCGGCCTGCAGCAATCCCACGTCCAGGGTACGGATGCTGACGTTTTGCAAGGGTGGCGGGACGTCGCCGCTCACGATCCGAAGGGCGAAACCTTCGACCACTGCGGTTTTACCCACCCCCGCCTCGCCCGTAAGAATCGGATTGTTCTGCCGGCGACGCATCAGGATATCAACGATTTGGCGAATCTCCTCATCACGGCCCACGATCGGATCGAGCTTGCCGCTCCGCGCCTGCTCGGTCAGATCCACGGTGAACTGCCTGAGCGCCTGCTGCCTGCCCATCGCCGCCGGCGCCAGGGCGCCGGCGGCGATGGGCAGGCAGCAGGCGCTCAGGCAGTTCACCGTGGATC
>CADDYU010000216.1 GCA_902810705.1 Methylococcaceae bacterium
ATGCAGAACCGAACCCAGCTCGCGGAGCGGCGCGCCGAGATGCCGCGGCGGACCGAACGCGCTCAAGATTTCGGCGGAGCGCGCGATCGGGCGCAACGGATCGATGCCCAGCGCCGTTCGGAAGCCGCTCGCCCCAATGCCTTCGAGGGCGTGGGCAACGCCGGCCGCACCCAAAGCTTCAGCCAGCGCGGCGCTGCCAGCCGCCAAACCATGGCCGCTGCCGGCCGTCAGGATTTCGGCGGCGGGCGCCGCGGCGGTGGCGGCGGGGGGCGCCGCCGGTGATGATGCCATGGGCCTCAATCAAGTTTCCAACACCGAGATTTCGATCATGCAGCGCGAGATTCGAACCATTTTCCTGGCGGCACTGGCTTTGTCTCCATGGCCCTGCTTTTCCGAACCCGCGGCTTCGGCGCCGGCCGGAACCGCGGCGCAGCGCTACCCGACCCCGGACGAAGCGGCCAAGGCCCTGCTGGACGCCGCGCGCAGCGGAGACCAAAACCAGATCGCCAGCCTGTTCGGAAGCCGGGGCGCGGAACTCCTTTCGTCCGGCGACGAGGTCGCCGACAAGAGCAATCGCGAGACCTTCGCCGCCATGGCCCAGGAAAAAATGTCGGTGGAGAAAACCGGCGAGGATCGGGCGGCCGTGCATGTCGGCAAAACGGACTGGTCCTTTCCCATCCCGCTAGTGAAGGATGGCGACAGCTGGCGCTTCGACGCCGAACAGGGCCGCGAAGAAATCATCAACCGCCGCATCGGGCGCAACGAACTCGGCGCGCTCGGGGTGATCAACGGCTATCTGGAGGCTCAATTCGAGTATGCCAACGCCGACCGGAACGGCGACGGCATCGCCGAATACGCCCAAAAGCTGCGCAGCGAGCCGGGCAAGTTCGACGGCCTGTTCTGGGAGGCGGAGCCTGGCCAGCCGGAAAGCCCGTTGGGGCCGCTGGTGGCCGAGGCCAGGGCCCAAGGCTACGTGGTCAAGGGTACGGAGGAGAGGCCTACGCCCTATCACGGCTACTACTACCGGATTCTCACCCGTCAAGGCGGCGCGGCTCCCGGCGGCAAGTACGACTACATCATCAACGGCCACATGATCGCCGACTTCGGCCTGGTGGCGTTTCCCGCCGACTACGGTTCATCCGGCATCATGACCTTCATCGTCAACCATCAGGGCCGGATTTACCAGAAGGACCTGGGTCCCAAAACCGACGAAATCGCCACGGCCATGAAGGAATTCAACCCCGGCGCCGGCTGGGAACCGGTCGAAACCGGCGGGTAGCCATACCGAGACCGAATCGTGTGGCGAGGCCCGACGGAGCGGGTACGGAAGATCCTGGATCATCCGTTTCGATCATGGTCATGGGGGCGCGGTGGCCTGCTCGTGACCGGATTGTTGCTGGCCTTGTTGGGGACGAATGCGGCCGAGGCGCAGCGAATTTTGATTCTGCACTCGTTCAACCGGGATTTCGCGCCTTACAATAGCCTGTCTTCGTCCTTCCGCACCGAATTGGCTCAGGCATTGCCGGAGCCGGTGGAATTTTACGAAGAATCCCTGGATGCGGCCCGGCTGGGAGAAATGGGAACGGAAAACCCCTTCATCGATTACCTGGACAACCGCTTTGCGGACCACCGACCGGATTTGCTGGTCACCTTCGGCGGCCCCGCCGCCCGTTTCGCTCTTCGCCATCGCCAGCATTTCTTCCCCGTCACACCGCTGCTGGTGGCCGGCATCGAGCTGCGCCATTTGCAAGACGAGACGCTGGCCGGCAACGACACCGCCGTCCCCTTTGTGCTCGATTTGCCCGCCATTGTCGAGCACATATTGACGGTGCTCCCGGACACCAGGAAAGTCGTCGTTATCATCGGCGCCTCGCGCCTCGAAGAATTTTGGCTGGCGGAGATGCGCCGCGAGTTTCAGCCGTTTTCCGGCCGCGTCGAGTTCGACTGGTTCAACCAGCTGTCCCTCGAAGAAATGAAGCGGCGCGCCGCCTCGTTGCCGCCGCACACCGTAATCCTGTATGGCATGCTGGCGATCGATGGCGCGGGTATCCCCCATGAGCAGGATCAAGCCTTGACGGGCCTTTATGCGAAAGCCGATGTCCCCATTTTCGGCCTCTTCGAAACCCAGCTGGGCTTGGGAATCGTGGGCGGCCCGCTGATCCCGATGCGGGAGATGGCCACTCGGTCGGTCGATATCGCCTTGCGCTTGTTGCGCGGCGAGCCCTCGGCAGGGGGTGTCATGGCGCCGATAGTAGCCGGCGTGCACCAATACGATTGGCGGGAACTGGCGCGTTGGCAAATTGCCGAAGAACGCCTGCCGGCGGGCAGCATCATCCGCTTCCGCCCCCAGTCTCCTTGGCAGAATTACAAGGCGCCGATCCTGATAGGCATCAGTATCGTGGCGATAGAGGCCATACTCATCCTCGCGCTGCTGGTACAGCGCGCTCGCACGCGGAAAGCCGAGCTGGATTCGCGAGCCTTGAGTGCGCGTCTGGTGACCGTTTACGAGGATGAACGCCGCCGCGTGGCTCGGGATCTGCACGACGACATCACTCAGCGCCTGGCCGGTTTAACCATGGAGGCCGCACGAATTGAACATGCGAATGACCTCGACCAAAAAAACCACGTTCTGGGTAATCTGCGCGTGGAGTTGGGGCGCCTGAGCGAGGATGTGCATACCCTTTCGTATCAATTGCATCCCGCGGTGCTCGACGATCTGGGCCTGCCGGAAGCCTTGAGAAGTACCTGCGACCGCTTTGCCCACGCCGAATCCATCCCGGTGCATTTCGCCTCCCGTGGACTGCCGACCAAACTGCCGCGCGAGGCGGCGCTCTGCCTCTTCCGCGTGGCCCAGGAAGCCTTGCGCAATGTGGCGCGCCATGCCCAGGCCAGCGCTGTGGAAGTCTCCCTGATGATGATCGATGGCGGTCTGCAACTTACCGTTGGCGACAATGGCATCGGATTCGATCCCGCGGAAGCTTATGCTCGGGGGCACATCGGCCATACGAGCATGGGGGAACGGGTAAAACTGCTCGGCGGGGAACTGGACATCGACACATCGCCCGGCAACGGCACGCTGGTTATAGCCTGGATACCTATGGAAGGGAAACGACATGAGCAACACGAATAATGATTTCAGCCGTCCTCGAATTCTGTTGGCCGACGATCACAAAATGGTCGCCGAAGGCCTTAAACGACTGCTCGCATCCGAATTCGATCTGGTGGATACGGTGGAGGACGGATTTGCCCTGGTGGAGGCCGTCAAACGGTATCGGCCGGACGTGATCGTCGCGGATATCGCGATGCCCGGCCTCAGTGGCCTGGAGGCGCTGGCGATCCTGAAAGATCGGGATCCGGCGGTCAAAATGATTTTTCTGACCATGCACCGGGACAACGGCTACGTCCTCCGGGCACGGGAGTTTGGCGCTTCGGGATTCGTACTTAAAGCGGCGGCGCCGGAAGAACTGATTTATGCCATTTACGCCGTGCTGAAAGGCAAGACCTTTTTCTCGCCCGCGGTAGCCGGCACGATCCCGCCTCCTCCGAAAAGAGATGCGGCTGTGCCGAAGGCGAGAAGCTTGCTGACGCTTCGTCAGCAGCAGATCCTAGGCTTGCTTAGTGGAGGCCGTTCCGCCAAGGAAATAGGAAGAATGCTCAACATTTCGCCGCGGACGGTGGAGTTCCATAAGTACCGGATCATGGAAATCCATGGGCTCCATAGCAGCGCCGAGTTGATCCATTTTGCGATCAGGCACGGTTTGACAGAATCGAATGCTTCTCTTGCGTCTTTAACCGTTTGATCCTGTAACTTGATCGCCTCCCGTTGCTCCGGGAGCCTGCTTTCCGCTTGTTCCCTCTCGGAGTACCGAGAGAGGGTTAGTCATAGGATCTGCGGTAAAGATGCATCGGTCGCGAGCGATGCATCTTCTCTTCGTTCAGCGCCTTCTTCTTTCCACGAGAGGCTTCGGGAATCTCCGGAGGGACATTCCTGCCTAGTAAATTTTCGAGTTCTCGATGGATCGTACCCCCACTAGAATCTCACAAAACGGCTGCTTACAAGGCGGCTGAAGAACAAGCGGAAGACTCAGCCTGCAATCCTCTCTGCGGCCTCACCCTCCGTAGTACCGTCACTTTAGCCCTCCCGAACGCGGGCGTGTTCGTCGACGCGCGGGCCGGCAGCGAGTCGAACCATGGCCATAGTCGAAAAGCTGATCCGCCACACCCGGTTGCTGGAGATCGTCGGCGACACCATCCGCGTCAAGGCCAGGGGCGTGGCCTTCGGCGATGTCGCCCTGGTGGAGAACCCCGACAGCGAGAAATCCATCGCCAAGGTGGTCGGCCTGGACCGCGATACCGTGAGCCTTCAGGTCTATACCGGCGGCAAGGGCCTCTCCACCGATGCCGGCGTGAGCTTCCTCGGCAAGCCGCAGGAGGTGGTCTACTCGGAAAACATCCTCGGCCGGATTTTCCGCGGTTCCGGCGACCCCATCGACGGCGGCCCCGATCTCTCGTCCGATCCCACGATTCCCCTCGGCGGCCCTACGGTGCATCCGGTCATGCGGGTCATGCCCACCCACATGATCGAGACCCGCGTGCCCATGATCGACCTGTTCAACTGCCTGGTGGAAAGTCAAAAGATCCCCATCTTCTCGGTGGCGGGCGAGCCCTACAACGAACTCCTGGCCCGCATCGGCTTCCAGGCCAACGCCGACGTGGTGGTGTTCGGCGGCATGGGGCTCATCTTCGACGACTTCCACTTCTTCCGTAGCGCCTTCGAGGAGCACGGTGTGTTCCACCGCACGGTGATGTTCGTCAACCAGGCCTCGGATCCCCTGGTGGAGCGTCTGCTGATCCCCGACATGGCCCTGGCTGTGGCCGAAAAGATGGCGGTGGAGGAAAACAAGCGGGTGCTGGTGCTGCTCACCGACATGACCGCCTACGCCGACGCCATGAAGGAGATCGCCGTCGCCCAGGAGCGCATCCCGGCGGTTCGCGGCTACATGGGCGACCTCTACACCCAGCTGGCCCAGCGCTACGAAAAGGCCTGCGACTTCAAGGGCGCCGGCTCCGTCACCATCCTCACTGTCACCACCATGCCCGGCGACGACGTGACCCACCCGGTGCCGGACAATACCGGCTACATCACCGAGGGCCAGTTCTATCTCCACAACGGCGTCATCGACCCCTTCGGCTCCCTGTCCCGCCTCAAGCAGCACGTCATCGGCAAGGCCACCCGCGAGGACCACGGCCAGATCATGAACACCATGATCCGCTTCTATTCCGGCGGCGTGGAGACGCAGAAGAAGCAGGACATGGCCTTCGAACTCTCCGCCCTGGACCGGAAGCTGCTCAAGTTCGCGCGGCTGTTCCGCGAACGGTTCATGGACATCCGAGCCAACCTGCCGGTGATCGAGGCGCTGGATCTGTGCTGGCAGACCCTTGCGGAATGCTTCGAGCCTCAGGAATTGCTGATGAAGCAGGCGTTGGTGGAAAAGTATTATCCGGAGGATCGTAGGGCGGGTTAGCGACTCGCGTAACCCGTCATTCGCGGTAATCGGTGGGTTAGGGTGGAAGGGCGGCTTCGGCGCTCCCGAAGACACTGTCCCGAAGACGCCGTTTGCGATTGGAGTACCGGCTAACCCACCCTACGAATTTCGGTTATAACCCGGCGGTTTTGAGGTTACACGGCGAAATAGGATGCCCAAGCTCAAACTCAGCAAATCCTCCCTTCACCGGCAGCAGGAGCAATTGAAGCTCTATAAGCGCCTCTTGCCCTCGCTGGATTTGAAGCGCCGCCAACTCACCGTCGAGGCGCAGAAGGCGGAGGCGGAATACGAGACCGCCAAATCCGCCATCGAGACACTGGAAGCCCGGATCGGGGAGGAATTGCCCATGCTCGCCGACGAGGAGTTCCGGCTAGAAGGTCTGGTCAAGCTGACAGGCTATCAGGCCGGCGAGCAGAACGTGGTCGGAGTGCGGCTGCCGATCCTGAAAAGCGTCGAATGCCAGGTGGCCGATTACTCGCGGCTGGCCTCGCCGCCCTGGGTGGACATGCTGGTGCAGAGGCTCAAGGATGCGGCGGAGCAGCGGCTGCGGGCCGAGATCGCCGGGCAGCGGGTGGACATCCTGCGCCAGCAGGTGCGCCGCATCACCCAGCGGGTCAATCTGTTCGACAAGATCCTGATCCCCGAAGCCAAAAAGAACATCCAGCGCATCCGCGTCTACCTGGGCGATGTGGAACGATCCGCGGTCGTGACCTCCAAGCTCGCCAAGGGCAAGCAGCTGGGGTTGCGGGAATCCGGAATCGGGTAGGGCACCGGATGAGCATTGTCAAACTCCGGAAAATCACCTTTGCCGGCCTCGCCGAGGACAAGGAGCGCCTCATCGACGATCTCCAGCACATGGGCTGCCTACAGGTGGTGCCGCTGCGCACGGAAGGCGGAGAAGCAATGCGGATGGCGCCCTCGGCCGGCGCCCGCGAGGCCCTGGCTTTCCTGAAAAGCTACCCGCAGCGCCGCCGGCAGGTGCGCGATCCCGCCCGCTTCGATGAGCTTGAGGTGGAGCGCCAGGCCCTGGAGGTGCGCCGTGAGCTTCAGGACCTGGAGCAGGAGCGCGATTTCCTGATCCGGCGCATTCAGGCGTTTCAGCCTTGGGGCGACTTCGTGTTCCCGGCGCCCGAAGAACTGGGCGGGTGGCGGCTGTGGTTTTACCCGGTGCCGCACAAGGAGATGCCCAAGGTCGGGGCCGCCGGGGAGATTTTCGAGGTCGTCGCCCGTGACAACCGTTGTGCCTACGTGGTGGTGGTGGCGAAGGG
>CADDYU010000217.1 GCA_902810705.1 Methylococcaceae bacterium
AAACAACCCCGGTGCCCGCCGGCCTCCGAGCCTTGCGCGATGATCGCATCGGCGCCGGCGGCTTCCGCAGCCCGCGCTTCGGCCACCGTTGTCACGGTGGCGAACCAGGCGATGTGCCGGGCTTTGAGTTTCGCCACGAACTCGGGCGGGGTCGCATCGCCCGCTTCGGACGGAACCGGCGGTCCGAAATGGCCAAGAAACTCCCGCAGGCGCGCTTCCTGGACCGGATCCCGCCGCGGTGGCGGATCGGGAATCCAAAGATTGATCTGAAACGCCCCGCGACTCTTCGCGCGCACTTCGTCGGCCCAGGTGATGATGTCACGAGGCGGCATCAACAACGCCCCGCACGCGCCGAGCCCGCCCGCCTCGGCCACCGCGATGGAAAGCGAGGGCGGGCAGGCGCCGGCCATCGGCGCGAGCAGCACCGGCCGCTGAAGGCCGAAACGGCGGCAGAACGTTTCGATTCGGGTTTGAACAAGGCTCACACGGATCTCCGTCCTCCGAGACGACACTACCGGGTTTGGCCGATAGGCGGATATTCTGACACCGGCTCATCCGATCGACGAGCGACCGAAATGAAGAAGGCCATGTATTAACAAGACCCGAGAACCGGCCGGAGCGTTTCCACCATCGGCGTGCTGATTGACCTGCCCCAGCAGCAGCGCCCCGGCGTCCGAAGTGATCGCTCCGCCATCAAATGCGGCCTCCACCCGGCGGCATCAACTCTTCCAAATCCAAACGTCTCGCCATTACACTGTGTCGGCATCGAGGCTTACTGGTCTCTGAGGTAAGTCGTTCTGCATCCATTTCGCTCTCGTCATTGAGGCGCTGCGTTTGTGTTAACGGGCCCTAGTTCAGCTATTCCAGTTTGAAGCAAGGATGATGCTGCACATATCGATCCGCCGAAAATTCGGATCCTTGAACGCCAGGACGTCATCGTTGAATGTACCGAAGGTACTGTCGGGACGATGCTTCATGCCCTGATAGAATGCATCGATGATTCCATGCTTGAAGTCGGTTTCTCGGGGAAAGGCGGCGATAACGGCCTGACGCTGCTCATCTGTGAATTGGTCATAGCCGCGGCCGGCTACATCCATGCCGGCCCCCGCCTGCACCAGCGCGATCTCGGGACGCATAAATTCCGGTATGCCAGGTGTGGTGTGGAGAGCAACGGCGTTCCAAACCATTTCAATATCGCATTCGGAGACGCCATGCCCCCGAAGAAAATCGCGTGCGGCATTCGCGCCATCCACTTCGAAGCGCAATTTACTGTCTGCATAACGAGTGGTGAGGCCAATGTCGTGGAACATGGCGGCCGTATAGAGCAACTCCGGCTCAAAGCGCAGCTTCATCCGCGTCCCCGTCAACGCTCCCCAGACATAGACGCGAACCGAGTGATGGAAGAGTAAATCGCTCTCGGCGTCACGAATGAACTCGGTCACTTCGCGTGCGATTTTGCTGTCAGGGATGCGCACTCCAGATATTTGTTCGAGCATCATGGATTTTCCTAGACAGTATCGTCACAAGATTTTGGTCCAGAAGGCAATCCATCGAATCTGGACGGCGGCCAAAAATGAAGCGGTATTTTTGACGTAGCGGGTCGCGATGCGTAACTCGGTCAGGCAACCATGATTCACTTTACAAAAGACGAGACTGCACGGGCCTTGATAATACGGTGCTTGAAACCAAGCGTTCTAGAAAAGCATCACGGCTTGATGTTGCACTTTCAATCGCACCCTGTTTTGAGAGTGCGAAAAATAAAGTGGCAGAGACGGCAAATTAACTTCTCGCGAAGCACTTACATCCTTAAGCGTAGCGACCTCCAATCGAAAATCTACTAACCTGCAATCAGTGCAATTTTCGACCGGCATTAGGTGTAAGAAACCGAGATTATCCAGGGCTCGGCGCAAGATCATCGCGAATTTCAGCCCACAATCCGTGAGACGGTAACCACGCGCCGAGCCCTGGATAATCTCGGTTTTCTACAGGTAAAGCTCGCCAACGGCTAATAGAATGAAGGAGATCATCATGAGCGGATATCAGATTGCAGTCATCGTTGGGAGCCTTCGCAAGGAGTCGTTCAACCGCAAACTGGCCAACGCCGTTGTCAAGCTGGCGCCTCCGGAGTTCTCGTTCAAGCAGCTACCAATCGGCGACTTGCCACTCTACAACCAGGACGACGACGCGAACCAGGCCGAACCCGTCAAGCGGCTCAAGAATGAGATCAAGGCCGCCCAGGGCCTGCTGTTCGTCACGGCCGAATATAACCGATCGATCCCCGGGGTACTCAAGAACGCCATCGATCATGCATCACGCCCCTATGGCCAGAACGCCTGGACGGGCAAGCCCGCCGGCGTGTTGGGCGCTTCGATCGGCGCCATCGGCACCGCCATGGCGCAGCAGCATTTGCGCAATGTTCTCGCTTACCTGGATGTGCCGACCCTAGGGCAACCCGAAGCGTTCATTCAGGTCAGGGAAGGCTTGTTCGATGAAGACGGGAATATCGGTGCAGCCAGCAAGGATTTCCTGCAGAACTGGATGGACCAGTATGTTGCCTGGGTGAAGAAACACGTCGACTGATGCATGAAGCATGCATCGCAAACAGAACACTCTTGCGATCGTTTTCTTTGTGGGCAACGGAAAATGTCCCCACGGGGCGTTAGACCTTTGGGCAACAACGGCAAGGAGATTCCGACCAAGGCCTGGTCTGCCAGGACCGGAACGTTCGCCAGGGCTTGTCTTTTTTCCGTCGACCCAGTCTTAAGGATACCATGAGCACTTCTTCAAACACTTTTCAAGCCGCCGTCATGCGCCAGAAGGGTGGTCCTCTCCAACGGGAGAACGTCAAGCTCGATTCGCCGCAGCACGGTGAAGTGCTGGTGCGCATCGTTGCCACCGGTATGTGCCATACCGACATGGTGGCCCGCGATCAGATTTTCCCCTTGCCGCAACCGGTGGTGCTGGGACACGAGGGCGCCGGCGTGGCCGAGGCGGCCGGCCCCGGCGTCCGCAAGGTTGCCGCTGGCGACCACGTGGTTTTGACGTTCCTGTCCTGCGGACAATGCCGGGCCTGCCAGGAAGGCGCGCCGGCCGGCTGCGAACGCTTCAACGACTTGAATTTCTCCGGGCATCGGCACGACGGTTCGCACGCCCTGCACGACCACGCCGACCACCCGCTCAACGACCGCTTTTTCGGGCAATCGTCCTTTGGCGCCTATGCTATCGCCAATGAGCGTAATGTCGTCAAGGTTCGCAACGATGCGCCCTTGGAACTGCTCGGGCCGCTAGGCTGCGGAGTCCAGACCGGTGCGGGGGCGGCACTGAATGCGCTGAAAGTCAGCGCGGGCTCGAGTCTTGCCGCATTCGGCAGCGGTGCGGTGGAGCTGAGTGCGATCTTGGCGGCGCGTGCGGTGGGCGCTACCACCCGCGTCGTCGACAGCGGCAGCTTGACTTACCGCCGCTATCGCGGGCACACGCTCACCGTGCAGGACACGAACCCGGTATCGCGCCGATCCGCCTGGCATCCAGGGGCGAAGTACATGAGTTCACCGCTGGCAGCCCGCGGGTCTTCAATCTCGGCGACGCATGAAGATAAGCCTTATGCGGATCAATACCTGGCACGCCGCCCTTAGCCCAGATAAATCGAGTGTATTCGAGGCCATCGGTCGCAAGGCGCTTCGCCTGACGTACGGTGCCGCCGCGGCGCTGCTCGGCGGCTGCACGGGCGTTCAGTCCACGTTCTCGGCATTCGGCGTCGAGGCCGAAGCGACCCGCGCTCTTACCTGGGTGATGGCGACCGCCGCCAGCATGATCACGATCGGCGTGTTGGCGCTCGCGTGGCATGCCGGCCGCACGCCAGCCGGGCGGCTCGATCATCGGGGCGGGACGCGCGTGATCCTCTGGCTCGGCGCCGTAGGGCCGACCCTGCTCCTCACGGTGCTCCTGGTGTTCTCGCTGCCGAGGATGCGGACCTTGCCGACGGGACCCGGCGACCTCCGGATCGCCGTCGACGGTGAGCAGTTCTGGTGGCGCGTGCGCTACCGGCCGGCCGGCGGCGAGGCCGTCGAGACCGCCAACGAAATCCGGGTGCCGGTGGGACGCACCGTGGCCTTCGCCCTGGCGAGCCCGGACGTCATCCACAGCTTCTGGATCCCGGGCCTCGCCGGCAAGATGGACATGATTCCGGGCCGCACCAACGATCTGGTCGTGCGCGCCACCCAAGCGGGCGTCTATCGTGGCGCCTGCGCGGAATTCTGCGGGCTGAGCCATGCCCGCATGGCCTTCGATGTGGTGGCGATGGAACCCGCCGATTTCGACCGCTGGCTGGCCGATGCCGCGCGATCGGCGGCCGGTATCGAAGGGTCCGGCCGGCGGTTGTTCGAAGAGTATGGCTGCGGCGGCTGCCATCTGATCCGCGGCCACGGGGCGGGTAGCGCCATCGGGCCCGACCTCACCCATTTCGGCGCGCGTCGTTCGCTCGGCGCCGGCACGCTGCCGATGACCCGCGAGGCGGTCGGCCGCTTCATCCGAAACCCCGCCGCGGCCAAGCCCGGCGTCCGGATGCCGAGCTTCGAGGCGATGCCGGCCGAGGACGCGGACGCGATCGCCGCGTATCTTGTGGAGCTTCGCTGAATGTCCGCCGCCGCTAACCTCCCGCCGGACCAGAATGACCCCGCCGTCCGTGCGGCGCAGGAGGAGCGGCTGCGCGCGGTGTGGAGCCCGCCCCGGGGATTCTTCCGGCGCTGGACCGACACCAACAACAACGCAGTCGGTATCTGGTACACCCTCACCGCCTTGGGGATGATGCTGTTCGCGGGCGTGCTGGCCCTGATCATGCGCGCCCAGCTCGCCGTGCCGGAAAACGATCTCGTCTCCGCCTCGACCTTCAACCAGCTGTTCACGCTGCACGGCTCGATGATGATGTTCCTGTTCGCGGTGCCGATGTTCGAGGCGGTCTCGGTGCTGATCCTGCCGCAACTGCTCGGCGCCCGCGATCTGCCGTTCCCCCGGCTCTCGGCTTTCGGCTACTGGAGCTTCCTGATCGGCGGAGTGTTCGTGGCCGGCTCGATCTTCTTCGACGCCGCGCCCGACGGCGGCTGGTTCATGTATCCGCCGTTCACCACCGAGCCCGCGCTGTCCGGCATCGGCGCGGACATCTGGATGCTGGGCCTGTCGTTCATCGAGGTGTCCTCGATCGCCGCCGCGGTCGAGCTGATCGTGGGCGTGCTGAAATGCCGGCCGCCCGGCATGCGGCTCAATCTGATGCCACTCTATGCCTGGTACATCCTGGTGGTGGCGGTGATGATCCTGTTCGCCTTTCCGCCGCTGATCGCGGGCGACGTGCTGTTCGAGATGGAGCGGCTGCTCGACTGGCCGTTCTTCGACGCGGCGCGCGGCGGCGATCCCCTGCTCTGGCAGCACCTCTTCTGGATCTTCGGCCATCCCGAGGTCTACATCATCTTTCTGCCCTCGATCGCGATCTTCGCGATGGTAATTCCCACCTTCGCGCGCCGCCATCTGCTCGGCTATCCCTGGATCGTGCTGGCGGCGGTCGGCACCGGCTTCCTGAGCTTTGGCCTGTGGGTGCACCACATGTTCACCACGGGCCTTCCGAACATCAGCCTTGGCTTCTTCTCGGCCGCCTCGGAGGCGGTGGCGATTCCGACCGCCGTGCAGATCTTCGCCTTTCTAGCCACCCTGTGGGCGGGGCGCGTGATCTGGTCGACGCCGATGCTCTACGGGGCGGGCTCGCTGGCCATCTTCGTGATCGGCGGGCTGACCGGCGTGATGGTGGCGAACGCGCCCTTCGACTGGCAGGCGCACGACACCTATTTCATCGTCGCCCACCTCCACTATGTCCTGACCGGCGGCGCGGTGCTGCCGCTGTTCGCGGGGCTCTACTACTACTGGCCGTTGTTCACCGGCAAGAAGCTGTCCGACCGGCTCGGCCGGATCGCCTTCTGGCTGATGTTCGTCGGCTTCAACGTTGCTTTCTTCCCGATGCATGTCTCGGGCCTGATGGGAATGCCCCGGCGCGTCTACACCTATCCGGCGGAGATCGGCCTCGGCACCTTGAACCTGGTGTCCACGGGGGGCGCCTTTCTGCTGGCCCTGGGCATTGCGGTGGTGGTCGTCGATCTTTTTCTCTCGCCGCGCCGCCAGCGCGGGGTGCGCAACCCCTGGAAAGCGGGCACGCTTGAATGGCTGGGCCTCCCCCGCCAGGAAGACTGGGGCGTCCGTTCGGTGCCGCTGGTCGAGAGCCGCTATCCGCTCTGGGACCAACCCGGTTTCGTGAAGGCTGTTGACGAGGGCCGGTATTTTCTGCCCGACGCCGAGGAAGGCCGGCGCGAGCTGATGATCACCACGGTCCTCGACGCCGACCCGCTCCAGGTCGCCCGCATTGGCGGCCCCACCGCCAAGCCCATGCTCGCTGCCGCCACGCTCGGGGGGGTCTTCATCCTGACGACCTTCCATCTTTATTGGGCGGCGCTGGCGAGCGGGGTGGCGGCGCTCGCCGCGATCCTTTGGTGGCTTTGGACGGGCACGGGCCTCATCCCGGAAAAGCCCTCCAAGCCGGCCGGCCGCGGCCTGGTGCTGCCGCTGTATTCCTCGGGTCCCGTGTCACCGGGCTGGTGGGCGATGTTCATCACCATGACCGCGGACGCTACGGCCTTCGCTAGCCTGATCTTCGG
>CADDYU010000218.1 GCA_902810705.1 Methylococcaceae bacterium
GGCGTCCGAACTCCAGATAGCCACCTTGTTTTCGGCCTTTTCAGCCGACCAGCCGGTGTCCGCCACTAAGTCACGCACCAGGCTACCGGCTAGGTTCTGTGCCAGCCGCCGGGTCGGCACGAAGAACAGCACCCTCTGACCCTGTCGCATGGCCCATTGGAAAGCATAGCTTTTACCGGCCCCGGTCGGGGCGTCGGCGATGCGTATCGGCTCCGGCCGGTGCAGCAGGGCATATTGCAGAGGCGAGAGATTAGATTCCTCGAGCGAGGCGGGTACGCAATGGCGTTCGACAATGAGTCGTGGCATGGGATCAATCCTCCTGGCTAGGTCCACGGATCGGATTGACCTGCCGATGATCGATCGCCCACCACGGATTGCCAGTCCCGGGTTTCCCGCAAGGCGTCGGGCAGATCGAGCCGGCCGGTCAGTTGGAGGGTGTGCAGGCAATAGCGTTCGACGGGCAATTCCCGCCCGAATAAGGCGGCAGTGGCGGCGTTGAGGCGCACTCGTGTCACCGAGTCGTCCCGTTCCAGCTTGACCATGCCGTTCCGGTGCAGGCCGATGCGGATGACTAGCTCTTTTTCCCCGGTAGCCGCAAAGGGATCGAAGCCGAACAGGGCGCCGCGGAATTCCTGTTCCGACGGGACTTCTTGAGTGTAAAAGAAGTCCTTGAGATTGCCCTTCTTGGCCACGTTCTGGATTTTTTCCTTGAGACCAGCCTCGGCGTCCAAGTTGAGCCGCTTCACCAGAGGCGGCAGCAATCGGGGATGGTCGGCCGTGAACACCGAAGCACGATAGGGCATGGCCGACAGGTCTCGCCGATAGTCCTTGTCCGGCAAGGCGACGCGGGCGGCCATCCAGCCCAGGGAGGCTACCAGCCCGAAGGCGATGGCCCGATCACTGATGAGTTCCGGCAGAGTGGCGGTCCCGCTTTGCACCATCAGGCTGTGATAGCAGAACGGGGTCAAGGTGGTAGCCTTGACCCCCAGCGCGATGGCGTTCATTTGCCGAACCACTCATCGAACAGCCCGGCCACCCGCTGGGCGCCCTTTTGATATTCCTCACGTAGCGTCGGGGTATTGTCTTCGAAGTCTTTTAACAGGATATTCAGCCAATCATGGACCTCGGCCGAAGCCATGGCAGCCTTCGGATGCAGAGGCGCAAGCAATTCGTGCAGGACCGTGATAATGGCCTCGGGATCGGACTTCTCCAGGCCAGGCTTGGCAGCTAAGGCCTTGACCAGTTCATAGGGCGAAGTCAGCGCCTGCTCGAAATGACCGCCATAGATACCGGCGATACGGGTTCGGATGTTGACCCCGGTCAGCGAAGTCTGCCCCCCATAGACACCGGCGAGGCCGATGCACAGCAGCAAGTGCTTGAGTCCTAGGGGCGGCAGCAGCCGGCCCCGGGTCGAAAGCACCTGCACCAGGAGCGTGCCCGGCTTGATGAAATGGCGGGTGAACAGGTTGTCGCTGTTCTTTTTGTCCTCAGCGTCGAACAGCGTGCCGTCTTCCATGGCCCGGTTGTGGAAGGTTTCATCCACGCACAAATGCTTGGGCTCGAGGCTCAGGGCATCTGAGTAGTTCACTGCCGCCTTGACGGGCAAGACCCGGTTTTCCTGGTTCGCCGAATCGCCGAACACCAGGGTATTCAAATCGAAAGCGTCGGAAGGTTTCTGGCCCTTGAACAGAACAGTCTTGTTCTGTGGCATCCGTCCGCCCAGGCCGTAATAGCGGAGGATTTGCAAACCACGCCCCCGCTCGGGGTATTTGAACTTGTTCGGCACGGCGCGCACGTACACGTCGTCGCCGATGTCGATGTCAGTGATTTCCGCTTCTGCGTTGCGGAAGATCACCGGGGCGATGGCTTCGCGGAGCAACACGATACTGACGCAGCCCAGGTTTTTCAGGGCGGGGCAAATGTAGGTTTCGTTCTTATCGTTTTTCTGGACGGATTCGGTGAGACGGTCGAGATCGCCCAGGATTGCGGCAAACTGTTGCATGGTCGGCTCCTTGGTTTAGGGATTGTCTTGGGATTCTTTGGGGGCTTGCGCAGCTTGCAGGAAAGCCATGCGGTAAATGCTGCCGAGGATGCGGCGGGCACGCTGGCTCGGCGGACGGCCTTTCAGAACGCCGTTCCAGATCTCGCGGACGAATTGGCCGGCCACGCCGAGACAACCAGCGCGCAAGGGATCGTTTTCGCGGTGTTGCCGGGCGGCAGCCTTGCCTTTGCGGACCAAATTGACTTCCAGTTCGCTGGCGATGCCGTTCACGAGGGAAGCCTCATCGGCCTGTCCCATGGCGCGCGCGCGCAGGGTAAATTCCAGGCATAAATTGAAGACCAGCATTTCTTCATTTCCCGAGGCTTGATAACTCGGGCGGCGTTGGATTTTCGCCGCGCATTCCCCAAATCGGACCAGGGCGGCATCTTGGTTGGACATGGCAAGGTTCTCCTTATGGATGAAATACTCGTCGAGTAATGCTTCGGCGGTTTGGCCGCTGTCGCGCAGATGGCACCAAGCGAAGCAAAGGGCCTGAAACCGGGTATTCGAATTGGCATACAGCCGCAGCACGTCATACCCCAGCCCATTGGTTTCCAGGAGAGTTTGTGCGGTTTCCAGCCGTTGCAGCGTCTCGGGAATTTGCTCCAATCGCAAGCTGTTGCCGCCGATCAACTCGGCCAAGAGGCGCGGCATCGCATCGAAGTGGAAAAAGGCGCGCTGCGGGGTGGGTAGTCCGCGGAACACGTGGAGGGGACGCCCGACCCGACGGCAGGCTTTCAGCATGAGGCGCAGTTGATTGACCTGATCGGCGGTTCGCTCGGCCAGGCGCTCGAAGCGAGCGATGCGGTAGCGGCCCCGGTAGTGCTCGAAGCCGCCATACACCACGCCTTTTTTTGGGTCCAGGCGGCTCAGGTCGTAAATGGACATGCCGCGCATGGCCTCATCACTGCTCAGGGCCAGGCCGCCGAATAGGCCCAGGGTGCTTGGCGAGGAAATCAGCGCCGGCACGCCGTCCGGTTTGCCGCCTTGCCGCTCATGGGCCTTGGCGCGGAGCTTGTGTTCGGCGATGGATACCGGGCTGACGTTGGTGTGCGCGGTTTCCGAGGTCAGCGACTCAGGGCGGTTATCCCGGCCCGAGAACGCCGAGACCCGGACTTCGTAGAGTCCAGTGGCCTGTTCGATGGTGTCGTCGAAAGGCATGGGCTCATCGGTGAACAGGCAGCGGCCGGTTTGTTCATCGTCCGGTGATACCACGCGCTGCTGCTTCAACAACCGCCGCAAACGCTCGGCCACGCATTCCGCTACCCGGGGGCCGCGGCCGGGGATGAAGCGATTGAACCCCTCGCGTTCCGTCGTACCTTCCAGCCAGGTTTTCAGCAAGCCTGCATCGCCCCAAATTCGATCCGCAATGTCTGGTGTGCCTTCCGACTCCGCCATCAGCCACAGTGCTGTCATGACGCGCCGTGAGGCGGGATCGTCGATGACTTCCAACCACTCCGGGCGAGGCTGACCATAGGCTTGCCAAAGCTGTTGCTCGCGTTCGGCGGAATCCGGTATTTTCTTGGCTGAATCCAGATTCAGGTTGAGCAGCAAGGCCAGGTGAGCGGCCTTTTTCAGCCGCTGCTGAGCAGATGGTTCCAACCCTGCGGGATCGGGATAAGGCGTGGTGAGCGCGCCGCTTTGCTTGGGCCAACGGGGCGATAAACCAAATTCCCCGAGCCGCTCATCCAAGCAGGGCGTCAGCGTATCCTGCAAGCTGGCCTTGACGAGGAATAGTCGCCCTAGGAGGCGGGCGGGCAGTTCATCGACGAGTGCCCGCAAATCCTCGTGTCCCGGCGCGCCATTCTGTAGGGCTGGAAGTCCCCGCACGGAAATCGTCAGTTCCAGCTTGAACGGCAGTTTTCTGCACAGGCGTTGCGTGGCTTCCTCGATGATCGCGTCGTATTCCCAAGCCGGCAGCAGCACAAACAACCGCCCATCCTGATGCACCTCAATCAGGGGCGGCACGCCGGCCACGTGCAAACTCATGAGCGACAGCCAGCGTTGCAGTTCGTCCAGCAGGAAGGGGTTATGCGGATCGAACAGATCCACGGCCTTCCAGTAGCGCAGCAGGTTGCCCTGCAGAGTGGGATCATCCTGTAACCGGCGCAGTACGCCGTTCAGGCCACCCTTTTCGGGATCGGACGATAGCCAGATCCCATCCAGCTTGTCGGCCAGTCCCACGTAGCCGATCAGGCACTCGTAATCCCGCGCCGGCAGGACCTCGGGAGAGTGGTGCCAAGCCTCCGAGGCCTCGACCTTTTCTATTAGGTAGCGAGCCTGGTCGGCGGTGAGGGGTTCCAGGCCGGCGTGTTCCAGGAACGCCGAAATGCCGTAGCGCTCCAAGGCTGCCGCCACGTCCTCCAAAGGCAACTCCGCGCCCCGCTCCAATTCCAGCATCTTGTCCAGGTCATGCAGGAAGGCCAGCACCGCAATGCGGGCCAACAGTCCGCGCAATCGGGCCTCGTCCATGTCCGGGTTGCGTCCCAGGCAATCCAGGGCGTACAGCAGCATGGCCCCGCGCACTGCGGACAAAAGGTGATCGAGTAGGGTCACGTTGGTGTTCTTGGCGTAGCGTTCCCACTTCGCCGCATCCGGGTGCCAGCCGCCCTTGCCGCTAATCGCCATCAGGCGCGGCACCCGCCCATCGATTCGTCTATCCTGCTCGATGGCTTTTTCCTGTTGGCTGCCGAGCGAACCCAATCGGTTGTCTTTGTGGAAAACGTATCGCTCCACGACTTGGTCCATGAAATCCACGTACACTTGGCCGGCGAGTTCGGTAGCCCGCTGCATCCAGCTGAGGGTATCCGCGTGAGTAGTCATCGTCCCAGCCCTCGCTCGAACGCGCCGATACAGCCGAATCCGCTACGAGTCTTTTCGCCCAGCCCCGCGTACCACGCCAACCGCAAATCCTCGTCGCGGCCGGTCAACACTAAGGGCGCTTGCATCCCGATGACAAAGCTGGACTTGCCGTCAGAGCCATCCTTCAGGCTGACCAGGACCGAATGGCGGGGATTGGCTCGGAGATAGAGGCTGTCGGCCCGCACTTGCAGCGCGACCGGGCGGCCGGCGAGGCGGCTCAAGCGGGTATTGATAGGAGTATCCAGATCGACCTGACCTAGGTCGCTATACCAGCGTCGGTCCGGACTGCGCAGGATGAGGGGTGACAGCAGCAGCACGCTCAGCACGCCTTGCCGCGGCGCTAGCGGAGATGTGTCCTCGGTTTTGCGGCCGCCGCCGAATTCCACGGTTTCCCCAGTTCTTGCACGGGCGTAGCGGATGTCTTCGGGACGCATCCGGTCGAGGGCATTGGCCAGTTCCGGGTCCAGCGTGGTGACGACCAGGGTGTGGGCTCGCCCGGTTTTGCCCCGATGGAAGCCCAAGGCCGCGAAATTCCAAGGTCGTGCGGCGAAGCCGAGGACTTGTTCTGCCGGGATTCCTTGGGTAATCCAAGCGGTCACCAATGCATCATGCAGGATATCGAGGTGGCGGTACTCGGCGACTTGCCCGCAAGGCAATGTAAAGCGGTAACGGCGCATTAGAGGATATTTCCAAGTAGGTAGTGACGAGCTAAACTATAGCCGAATTCATCGACCGCCAAATGTTGCCGCATGTCATGAAACATGACATATTGGAGCATCGCTTCGCCTATATCGAAACTCAGTTGTTGTGGGGGCGCGGATTGACTGCGAGGGACCTAGGAGAGGCGTTTGGAATAGCTCGCCAGAATCCCCAAGCCGTGCTGAAGGCTTACCGGCAATGGCATCCGGACTGTCTGCGCTACGATCGGCAGTGCAAACGTCATGTCAGGACCGATCGATTCGTGCCGCACTACATCAGGGATGATCCTTATTTATTCCTGGACTATCAGCGGGGTATGGCCTTGGCGGGCTATTTTCACGACGCCAACGATTGGGCGGACTTGCCGTTCCATGATGCCGATCGGTTGCTAAGGCCCCATCTCGATGGAGAAGCTACCCGGGTCGTTCTGGCTGCGCTGCGCCGGCGAAACCCGGTCAGCGTCGTGTACCTGGCGAAGAAAGGGATGCGACAGCGCCTACTATCTCCTCACCATGTGGTTTATGCCGACAACCGATATCATCTGAGGGCATTTTGCCATTCCGGACAAATCGGACTTGATTTTGTCTTATCACGTATTCAGCAAGCGGAGTTTTCGGATGAAGACTGGATTCCTGAAAGCTATGATCGAGATTGGAATTGCTGGGAAGATCTGAGTTTTGGAGTGAACCCGGAGCTATCGGAGGAAGCTCGTGCTTCCTTAGGACATGCCTATGCCTTGCGGGATGCAGTCCCTTTAACGATAACCGTCCGTAAGGCCCTCTCCAAATATGTCATTCGCCGCATGACTCGTCCTGATGCAGCATTGAATCTTTCGTTATGGGTCTATCTGAACCGCCCCGAGATTCCCGGAGACTCCATTTCTTGAGAGGCTTGCAGTTACGCAAAAGATATCGAAGTTTTCACCGCAGGTCCGCGAGCGGGCGGTCCGGAGGGTATTTGAACACCAAGGGGAATACGAATCGCCGTGGGCGGCGATCCGTTCGATCGCGAACAAGAGCGGCGGCACGCCCGAGACGTTGCGCAAATGGGTGCGCCAGGCGGAGCGCGACCAAGGGCAACGGGCCG
>CADDYU010000219.1 GCA_902810705.1 Methylococcaceae bacterium
TCCTGAGCCCCGCCCACATCGGCGGTGGAATTAGGCACGGATACGCCCCCCGGGTTGGCTTTATTTTCGGTACTCGTGTTTGTAATCATGGTACTTACCCACCTCCACGTTATCGAGCACCCCAATCGCATCGTCGGTCAAGATCGCCAGCGAGCAGTACAGAGAGATCAGGTACGAAGCGATCGCTTTGCGGTCGATGCCCATGAACTTCACCGAAAGCCCCAATCCCTGCTCGCCGGGCACCCCGGGTTGATAGAGACCCACCACGCCCTGCCGGCTTTCGCCGGTACGCAGGAGGAGGATACTGGTCTTGCCATCCTCGATCCTCAGCTTGTTGGACGGAACCAGCGGAAAGCCGCGCCAGGTAAGGAACGGCGAGCCGAACAGGGTGATGATGGGAGGCGGGACGCCACGGCGGGTGGCTTCCCGTCCGAAAGCGGCGATGGCTTTGGGATGGGCGAGGAAAAAGGCCGGCTCCTTCCAGACCACGGAGATCAGCTCATCCAGGTCATCCGGCGTCGGGGCACCGGTGAGCGTCGAGATCCGCTGTTCCGGCACGATGTTGTTCAGCATGCCGTAATCGGCGTTGTAGAGCAGTTCGCTTTCCTGCCGCTCCTTGATGGTTTCGATCGCGAGGCGCAATTGCTCCTTGATTTGGTCATGGGGGCTGCTGTACAGATCGGACACTCGGGTGTGAACATCCACCGTGGTGGCTACCGCACTCAGGAAATACTCCCGCGGAACCTCTTCGTAGTCGACGAAGGTTTCCGGCAAATCCCTCTCCTCCTCACGCTGCGAGCAGGCGGTCAGGACGCGGGATTCGTCCTTGACCTTGTTCAGACGGTAGATGCCCGCTTCGACGCCCACCCAGGGGAGCAGATGGACCAGCCAGCGCGGCGTGATGGACAACAGCTGCGGGCGGGTCTTGGTGGCATTGGCGAGTTGGCGCGCGGCGACATCGCCTAGAGCTAAATGACTGTGGTTTTCGGCCATGGGTTTTTCCTTCTTCGTTGATTGTGAGGAAGTTATTGGAATTCTGCGGTTGACGGGTTATTCGGTGGGTCTTATTTGCTAATTCAAATTCCGGCACCGCCCTCGAACACGTCCCTGCGCGTACGCGCTTGGGTGATATTGCTGCCCGGCGGCACGTTATGGGTGAGCCAGACATTGCCGCCGATAGTCGATCCGCGGCCGATGGTGATACGTCCGAGAATGGTCGCGCCAGCGTAGATCACCACGTCGTCCTCCACGATAGGATGCCTGGCGTTGCCCTTGAGCAATACGCCGTCTTCGCCCACCGGAAAACGCTTTGCCCCCAGAGTGACGGCCTGATAAAGACGCACGCGCTGACCAATAAACGCGGTTTGTCCGATAACGACCCCGGTGCCGTGGTCGATGAAAAAGCTGCCGCCGATTTCCGCCCCCGGATGAATGTCGATGCCAGTCGACGAGTGAGCGAGCTCGGCGATCATGCGCGCCACCAAAGGCGCCCCTAGCCGGTAGAGTTCATGGGCGAGCCGGTAATGGGTGATGGCGGCGATTCCGGGGTAACATACCAGGACCTCGTCCACGCTGTGGGCGGCCGGGTCGCCCTGGTATGCGGCTTCGAGGTCGCTTTCGAGCAGAATCCTTACGTTCGGAAGGCGTGCCGCGAACGCGCGAGTGATGTCGACCGCTCGCTGCTCCTGATCGAGCACGGATTCTCCGGACTCCTCGGCGGCGAACCGGAGCTCCCGGCGTACCTGGTGGTGCAGCAAGCGCAGCGTCAAATCAAGAGTATGGCCGACGAAGTAATCGAGGCTCGCTTCGGTCAGTTCGCCCGAACCCAGACGGTTCGGAAACAGGGTCGTGGCGAGGCCGTCCACGATCTCCACCAAAGCCTTGCGGGAGGGCAGCTTGGGGGGACGGTTCTCCCGCTTCCGGATGGTCAGGGATTCATTCCGGAGTCGGCGCAGTTCAGCGACAATCGATTCGATTCCCCAATGCGGGGAGGCATTCGGACTCATGAGGATCCTTTCGGGGTCCGGTTCAGGGGGCGAGTCCGTTGGCATCGAAGATCCCTTCGAACAGCGCCGACGTGAGATAGCGCTCACCGGAGTCGGGCAACACGACGACGATGGTCTTGCCTTCGTGCTCCGGACGCTGGGCCAGCCGTACCGCCACCGCCGCGGCGGCCCCGCAGGAGATGCCCGAGAGAATGCCTTCCTCGCGGGTGAGGCGGCGGGCGTAGTGGATCGACTCCTCGTTGCTGACCTGCTCGATCTCGTCCACCAGCGAGAGGTCGAGCACCTCCGGCACGAAGCCGGCGCCGATGCCCTGGATCTTGTGGGGGCCGGGCTTTAATGGCTCGCCCGCCCGCTGCTGGGTGAGCACGGGACTCGCAGCGGGTTCGACCGCCACCGAGATGATGGGCTTGCCCTGGGTCTGCTTGATGTAGCGCGAGACGCCGGTAATGGTGCCGCCCGTGCCAACCCCCGAAACGAAAATATCCACGGCGCCTTCCGTATCATCCCAGATTTCGCGGCCTGTCGTCTCCTCGTGTATGGCGGGATTCGCCGGGTTCTTGAACTGCTGCAGGAGCACATAGCGATCGGGATCGGAGGCGGCGATCTCCTCGGCTTTCGCCACAGCTCCGCTCATCCCTTTCACGCCCTCGGTAAGTACCAGCCAGGCACCGTAGGCGAGGAGCAACTTGCGGCGTTCGAGGCTCATGGTTTCCGGCATCGTCAGGGTCAGGGGAATCCCCCGGGCCGCCGCGACGAAGGCCAGGGCGATGCCGGTATTGCCGCTGGTGGGTTCCACCAGCTCCTTGCCGGGACCCAAGCGCCCGCGGCGTTCGGCGTCCCAGACCATGGCCGCGCCGATCCGGCATTTGACCGAATAGGCCGGATTGCGCCCCTCGATCTTGGCGAGCACCTGAGCCGGCGCCCCATCGGTGACGCGGTTGAGCCGCACCAGCGGTGTACGGCCAATGGAATGGGAGTTATCTTCGAACCAGCGAGACATCAAAGCTTCCTCCAGGAATTCAGCCAATAAAAAAGCCAGTGGTCCGATTGGACGCACTGGCTTCCGGTTGTCCGGTCAGCTCCGGGTACGTAACTATGGTAACTCAAAGCAGCTGGTCAGTGTCAAGATCATGATTGCTGGAGCAGTGCCAGGCTCGACTTACGGCGCAAAATTTAAACACCTTGTGCAGGTGATAAACTGATCGATATCAAGGACTTGCCTTCGAGGAGTGGTCGGGAATCCAACCGAGATCGGGCAGACTCTGTGTTTTCTTGGATGTTTCTACCCAGCCGAGCAGCAGGATCGATGGCATGCGCCGGCTTCCTTTGCCTGATCCTGTGCCGGTGGCGGCGAGATACCGAGCAACGAGCTTACTCCTCGCAATCGATGCTGGAACGAGTCGGAAAGACCTGGTATCGGTCAGTTCTATGATCCCTTGATATAAACATCAAAATTCTTATTCTTTCTCGCTTTCGAATAAATCGGTTAATTTCTGCATAATTTGGACTTCACCAAACAGGGCGATCTTGAAGGGACGCACCGTGTCGGAGAAACGCAATACCGTCGAAAATGCCCAGGGCTTGAAAGACATCAGCCAAAAGATTGCCGCCGCCATTCAAGGTCTGCGGTATGGATCCGTGGAAATCACCATCCACAATGGACGCATCGTACAGATCGAGCATCGGGAGAAACAGCGCCTGGAATTCGATGATTTCTCCAAGGCGACCTGAGTCTTTCCCCGGTCTGGCTCAGCTGTCACTTAGTGACAGCGCTAGATCGGCGGGCGATGTAGTGCAGCGCCGCAAGCATTCTTCCCAAAGCCGCCATCCCGTATAGCACCACAGCCGAGATGAACAGCCGGGTCTGGCCGATGTGAGCGAAAGAAAGGGGTCAGACCCCCATATAGACCCGAGCGGACTGCTGACCGGCAAGTACCGCCGCGACCGGCCGTTGCCCGAGGGCGCGCGCCTCACGACTTCAAGCGACCTCGCGGAACGCTATCTCATTGAGAAAAAACTGGCACATCATCGAAAGATTGGAAGACTTCGCCTCCTCCCGCAGCCATAGTCTGCTGGAGCTGGCCTTCAGCTGGCTTGCGGCGCGACCGCAGGTAGCCAGCATCATCGCCGGCGCTACCCGGCCGCAGCAGGTCGAGAGGAACGTCGAGGCGGTGGCCTGGAAGCTGACGCCGGAAGAATTACAAGAAATCGACGGGATAACCAGCGCAGCGGCGTAGCGACAGGTGGAGGCAGCGCGGCGCGTGCGGGCGTCGTCTCAACGCTGCCCGTCAGCACACCGTGTGCAAAAACGGCGCAAAGGGACCGCGGGTTGCGTGTTTTGGATGATTTACTTGGCGTAAATCTGATCGAAAACGCCGCCGTCGGCAAAATGCTTCTTGTCGGCGCTGGACCAACTGCCGGCGATTTCTTCCACCGTCAGCAGCTTGATCGCAGGAAATAGCCGAGCGGTTTCCTGTTTGACCGCGAGGGAATTCGGCCGCAAATAATGCTTCGCAATCAGGCGTTGTGCGTCGTCCGACCATAAGTGCCGGAGATAGGCTTCGGCGACCGGTCGCGTACCCTTGCGATCGACGACCTTATCTACTACGGCGACCGGCGCGTCCGCGGCGATGCTGACCGAGGGAATGACCACGTCAAAATCGTTCGGGTTGAGCTTTTTGGCTATCAAATAGACCTCGTTTTCGAAGGTCAGCAATACATCACCGATGCCGCGCTCGACAAAAGTCGTTGTCGCCGCCCGCCCCCCGGTGTCGAGTACCGGCACGCGCTTGAAAAGGGCCTTGACGTAGTCACGCGCATCGGCCTCGTTCTGGCTCTTGCCGTAAGCGTACCCCCACGCGGCCAGATAGCTGTAGCGTCCGTTGCCGGATGTTTTGGGATTCGGGATAAGCGGATTTACGTCCCCCTTTACCAGATCGTCCCAGTCCTGGATAGCCTTGGGATTTCCCTTGCGCACCAGGAACACGATCGGCGAATTGTAGGGGGCGCTGTTATTGGGAAAGCGGGACCGCCAGTCCTTGCTGACCAGCCCACCTCTTTCGTACAGAATATCGATATCTGTGGGCTGGTTCATCGTCACGACATCGGCCTCGAGACCATCGATGACGGCGCGTGCCTGCTTGCTGGAACCGCCGTGGGACTGGTTGATGGTGACCGTCTCGCCAGTTTGGCCCAGCCAGTACTTCGCAAAAAGTGGGTTGTAGGCGCCATACAGCTCGCGCGTGACATCATACGAGGCATTGAGGATGAGTCTGGCAGCGCCTGCCGGCACCACAAAATAAGCCGATAGAAGCAAGAGGCCAAGAACTCTTAGCGTCATGGGATAGGGTCTCCTCCGTTTGTCGTCGGTCAGCAAGGCAATGTTCTTCGAAAGCTCGTTGTGCTGTTGCTTCGGTGTCTCTCAGGAAACAGCCTTCTAGCAGCTTCCTGGCACAGCGGGGATATCCGCCACCCGCGCTTCGCATTCGCGGACACCGCGGTTCCTCTCGGAGCCGCTCAAGGATTACCATGGAGCTTAAGGAAAAGTCGACGGTTTCCTCATTCCGCTCACCATCGATGCAAAATCCGGTCCAGGTAAGTTTGGCTGCGGGAGCAAGGTCTTCCGCTAGCCCGCATTTCTCATAAAGCTCGTCCGAATGTTCTGGTTTTGCGTGTTGAAGCGGGAATTTTTAGCCCGACTATCGCTATTCATGCCTTTGAGCACGCTAAGCCTTTGCGTTGGCAGGGGCCGCCCTCAAGAGGTCGGCACGACAGCGCGGCGGCGGTCGTGGCCGGCGGGATGGTGCAACGGATACGGGAAGGGGGTTGCTGCGGTAAGGTCGCTGTCAAACGGTGCAGAAGCCGTTGCTGATCGGCATCGGGCTGGGGTTAGCGGAGCAGCCCCCGGTGGCGATCATCCGTGGTGGGCAGAGGTACGTCGACCCTTTGGCTCGCTGACCGCTTGTCCAGGCTAGCCCGTGACGTCAGTCCCGGCGCCAGTTGGCGCGCTTGGAACGTGAGGGTAACCTGCAGACAATAGGCGATGTGGCCACGAAAATGGAGACTTCGATCCGGGGGTCGCGTGGGGGTAAATGGGCCGGCGCCTCAGATCGCTTTTCAGTGCCCTGAAGGCCTGTTCGATCTCGCTGAGCTGGGTATAGGACAGCCGTGGTCGGGTCGGTTTCGGTGAAATTGGAGCGGAGCAGGGAGCATCCTTCCCGGCGAAGGGTTTGCCGCAATTTGGCCTTGTCCAAGGCCACTTAAGACGTATCCGGTGAACCGGCTCGCCTTCGACAGCCTGAGGTTCACCGGGCCGTAGGCCCGCCCCGCTGACTGCGTGGCGGCATCGCGCTTGAGCCACGCGTTGAGCCAGGGTGAGGGCTGGTTGGCGCAGTTCGTAGCGTTGTGTCCAGAGCCGTTTCAGGCGCCGGCGGCGCCTGGCCCGCTCCTGGTCGCGCCGCTTGACCCGAACCGAGGCTTTCGCCTTGGCCCCGGGCCGGAGCGTCTCCTCGGGGGATGCCCCGATTCATCACCTAGAGCGTGTTATGCACTTTGGAGCAGTGGGGCGGCCTTGACGAGCATAAGGATGGCAAAGACGATGAAGGGCAAGCCCGCCAAGGTTTCGGCCAATCGTTCATAATCGCGAGGCAAGCGCCGAAAC
>CADDYU010000220.1 GCA_902810705.1 Methylococcaceae bacterium
TCGCGATAACTAGCCCCCGGCACCGCGGATTTTGAAATCCGAGCCGCGGATTTTGAAATCCGCGCCGCGGACTGGTTAGACGGCGCGGCGGATTTGTCAGATCGCGCCGCGGATTTGTCAGATCGCGCCGCGGATTTGCCAGATCGCGCCGCGGATTTGCCAGATCGCGCCGCGGATTTGCCAGATCGCGCCGCGGATTTGAGAGATCCGGCGACGGATTTCCTGGACGGCCGCGCGGATTTGCCAACCCGCGCCGCGGATTGACCAGACGCCCCGGCGGATTCGGAAACCAGAGCCGCGGATTTCGTAGCTCGGCCGTCGGATTGGACAACTTTAGCCACGGATTTGGCAACGAGGCCAAGCCGCCCGGGGCTTTCGTCCCCCGCGCAACCCGCTACCATGACGAGCATGCCGGCGGGGTTGCCGGCCGTGCGACTAGCGCATCTCGCTATCCCCGGCGAAGACCTCGACATGACGACCGCCGCCCAACCGATGGCCCTCGATACCATCCTCTCCCAATTCCGCGACGACGCAGCGGCAGGCGAAGCCTCCGCCCGCAACAACCGCGACCTCGGCGACCGCTTCGAGCGCCTGATGCAACCGTTCTTCCGCGTCGATCCGCTGTATGCCGGGTTGTTCTCCGAAGTCTGGATGGGGAACGAATGGCCGGGCAGTGCGAACATGCCTCAAGCCATCGTGCATGATTCGCACTCGGCCACCCGATAGTCCGTAAATCAACCCGCAAACACCATGGCGAAAAAGCGATACGACGATCTCTCCAAGGAAGACCTGATCAAACTGCTGGAACGGCGGGACCAGCGGGACGCGACGCGCTTCGGCCTGGTCTGGGAAGCCAATGAGATCGAGCGCGAAAAAGCCCTCAATAGCGACTTTGTCGCCCTCGACCTCGACCCCGCGCTCTCCTGCAATCCCTCACCGGATGGCGCCTTCAAAAACCTCATCATCGAAGGCGACAACTTCGACGCCCTCCGCTACCTCAAAATGTGCTTCGCCGGCCGGGTCAAGTGCATCTACATCGACCCCCCTTACAACACCGGCAACAAAGATTTTGTGTACAACGACCACTACGTCGACAAGGAAGACCTCTGGCGACACTCCAAATGGTGCGAATTCATGTTCCAGCGATTGACGCTGGCGAAGGATTTGCTGACGCAGGATGGGGTGATCTTTGTTTCGATTGACGACAACGAGATTGGCTCGCTTCGATTGATGATGGAGCGAATCTTCGGAGGCAATAACTTCATTGCCACCTGCATCTGGCAGAAGATCGACGGGCCGAAGAACACTGCCACGCATTTCAGCGACGACCATGAATATGTCGTCGTGTTCGCATTAAGCAAAGACTCGTGGCGCCCCAATCGCATCACGCGTTCTGATGAGATGGTTGCGCGGTACAAGAATCCCGACAACGATCCACGGGGTCCGTGGTTGCTCGGCGATCTTGCCGCCCGTAATCCTTACAGTGAGGGACGGTACGCAATCACGACGAAGACCGGACGAGTAATTGACGGGCCACCCGCAGGCAGCTATTGGCGCGTCAGCAAATCGAAGTTCGAAGAATTGGAAGCGGACAACCGCATCTGGTGGGGCAAAACGGGCGACAACAGGCCGGGGATCAAGCGATTTCTCTCGGAAGTGCGCAGCGGCGTTGTGCCACAGACGCTCTGGACGTGGCAAGACGTGGGCAGCACGAGACATTCAAAGCAGGAGATCAGCAAAATCCTGAGCGAAGAGAATGACCCGGAACTCTTCACCACGCCAAAACCGGTCAAATTGCTGGAGCGCATCTTAGGCATCGGTACCAACCCCGATTCCCTCATCCTCGACTTCTTCGCCGGCAGTGGGACGACGGCGCACGCGGTTCATAAGTTGAACAAGGAGGACGGCGGGAATCGGCGGGTGATTCTGGTGAGCAGCACGGAGGCGACCGCCGACGAGCCGGACAAGAACCTTTGCCGCGACGTCTGCGCCACCCGTGTGCGGCGGGTGATCGAAGGGTATGGAGAGACGGAAGGTCTGGGCGGCGATTTCGCCTACCTCCGCACCCGCCGAATCGCCCCGGGCAGGCTCACCGACATCGACCACGCCCAGGTCTGGACCGCGCTGCAATTGACGCACATGCCCACCATCAGACCCTTCGACGAGGGCCAATGCTTTGCCGTCGCCGACCACGACAGGCAGCGCCTGATCTACGTCCCGCATGTCACGTCCAGGGACATGCACAAGCTCGCGAAAATCGCCGCGGGAAGCCCGGCGACGATTATTTACACGTGGCAACCTGAATTGGTCATTTCCAAACTGAAGGATGCGACGAACGTGCAGGTGGAACCCGTCCCCGAAAGCCTCGCCAGGCGGTTTGGGATGAGGATTTAACCCAGGGAGAAGGCCATGCCGGACATCACCGACTGTTTCGGTCGCCGGGTGAGACTGACGGTCGAGCGCCGGGCGCATATCCTTGAGCACCCGGAAATGAGCGAGATGGCGGGTGAGATTGAGCAAACCCTCCGCGAACCCGAGCAGGTGCGGCAGTCACGCAGCGATAGCGACGTCAAACTGTTTTACCGCTACTATCTGAAGACGCTCGCAGGCGGCAAATGGCTGTGCGTCGTGGTCAAATATTCGGCGGAGGATGCTTTCGTGATCACCGCGTACCTTACGGACAAACCCAAAGCAGGAGAGACGTTATGGCCGAGAAGATAAAAGTATGGTTCGACGCCGAAGGCGATTTTCTTGAAGTCCGGTTTTCCGAAGCGCCCGGGTACGAAAAAGAGACCGCCCATGACGCCGTGATGGAACGCGTCGATCAGCACGGGAAGGTGATCGGGTTCACCGTGCTGGGCGTAAGCCGGTTCACGAAGGAACGTCCGCTCGATGCCGAACTGCCTGCGGCTTAGGGAGGACCTGTTGAAAGCAATATACGACACCGCGACCGACACGCTGACCCTCGAACTGGGGAGCGGCGTCGTCGTCGAAAGCGATGAAGACAAGCCGGGCGTGATCATCGATTACGACGCGGCGGGGAATGTTGTCGGCATTGAGATTCTGGACGCGTCCAAGCGCATCGCCGATGCCCGAACGATGCAATTCCAAGTCGCGGGGTAATTGCACACCATGTCACACTTCCTCACCCTCAGATCCTTCCAGCAGGATGCCGTGGACAGCGCGGTTAAATTGTTCGACGCCATGCGCAAGGTGCTCGACACCGCCGGCATCAGCGAGGCCGGTCGCAAGACCGCGATTCACGACAACGGATATCTGCTCATCGAAGCGCCGACGGGATCGGGCAAGACGCTGATGGCGGGGAACATCGTCGAGCGCGTCAGCACGGTCGACCAGGTGGTGTGGTTCTGGTTTGCCCCGTTCAAGGGCGTGGTGGACCAGTCGGCCGCGTTTTTGCGCGAACAGTTTCAGGGCATCCGCCTGCGGACGATGACCGAAGACCGCAACCCCATCGGCACGCGCAGCGGGGATGTATTTGTCACGACGTGGCAGTTGGTGGCGACCCGCGTGAAAGACCGGCGGAGCGTGCGCACGAGCGGGGAACAGAACGAGAGCGTGGACGATTTGATTCTCTCGCTGCGCGAACAGGGGTACCGCATCGGGGTCGTGGTGGACGAGGCGCACCACACGTTCAGGGGTGAAAACCAAGCCGCGCAGTTTTTCCGGCAAGTCTTGCGTCCCGAATACACGATCCTTGTGACCGCCACGCCGGACGATAAGGATTTGGAAGACCTCAAGACGCGGATGCAGGTGAGCAACATCCATAAAGTGAGCGTGAGCCGCGCTGACGCGGTGGGCGGGAAGGAC
This sequence comes from Methylococcaceae bacterium, assembly GCA_902810705.1. Taxonomy (GTDB): domain Bacteria; phylum Pseudomonadota; class Gammaproteobacteria; order Methylococcales; family Methylococcaceae; genus CADDYU01. Next base: position 3,829 of record CADDYU010000220.1, read on the forward strand.
GAGGAAGGACTGATTAAGCGTGCCGTGAAGGCGGTCGCGTGGCGGGTTCAGGAAGGATCGGACGCGCTGGTCGATTTTGAAGCCACGGCGTTGCGTGATGCGACGAAGCTGCACAAGCTCCTGAAGGACGAGCTGAAATGCTGCGGGGTCAATCTTACTCCCCTCATGCTCGTGCAAGTGGATAGCAGCGACAGGAGTGTGGAGAAGACTCGGGAGAAGCTCAAAGAGCTGGGTTTTACAGACGCGCAGATTGCCACGCACACCTCGGCAGAGCCGGACCCGGCGTTATTGGCGCTGGCGAACGATGAGCGTGTAGAAGTGCTGGTCTTCAAGATGGCGGTCGCGCTCGGGTTCGACGCGCCGCGCGCGTGGACGTTGGTTTCGATGCGGGCCACGAGGGACGAGGATTTCGGCGTGCAGTTGGTCGGGCGAATCCTCCGCGTCCACCGCCGATTGCAGGGGCAGGTGGTGCGGGATGCGCTTCGTTACGGGTACGTGCTTCTGGCAGACATCGACGCCCAGGGCGGATTGGACGCTGCAGGCCAGCGAATCAACAAGATCAAGACTGCGTATGCAACCGTCAGCCCGACGACGATCATCTATGGCAATGGCGAGCAGGTGATGGTGCAATCGGCCGAGCACGGCGACCAGTTGGAACTCGCCCCGCAACCGCCTGTTGGTGCGGTGTACGAGCCGCCCCCGCCCGTGATTTTGGACGAACAAGGAAATGTCGACCCGCAGCAATTGGAAATGTTCGCGCGACGGTACGCCCCCGAAGAAGCTGGCCCCGCTCTGACGGCCCTGCTGATGGCCGCCGCGCCGAAGCCGAAGAACCGGTCGTACCCAATCCGCGAAGGCGTACCCCGGCAATTCAAGACGCAGGACATGCCCGAGGACCAGGACGTCACCGAGGAGGAGGTGGCGGAAAAATTCACCGCGAGTGCCGAAGCGCTCTTGGAGTCGACCTTGGGCCGGGCGGACGTTTCGGTGGTGAGGAAAACGGTGGAAATCTTCACCTCGCAGGTGCAGATGGAGTTGAGCTTTGCCCCGCCGTCGATGTCGGACATGCAGAAGCAGGCGCAACGCGTGCTTTTGAACTATCGCACGCTGAGTGCTAAAGTATTGCGCGACAAGCTCGCAAGCCGGCTGCACGTCATGCTTGCAAACAAAGGCTACGAATTCGCCAACGACCGCGGCAGACTGAATGAAGCGCTCGATACCCTCCTGTGGCATCGGCCAAGCCTGTTGCGCGATGCTTTCAAACGCGCCGTGGCGGCCAAGGCCATCGTGTACGCCGCCGAGGCACTCCCTCCGACATTAGAGTCCGACGAGGATCTGGTTCCCAGCAAACTGAACCTGTATGGGCGGTACCCGAAGATGGGGTCGTGGGAACGCGCCTTCGCGGACACGCTCGAAGGCGACGATTCCGGCACCGTCCTTTGGTGGCATCGCAACGAGCCGCGCAAGCCGTGGTCGATTAACGTGCTGATGGATAACGGGCAGGGATTTTATCCGGATTTCATCGTCGGCATCCGCGAACGAGACACGGAGGACCATGGCCTGCTCACCGACCCAAAGGAAGCGTATACGCGGACAAAAGAACTACCCAAACTCGCTGCCGCACATGCGGCCTATGGGAAGGTGCTGATCCTGACCAAGGATAACGCGACAAAGCGATGGGAAATCGCGTCTTGGGACGACACCGGGGAAAAGCCCGTTATCGCGGGTCCATTCCGTGTGATGGACGCCGTGGGTTACTAACGCAGTGGTGGGCCCGCTCTAACCACCTACAACAGCCACCTGACGATCTCGAAAATCCCGCTGGAGGCGTACGACCACGTCGTCAACGGCAAGCCGGCGATCGAGTGGGTCATCGAACGCTACCAGGTGACCCGCGACAAGGACAGCGGGATCGTCAACGACCCCAACGACTGGTGCAAAGAGCACGGCCAGCCGCGATACATCGTGGACCTGATCGCCCGGGTGGTAAGGGTGAGCGTGGAGACGATGAAGATCGTCAAGACGCTGCCGGCGTTGAACGAGATCGTTTCGCAAGCGTGAATGGGCAAATCTGGGACCGCTACCGCCGCGGTTTAGACCCGCCCCACCGACTAAGAAATCCGCGGTTTCATCTTTCCCGCCGCCGAATTTCCCGGACCGCCGGGCGGCCAAAGGGCCGGTCGGGCCATGGTGGACTGCGCAGCCTCTTCGCACGGCGTCAAAGTCGTTGAAAATTTTTGCCGATGAGCTTTTTCGTCAGCGGGAAACCGCACCGGGGACGTGCCCGGGGGCCGACTGACGGGAATCTTCGGACGCGCCGCGCACGCGGCGGCGAAGGACGGCCGGGACGCCGCGAGCGAGGGCGTCGGGCCGGCCGGACGAACGTGCGGCACACCGCGTCGCGCCCGAGCTTGGGAGGCCGTCATGGCGCTCAACACAGATTTCGTCCCCAAGCGCGAGTCGGAGCTGGACGAGTTCGTCCACAACTTCGACGCGCGCGTCACGGCATCGCCGACCACGGTCGGGCTCACGGCGGCGGACGCGACGGCGTTCCACGCGCTGGTCCTGGCGTGGGACGCGGCGTACGCCGTCACGAAGAACCGCGCGACGCGCAGCCGGTCGGCGGTGATCGTGAAGGACGAGAAGAAGCTCGCGATGGTTCAGAAACTCCGGGAACTGGCCCGGGTCGTCCAGGCGTACCCTGGGACCACCAACGAGGACCGCAGCCTGCTGGGGCTGACCGTCCCGGCCGAGCGGCAGTCGCAGCCGGCGCCGGCGTCGGCGCCGGCTGCGACTGCCGCTCGGCCGGGACG
>CADDYU010000221.1 GCA_902810705.1 Methylococcaceae bacterium
TAGGAGATCCATGTCTCGCACCATTTTTATAGAACGAAATTTCCGCTATAATAGCCAGCCTTTTTCCGGAGAGGTACCGAAGCGGTCATAACGGCGCCGACTCGAAATCGGATGGAGGGCTAACACCCTCACGCGGGTTCGAATCCCGCCCTCTCCGCCAGGTCAATACCTTTGACATCGAAATTTCCCGTTTTTCCCTCGCTCGGGTGTGCGAGGAAAAATGGCATCCATCCGCAAACGCGGAGGACGCTATCAAGTCCGTATCAAAATTTCGGGGTTTCCGGAGCAAACCCGTTCATTCAGGAGCAGATCAGACGGCGAACCGTGGGCCAAGGTCGTCGAGACCGAATCGATCAGTCTCCATGAAGCCCTCGTCCGTTATCTGGCCGAGATCACTCCGCAGAAGAAATCCGGTAAGCGCGAGCCGAATCTCATCGCGCGACTCCAAAAGCACCCCTTAGCCAAACGTAGCCTCGCCTCGATCCGCAGCTCGATATCGCGACGAGCGGCGATCGCAGGGACTCGGCGCCAACACATCGCTCGCATCGAACTCGCCCTTTTCCCGCCTCTGTTCAAGATCGCCCGAAAGGCGTGGGGGATGGAGAGCCTTAGAAACCCCGTGGAATCGATTCGGAAAGTCAGGATTCCAGCCGGGCGCACCCGGTGCCTCCGAGGCGGCGAAGAGGAAAAGGTGCTCCAGAGTCTGGAGAAGATCCACAATCCTGGGTTGAGACCGATCGCCGAATTCGCGATCGAAACCGCGATGCGGTGTCGGGGGAAATACTCGGGATGCGGTGGGAGCAGGTCGACTTAAAGAAGCGCCTGGTCTACCTTCCGGTTACTAAAAACGGCGAGGTTCGAACGGTGCCTTTGTCTGATCGAGCCATTGGAATATTGGAGGCACTGCCCCGGTCCCTGGATGGGCGGGTGTTCGCGACCATCGAAAATTCCGTCAGGAACGGCTTCGCCGCCGCGTGCAGAGATCTGGAATCCAGAACTCGCGTTTCCACGATCTACGGCGCGAAGCCACCTCTCGGCTCTTCGAGCGCGGTTTCAGTCTTGTCGAGGTCAGCGCCATTACGACCCATACGAAGGGTAAACCGGCCCAGGTTATCCTCGACACCATGAGGCGCCAAACTCGTCCAGGTCGCTTTCGGCGTCCTCAACTCCGGAAAGCCTTTCGATCCCGCACTTCATGGGGCTTGATCCGATTAACAGTATCTCGGGCTTCCGGAAACCCCTCGGCTCGCTCGCATGGCCTCGCTCCCTGCCTCGCAGCGACGGGACGCCTTGGAGGGGGGTATAGCGGGACCTTCTCATTGAGATCGTAGTCGCGGGTCGTGGGCGAGAGAATCTCGCCCAGCCAGTCCGGGGCCCCGGTAAAGCGGTGGTCGTCCGGCATGTCGGGCATAGGCTCCTTACGCCAGCCGGCGAGCTCGGGGACCGTCACCACCCGATTCAATTCCCAGTGGATGAGCCGCCCGCCGATCAGATCCACCGGGTAGCCGGCCGGCGCCGCTTCGAGGTCGGCGTAGGTGGCGTCGTCCGCCGAGACGCAATGAACCTGGGCGCTCATGGCCGGCCCCCTCCGAAAGGCGCCTGGGTCCGACCGGCCCCGCGCCCCCTCCAAGCACATCGCCTCCGCAAGTCCACTATCGCCTCCAACGTCAAAACCCCGGTACGCCGAGGCGGGGTCTCCCGGACGGATGTCCGGAACCTCGGCGGCTTACCACTTAATATATGCAATAACCGAGATCAGGCTCAGAGGGCTTTCCGAATCCCGATCAGTCGCCAATGGGACGCCGGCGACGGCAATGGGTCTTGCCACCCAACGTTCGCGTTCAGCGGCGTAGCGAAGCAGAGTCCGCTGGAACGTTAAGTGTACGCCCGACATGGGCATGAACTGATGGGGTGAAAGTCCCCTGTGGGAGTGCCTGAAATGTCGATGCTGTGGACGACTATAGTCATTAGCCGAAGGCAAGCGCCAGCGCGCGGAGGGCTTTGATGTCACTCATGGGCACTCCCATCAGCCTGCTTTGGCCGGCGCCGGGAACCAGCTCCGTGTGCGGTTGCACACCGCGCACACGGACAACATGACCGGGACTTCTACCAGCACGCCCACGACGGTGGCGAGCGCCGCGCCCGATTCTGGCCCGAACAGGGCGATGGCGGTCGCCACGGCCAGCTCGAAGAAGTTGCTGGCCCCGATCAGCGCACCCGGTGCCGCCACGGCATAATTCACTCGGAACAGCCGCATGAGGCCATAGACCAGGGACGAGTTGAAGTAGACCTGGATCAGGATGGGGATGGCGATGAGGCCCACGTGCAGCCAGCGATCGGTGATGTTGTCGGCCTGGAAGGCGAAGATCAGGACCAAGGTCAGCAGCAGCGCGGAGAGGGCGACGGGATGCAGGCGAGGCAGGAAGACCTGCTCGAACCAGGCGCGGCCCTTGGCCTTGAGGAGCCCGTGCCGGGTCAGCACACCCGCGGTCAACGGGATCACGATGAAGACGATCACCGACCAGAGCAGCACGTCGAAGGGCACTTCCAGTCCCGAGGTCCCGGACACCAGAAATTTCACGATGGGGGCGAACAGCCCCAGCATGATGAGATCGTTTACGGCCACCTGGACCAGGGTATAGGCGGGATCCCCGTCGGTGAGATAACTCCAGACGAACACCATGGCCGTGCAAGGGGCCGCCGCCAGGATGATGACCCCGGCGGTGTACTGGTCGGCCAGCTCCGGCCCAATCCAGGGCAAGAACAGGTGCTTGAAGAACAGCCAGCCCAGGAAGGCCATCCCGAAAGGCTTCACCAGCCAGTTCACGAACAGGGTGATCCAGAGGCCTCGCGGATTCCGGCCCACATCCATCACCGAGCCGAAATCCACCTTCAGCATCATGGGGTAGATCATCAGCCAGATGAGCCCCGCAATGGGTAGGTTGATATGGGAGACCTCCAGGCTGCGAATCGCTGCCACGGGTTCGGGCAACAGCTTGCCGAGGAACACACCGATGCCCATGCAGAGCACAACCCAGACCGTCAGATAGCGGTCGAACAGGCTCATTTGCTTGGGCGTGGCGGCGGTGGCTGCCTTGGGTGCGGAACCTTTCCGATCTTTCGAGGACGCTAGGGTAGTCATGACGATCTCATCTCCTTGGAGCCTCCAGGGGTTTCCTCGCCGATCCGGTTCAGGGCGGCGGCCAGCTCCGGTCCGGACATGGTCTCGAAGAGCAACTCCAGGAGCTTTCGGATGCGCTGCTCCAGGGCGGCATAGGTGGTCTCGAATGCCGCGACGATTGCTTCGGGGCTGCCCGTCACATGAGCGGGATCAGGGAGGCCCCAGTGCCCCTGCACGGCCGTCTTGCCCAGATAGAGCGGACAGGCTTTCCCCGCCGCCGAGTCACACACCGTGATCAGCACATCGATGTTCTCATCCTCGAACTCGTCCCACGACTGGCTCTGGTAGCCTTCGGTGGGGAGGCCGTGCCGGGCGAGGGTCGCCAGAGCATTCTCGTTGATCCGGCCGACGGGATGGCTGCCGGCGCTGAAGGCCTTCAGACGCCCGCCGCCCAAGTGATTGAGCAGGGCTTCCGCCAGGATGCTGCGGCAGGAGTTGCCGGTACAGAGGACCAGTATGTTGAGGGGCTTGGCAGTCATTGAAAGTCCTCAAGGCTTGGAAGAGGGGCAACAGGCGGACTTAGGGCTAAGTTCCACCACGTTGTCCTCGTCGAAGGTCGGGATGGAATCCAGGGAGTGGAAGGCTTCCCAGGCGATCCCTTGGGAATCGACGGTCCAGTATTTGTCGGAGCGGGCATAGCAGCAGGCGGCCTGCTTCTGGGCTTCGCTCGGCAGGGCGGCGGCCGCGAAGCTGTCATTCACGGCCTCCAACTCTTCGCCCGATTCCACCTGAATGCCCAGATGGTCGAGGCCCACCCTTTGGCTCCGGGCGGAAATGGCGAAATTGACCTTGGGGTCGTTCAGCATCCACTTGGCGTAATCGACATGGCGGACGCTCGGTTCCGCCTGGAACAGGGCGCTGTAGAAGCGAACGTTCTCGTTCAGGTTCTCTAGGGCGAGGTGTACATGGAATCTTTTCATGAGGTTTACTCCAGGTTGGAAAGTGACGGCGGCCAAGGCGCGGCGAATCGCGCGAGGCGCTGGGCGCCGATGGTCGGTTGAGAAAGGTTCGGTTGGCGTCTGTACCCGGCGGTGTCGGGAGGTTACTGAACGGTGTCCACGGCCTGTCGGGCCAAGGCCGACACGATCCCCGGCAATGGCACGTAGCCCAAACGCTCACTATCCCTTTGCCCCTGGGTCAAGCCGAAGCGAACGAAATCTTTCAGCACGCTGGCCTTAGCCGCATCAGGATACTGGCCGTAGAGCAGCAGTCAGCTGTAGGAGACGATGGGGTAAACGCTATCGCCGCTGGGATCAGGTATGAATAGCCGGAGATCGGCCGGCGTCTGATAAAGGGTGCCCTCGAACACCTTGGCGATTCTCGGGGCCTCCGGGGCGACGAACCGCCCGGACCGGTTCTGCAGGGCGGCCATGGGGAGCCCCAGACGTTGGGCAAAGCCGTATTCCACATAGCCGATGGAGCCCTCGCTGACCTTGATCCGTCCCGCCACGCCTTCGTTGCCGTGGGCGGCCATGGCTTGGCTGGGCCAGTCGATGTGCGTTCCCATCCCCGGTCCCCGGCGCCAGGCCTCGCTGATCGCGCTCAGGTGGTTGGTGAAGACGAACGTGGTCCCGCTGCTGTCCCGACGCACCACCGGGACGATGGTTTGGTGGGGCAGCGAGAGGTCCGGATTGGCGGCTTTGATCCTGGGATCATCCCAGGTTCGAACTTTGCCGAGAAAGATATCGGCGTAGACCTCGCGGGTCAGTTTCAATCCGCCCGTGACGCCCTTGATGTTGTAAGCCAGCACCACCCCGCCGATGGCCGCGGGAACGAAACGCACCCCCCGATCCACCTTGGCGATCTGCACATCGCTCATCCCGCCATCGCGGGCGGCGAAATCGACGGTGCCGGCCACGAACCGGTCGACGCCCTCGCCGCTCCCAACCGCGTTGTAATCGATGCTCACCTCGGGGTGGAGATCGTGATAGTCCTCGATCCATTGCTCTGTCAACGGTGCGATGAAGGTCGATCCGGCTCCGGCGAGCGTTGGGGAACCCTGCAGGGTCTGGCCGGACTGCCCTTCCTTCGCGGCCCGATTCGGCGCGGCCAGCACTAACGCGATCGCTACGATCATCACTGTCAGGGCACTCGGTTTCATAGGTCCTCCTGAACACTCACGGAAACGGCCGCCCATGGACGCGTATCGACGCTCGACCGGACACCCCATCAGGACAATGATTCGCGCCCGATCCTGCGCACCTGCGCCTCCAACGCCAGACGCTCCAGACTCGCGGGATTGGGGCTCGCGAACAAGGAGATGCGCCGATGGAGAATGGCGAGCACCCGCGCAAAGGCTATTTACCTCTCGGCTTCCTCGGCCGCCACCGGATCAAACATCCCCCAATGGGCCGTGATGGGCTGCCCGGGCCAGGCCGGGCACACTTCGCCTGCCGCCTTGTCACAGACTGTAATGACGAAATCCATGGCCGGCGCGCCCGGCCGTGCGAACTCATCCCAGCGCTTGCTCCGTGCCCCCTTGGCGGGGATCTTCTCCTTCTCCAACTTTTCCAGTGCGAACGGATGGACCGTTCCCGTCGGATGGCTCCCGGCGCTGAAGGCATGGAAGCGGCCCGCCCCGAGCCTGTTAAGCAGGGCTTCCGCCAGGATGCTGCGGGCCGAATCGCCGGTACACAGAAACGGGACGTTGTAGGTCTTCTCGCTCATTCGAGGGCCTCCCCGATATCGGTACAGAGGGGCCTGGGCGCGCAGGCCCGGCCCTCGCAGCAGTTCTCGGTTAGGAAGGTCAGCAGGTCGTTCATGGCCTCGAAGTTGGCCGAATAGATGACGTAGCGGCTCGCCTGCCGGGACCGGACGAGGCCGGCGTGGCTCAACTCCTTCATGTGAAAGGACAGGGAGGATGGGGGAATGCCCAGTACTTCCCCAATCTTGCTGGCGGCGAGGCCGTTCGGTCCGGTCTGGACCAGCAAGCGGAAAATAGCCAAGCGGGACTCCTGGGCGAGCGCAGCTAAAGCAATGACGGCAGCTTTAGTTTCCATATTTCAATTATTCACGAAATATGGCTCGAAGACAAGCACTGCTGCGGATCCCAAAAGAGTGGCCAGGATTAGCGCCCACGCGCGCTTAAACCGGTTTTCTGTTCACATTCGGGACTCGTCTCGATTCCCGAACTGGCCGTTATCGATGGTTTCTATCGGGCGGGGATCCCTCGTCTTTGAGGGAGGGGACGTGGTACTGCCATTACTTCAGACGCAGTCGTTCCGCCGGATTGAATCAGCAACGATCTTTTTCTCGCGGGCTATGGCGCGTCCCAAGCGGTGCCTGGCCCGCTGTTTACCTTTGCTGCCTACTTACCTGAGTTTGGGATAGGAAAGCTGAGACAGGCGCCTGTCTCTTTGCGTAAGATGTTGTGTGCACCCCGAAGCCCATCGCCCCCAGGAGAGACGCTCCTGGACCGTTTAACCGAGCGCTTGGGCCGC
>CADDYU010000222.1 GCA_902810705.1 Methylococcaceae bacterium
CCCCGACGACCGCGCCAACGCACTGGCCGTCCGATCCGGATTGGCTCGGCCCGCGCGCCGAGACCCGCTGGCCCGCCTGCTGGCGCGCGTCGAGCGCTCGAGCATCTACATGGAGCGCCACGCGCTGGGCGCTCTGTACGAACTCGGTCGCCCGGACCTGGCGATTTCGAGACTGAAACGGCGGTATGCCCGCGAGGCCGCGAGCGATTACTCGACGCTCCCCGAACACTTCGGTGAGGATTCCAACCACGCCTGGGGCTGCGCGCCGCTGACCGTCCTCGCCGCGCACGCAGCCGGCATCCATCCCACCACGCCCGGCTTCGCCCGCTTTATCGTCGCGCCACAGATCGGTCCGCTGCGGTCACTGGACGTTTCAGTATCCACGGTCCGCGGCATCCTCGACGTCCGAATCCACCGCGACGACGGCCGCACGATCGTACACGTCACCTCACCGGCCGGTTGCACCGGAACGGTCGTGCTCCCCGACGGATCTTCCCTACCCTGCGAACCCGGCGGCACCACGCGTGTTCACTGGCCCCACAGCGCCGCCGCAACAGCTATCGCCGGCCGCGCCGACTTCCTGGAGATGCTCGATTCGTAAGGTCAAGCCGCTTCTGATGTTGCAGACACGTTTGGACGTTGATTCCGCGGCGTAATCCGGGCGCAAGCGTGCTGCTTCCGCTAAGTTGCAGGTACCAGAGTTCGGGGTTGGGGCGGAATCTCTACAAGCTTCGAGGTAACGCGAACAAGCCAGAGGGTTATTGCTGGACCCGATGCTGAGTTGAGTTCTTTTCTCTGACGCAGGCCGGTAGCGAAATCGGGCGACCGGCGTAAGTCCTTGCCGTTTAAAATGTTCCCGACAGGTCTCGAACCTGTAACCTTCGGCTCCGGAGGCCGACGCTCTATCCAATTGAGCTACGGGAACGAACCGACCCGGCACCGTGGGGGACGGTCGCCGGGTCGTGTAAGAGCGGGTGAAGGGGGTCGAACCCTCGACATTCACGTTGGCAACGTGACGCTCTACCACTGAGCTACACCCGCGTCGAGTGGGTGAGGAATATATCCCCCGGCCGACCGACTGTAAAGCCCCCCGCGGGTCCGACCCGCCTCTTGGAACCCTCCAGCGGACCGTACGGTCGGTTGACCGATCCGTACGCCGCCGGTGGAGGCGGCGTCTGCCACTGGTGGGAAGTCGCTGTCCGCCCCCGGGCGTTGCCACCCCCGGCTCAAGAAGGTGCCTCTTCCGCGCGACTTCGGACGCGCGGCGCATCGGAATACGCGCGATTTGTACCGAATGCGCCAGAAAAAACCCAACATATATGACGGTTCTGCACGCCCGCCGGTCCGCTGTAACGTGGGTCACACCCCCCGCCGGACGGCCGCTCATTTCGGCGTCGGATCGCCGTAGATGATGTGCCGTAAGAGGCCGACGGGTGACCGGTCACGGTTGAGTGGCACACCGGTGCCGCCGAGGACGAGTTGACGGAACTCGCCGGCCGCGAGACGAGCGGTTATACGCGCGACTTCCTGCTCATCGCTTTGGCATACGGAGGCGCACAACTACTTTTAACGCATAGTAAATCATGCCCGATAAACACAGCAATGCGAGACATAGTGAAAATGGGGTCGTTTCATTGTTCCCATATCGATTCTCGCCAGTCGACAACAAAATGATGAGGCCAAATATCGGGCCAACGATCAGGCCCATTGTACGACCCCAGCCAAAATCGCCGGATTCGAAGTATGAGCCATTCCGAAGCGTTAGCGGCAAATACGATTCCCAACGGGACAATCAGGAAGGTGTAGTCGCGATGTCGGCTCTCTTTGTCCCGACTAGAATGCAGATGAGGCGCTTGCGGTGAGAGGTTCAACCGACCGTGACATTCGGCACATACGACATGACGTTTGTACACGAAGGGCGTCTCAAGTTTTCCGATTGTCCGTCCGCAGTTCGCGCAGGTGTCAGCCGTAGTTGACATCATCGCCGTCCGCTGGGATTCGCAGGCCGAATAACGTAATGCCGATCAGTTGCCGGGCGGGCCCGCCACCGCGCCGCGCTCGACCGACAGCAACTTTACCGCCGGCCCGGTCCGGTGCATGGGCGGGTTATGCCTCACGTCGGCCGCCGCTCAATTGTGTATGACGCGCGGCATCAAGAGCGCGACATAGGCGGTGAAGACGAACACCACAAGACAGATCTCCCACGCGACAAAATCGCCGCGGCGCAAGCGGCCATGCCCAAGACTGATCGCCGCCGATGTGAAACCGTACAGAACCAAAGCTAGCTCTATCCACGGGAGGTGGCGGGCCTCGTCGCGATCAAATCGCAGCCTGCGATCAAACCACACGGCAACAAGACACAGCGCAGCCCCAGTGATGGCGTGAGAGATAAGCCGTCTCGGACGTTTCGGCGTGCCGGGGGCGAGCGTGCGATAGTCGAGCGTCTCGTGATGCATAACGTAGTGGCCGTTGAGCGGCCGCGGCGGGGCACGCGCGACGTTCGACCGCAAGTGAACTATACCGCCGCCGCGGTCCGCTCCAGCCGCGGGTTATGCTTCGCCGCCGGGCAGGTCAAGCTGCCGCAATACCCCATCCCAACATAAGCCGACTAATTCGCCTGGCAAACTGAGGAAGAAGGCGCGACCAAAATTCGCGTCTTCGGTCATCTTGCAGATGATGGATAACTCCGCCAAGTACGCGGTCACATTACGCTCCACTGACTCGCCGATTCGAGATTTTAGATGCCCCGGAAGTCGCGCCACGGGTACGGTCACGGTTGAATACTTCACCCGACTCGGAATATCGAGTTGCGAGCTGAATCGCGTCATGAGCGTGCGGTCGTGCTCCGCTGCCGCCCGGAACAGCAACTCCGCAACAGCGTGGATTGTCTCAGCGTCAGCCATGGAGACCTTCTTTGGCGAAGCATAACGGACTGCCGTTGAGCGGCCGCGGTGGCGTCTGCGCGACGCCCGACCGCCCGCGAAGTACGCCGCCGCCGCGGTCCGCTCCGGCGGCGGGGTATTCGGCGGAGCCGTGCCGCTGTGGCGTCACGCCGCGACGTGAAACAGCGCGCCGACGCCGGCCGTCACTCCCATGGCTAACGCGCCCCAGAAGGTGACGCGTAGTGAGCCGACCCACATCGGCGCCCCGCCGACCTTCGCCGCGAGCGTGCCGAGGATCGCGAGGATGCAGAGCGTCGCCAGCACCACCGCCAGGATCGTATGTTCGCGCGGGACCACCGCCGCTAATACCAGCGGGATCACGGCCCCGGTGATGAACGTCACCGCGGACGCTGCCGCTGCCTGCACCGGCCGCGCCGACTGGCTCTCGGTCATCCCTAACTCGTCCCGGGCATGCGCGCCCAAGGCGTCGTGCGCCATGAGTTGCCGCGCCACCTCCGCCGCCAGATCCGGCGTCAACCCGCGCGCCGCGTAAATGCCGGCCAATTCCTTCCGTTCCCCGTCCACGTCGTCGGCCAATTCCTGCGCTTCGCGACCCAGATCCGCTTTCTCGGTGTCGGCCTGCGAACTGACCGACACGTACTCGCCCGCCGCCATTGCCATCGCCCCGGCGGCAACTCCGGCGAGCCCTGCGATCAGGATACCTTGCCGACTCGCCTGCGCAGCCGCGACGCCCACCACGAGGCTCGCGGTCGAGATCGCACCGTCATTCGCTCCTAATACCGCGGCGCGGAGCCACCCGATGTGCTGGCTCCGGTGCCGCTCCGAATGAACGCGTGCCATTAAGTCTCCAGCTCGATGCCCGCGGCGCGCCGAATAACGCTACACCGTTCGTGGCCGGGGCCGGCCCGAACCAGCTTGACGGGCCTGACCGTAACGTAGTGCCGATCAGCGGCCGGCGCAGACCGGCTCGCGACGTAAGTTACCGTCCCCGCCGGTCCGCTGCATTGGTGAGTTATGCGGCGGGCCGGGTGGCAGCACGATCAGCGAACGGTCTCCACCACTGCAGTGGCCCAACTTCACCACGGTCCGGGTGGAACTGCCATTCCTGCCCGACGCGGCGCAACTCGATAGCGCCGCCCACGTCGCCGATCGTGTATGGAATCAGGAGGCGGTCCTCAGCGTCGTCGGGCCGGTTTCCGAGTGACACGTGAAACTTGTCGAACAAGTCACGCGGTTCCAGGTTGAGCGAGGCGGCGAAGCCGTGTCCGGGAAGCGTGGGAACATCAAGATTCCCGACACGCCTGACCGACCACTCGGCCCGCTTCCAGGCGCTCATTCGCAACCCCGTCTGCCCTTTCCCCACGAGGTAGCTCCACGTGCTCCCGTCAGCTTTCACATAGCTTCCGGCAAACGCGATCTGCCCTTGGGGGAAGAGCCACTCATTGTTCGGCTCGTACGGCGTATTCTTGATGTGCTTAAGAAAGTCGGAATACGACAAGCCAATCTTCGCGGCGGCCGCTGACGTGTCCGTCCCCGCCTGGCGCGCCGCGTACCACTCATCGCAACCCGCGTGAAACGCTTGCTCGGCCGCCTTTGCGGCCGTGACTGCGGCTTCGTTTGATGGGGCGGTCGTTGGGGTGCGCGATGCACGATCGCATGACAGTCCGGTCACGCCCAGAAGCAGCAGGAGGACGGAACGGTATCGCACGATCTTCTCCCGCCGCATAACATCTTATTCTATTGCGCGTCCGTGGAGAGAACACCTCTCCGCCAAACAACGCGTCGAGGAAGATTGTCCAGTCCTGACAATCCATGTCAAGTAAACAGAAGTATATTGACAGGGTGCATTCTTGCGCTAAGGTGGGTGGAATGAAGCTGCTGGAGCGCGTCAGCGATGTGGGGCGGCGGCGACGGTTGGCGGGGGCGACGATTGAATGTTACCAGGGGTGGATCGAGCAGTTTTTGCGGTTTTGCCGGACGCCGGACGGGGATTGGCGGTCGCCGGAGGAGCTGCAGGGGGCGGAGATTGAGGCGTTTTTGACCTACCTGGTGAAGGAGAGGCGGCTGAGCGCATCCAGCCAGAACCAGGCGTTGTGTGCGATCGTGTTTTTGTACCGCCGGGTGATTTTTGCCGAATCCGGGGAAGATGAATCGCCGGATGCGGCGTGGCGGAGGCACCTGGGGCGCTTCTGCGCCGAGCGGTCCAAACGCCCGGTGCGCGTGCCGACGGTGTTGAGCGAGCACGAGGTGTCGCGGGTTATTGCCGCGATCAAGCCAAGCTCGATGCACCGGCTGATGGTGGAGCTGCTGTACGGAACGGGCATGCGGGTGATGGAATGCTGCGCCCTACGGGTGCGGGACGTGGATTTTGATCGGTCGCAGATCATCGTGCGGTCGGCCAAGGGGGATAAGGACCGGATCGTGATGCTGCCGGACGCGGTAAAGGGGCGCCTGGCCGATCGGTGCAGGCGCGTGCGGGCGATCTACGATCGCGACGTGGAAAAAGGGGGCGGCTATGTGCCCGTGCCCGATGCGGTGGAGAACAAGATCCCCTATGCCGAGCGGGACTGGCGCTGGCAGTATGTGTTTTGCAGCTTAACGATGCGCGTGGAAGCCGACGGCCGGGGATTTCGGTGGCACGCGCACCCGGGCGTGCTGAGTCGAACGGTAAAAGAGGCCGCGGCACGGGCGGGCGTGGGCAAGCGGGTGACGCCGCACACGTTTCGGCACAGTTTCGCCACGCACCTGCTGGAGGCGGGGTACGACGTGCGGCAGGTGCAGACGTTGCTGGGGCACGAATTGCTGGATACGACGATGATCTACACCCATGTGATGAACAAGCCGTCGGTCGCTGTGACGAGCCCGCTGGACCGGTTGATAGCCGCGCCGTCTGACAAGCCCTGAAGGCCCCTTGCTCATGAGGTACGGGAAGGAACGAAACGGGGGGTAGTGGTTCACTATCACCGTGGCACGGGCGTCCCGCCCGTGTTTGATGCTCCCAACACGGGCGGGACGCCCGTGCCACCTTCACACTAAACCACCACCGAACGGGGACGTACCACCTCGGTCTCGATTTTCACGATTCCCGATCCTGCGGTCAGGGGCGACGCCTGCGTCGCCCCTGGCACGGCCGGTCGAGACAGCACTCGGCCGTCCGGCTTTCGCCGGGCGACCTCACGGTTGGGATACCGCTCCGTAACAGCCTCGTATCACTCTGCGGATGTCGCGTACCGCTCCGCGGAAGTTTCGTCGTAGTCCGCGGACGTACCGGAGGCGTTGGGGCGTCCGGATCGGTGGCCGGCCTACGCCACGAGGTCGAGGGGGTCGCCGCTCAGCTTGCTCCACATGCGGCGGATCAGTTCTTGGCGCTGGCGCTCGCGGTGGGCGGCGGAGTCGCCGAGGTCTTGTTGGTGCTGGCGGTCGCGGGGGTTCGAGTCGGGCTGCTGGTGGTCGGGCTTCTGGTCCTTCGGCGCTTGCTGGACCTGGAGGCGGTCGACGGTGACGCCCTGCTGTTCGAGGGCGGTCTTGAGTTGGGCGAGGCTGTGGCTGAGCAGGCGGGTGGCGTCGTCGGTGGTCGTCTCGAAGGTGGCGGTCATCTGGCCGTCCTTCAGGTGGATGCTGACGGCCATCGGCCCGAGTTGGGGTGGGTCGAGCTTGATGTGCATCGTGCCGCCAGTCGGGAGCAGTTC
>CADDYU010000223.1 GCA_902810705.1 Methylococcaceae bacterium
CGCCGGAACGGACGCGAACGCCTCGGCGGTCGCGGTGTCGATTCCGCCCTGGCGATACGCGGCCTTCACCGGCTCGGCCAGAGTCGCCAACTTCATGCGCTGGCGCACATACGGCTGACTGACGCCGAACTCGGCGGCGATGGATTCAACGCCCTTGGCTTCCTCCCGCGCCAGCTTGGCGAAGGCTTCGGCCTCGTCCAGCGGGTGCATCGGCTCGCGGATGAAGTTTTCCGCCAGCGCCAAGGCGTCGGCGGTGTCATCGTCCACGGAGCGCAGGACGCACGGAATCTTCGGCGCTTTGGCTGCGTCCTTGTACACGTCGCGCAGCGCCGCCAGACGGCCATTGCCGACGATCACGCGGTAGCCTCCGGCTACTTTGTCGTCCGCCCGAACCACTAGCGGTTGAATCAGGCCAAATGCCCGGATCGACGCGACTTTCTGCCGATGGGCGTCCCGCTCCGGCTTAACGCGCCGGGGATTCCGCTTGTTCGGAATCAGCTTCGACAACGGAACGGAAATCTGAACACCGTGAAATTGAGATAGATTGCGAGTCATAATGAACCTCTTTCATCGTTGATAGGGTTAGTTGTTGCGGTACTGTTGCGATTCACGCTCGGCTCGAAGTCCGGCCAGCACGTCGCGCACGAACGTTTCGGTCAGACTTCCACCGGGGCCGGGGATACGGGCGATCACCGCCCGCTTGAACGCTTGGTGAAAGACAAGCGCCAGTTCATCCCCGCAGCAGTCGGCGAGGATCGCCAGCGCCAACTGCGCCGGTCCGCTCCCGCCGTAGCCGAATTCAAATCCGGTCGGGCTGTGATTCCACAGGTCCAGCCGCAGAGGGAGTGGTCTGCCGTTCACCGTGCAAACCACGCCCTGCGCCGTGCGCTGGATGCTGTAGACCCGATCCGTCTGGATCAATTGCTCACGCATGGGACACCTCGATTAGAAAGGGGCATCCTCCGCGCCAGCGCCAACCGGCTCGGCTTCGGGTTGCCGCGTCGGGCGGCTGGTCTTGCCGTTGGTGCGGCGCTTGCCGCGCCCATTGCCTCCGGCTGACTGGCCGTTGCCGCTCGGCTTGCGGTCCACGAATCGGAACTGCTCGACCACCACGCGAATCTTGCTGCGCTTCTGGCCGTCCTCCTGTTCCCACTGTTCCAGCCGCAAGCGGCCCTCGATGTGGATGGGCCGTCCCTTGGTCAAGCTCCCGGCGATGGTTTCGCCGGTCTTGCCGAAGGCGGCGCAGTCGATAAACAGCACTTCCTCGCGGTCGCTGCCGTCGCCCGCTTTCCACCGGCGATTGACCGCCAGTGAGAAATCGCACACCGTCGCCTGACTCGACAGCGTCTTTAGCTCCGGGTCGCGGGTGAGGTTGCCCATGAGGATCACTTTGTTGAACGAGGCCATGATGAAACTCCTTTCGAGTTGATGGCCGACACTGAATGCGGCGTCACCGTGACAACCGCTCCACAGCCCGCCCCGATGCGCCTCCGTGCGCACCGGGACGGGTTCGGGGAGCGGTCGCCTCACGCCGCGACTTGCAGGGCGGCGCTCAGCCCCGGCGCACCGGGGCCTTGGTCGGTGCCGGTGGCCAACTCCAACGCGCCGTGGTAGGCCGCTTGTTTGATCTGGTGGGACTGGCCGAACCAAACCGAATCAAGGCGGCGATTCAGCTTGTCCGCCGGATCGGTTCCCCGGTACTTCCGTTGATGATCCGCCCATTCGCTAACGGCGTTGTAAGCAGCCCACGGCGTGTGACGGATGCCCGATAGCGTGTTGCGCTCGTTGTCGAAGTTGGCGAGCATCTTGCCGTACACTTCCTCGCGGGCCTTCTTCTGCCGGTCTGTTTGGTTGCCCACGCCGACCCCGGCAAGGTCTTTGAAATATCCCTGCGCCTCGGACACATTTAGTTGCCGCGAAAGCATCGCGTGCAGTTCTTCGTCAAACTGATCGAACCGCGCCGCGATGATGCCGAGCTTCGTGCGGGCCTCGGCAATCCGCGTCTCAAGCCGGGGATGGTGGGAAATCGCCAACCCTTCCGCGCCAGCCAAACCGAGCGCCAGATTCAGCGTGTTCTGACAAACTACGCGCACGGTCGTTGGAATCATCCGAAGCGCCTGGCTGCCATCATGCGTATTGGTCAGCAGCACGTAGGGCTTAATCAGGTCGTCCGATCCCGCCCGGTACTCCTTTGGAATCCGCGCCAGCATCCACACACGCTTACCGCCGTGCAGACTGCCCGCCGTCTCGTACATGGCGAGCTTGTCGCCCACCAGCGCGTCCATGAAGTCGAACGCTTCGCGATTCTGGAAGACTCGATAGCGCTTGCCCACCACGCCCAACACCGCGTTGGTGTCGGTGCGGACGTTGGCGACAAACTCCGGTATGCCCGCCTCAACAGAATTGTTGTCCGGGTCGAAAGCCCGGACGGGCCATTGCTCCACGCGCCAATCCAGCCCGGCGAGGCCGATAGCCTCGGCGCTGGTCGTCGCCTGTTCGATCACAGTGCCCAACCGATGCCAAGCTGGCTCGCCCGTCACAAACACTGACGCTTGTCCCGTCGTCTGGTCGATCTCGTGTGCCATGACAGCACCTCCCGAAAAGGAAAAAAGCTCCAAACCGGGAAGGCGTAGGCCCCAAAGCCCACGCAATTTTTTTGACCTCCCGGCTTCGTCAGAAGCTCTGCCGGGAGGTCAAAAACAAAGAGTCCTTACTGCTGGCGACGGGAACGCGAGCGCAGCGGACGAACGCCATGCCACGCGCAGCCCCGCAGGGCAAATCCGGCGCTACGCCTGCTTCACCTCACCGTCGGATTTGCCCGAGGAGTGAGCATGGCAAGGCCGTACTCGGCCGGTGGCGTTTCGATAGCGGAGTCGAGCTAGATGTGCCGTGTAGGCCCGCTGCTTCTGGCCGCGTGCCGCCTTTCGACAACTCAGCGGGCCTACCTTCCACCCCGTGTTCCCGGCGCCATCCTTATTGTTTCCGACAGCACACTCAACCGGATTTGCTTGGCCAGGAGAGGTGCGGAGAGGGCCGGCCTTGAGGCCCTCTCCCCATTCGCATTTCTGAAATGACTTCTCGATGACAGTCGCGTTGAGATGACACGTGTGGACCTCAGGTTCAATCAAACGATATGTAAAACGCGATTGCGTCCAGCGACTCCAATGCCGTCAACGTCCGTTTCGGTCAGCAGGACGTCGTGATGTATTGAAGCGCCAAGGATAGAACCCACATGCATTGGCAATGATGCACTGCGGGTAGCTTCTGACGATCGAGTTGTATTGCCGGGCGTGGTCGTGCAATTCTTCACGCATCGCCAGTTCTGCATCTCGCGCCTGAGAGGCCGTTGAAATTGCTTGGCTTGTTGCACCGGCAAGCTGAATGACCGGCCAACCATTGAAGTTGTCTGAGACAAATCGCCCGCGTCCGCGCCCTCGTTGCGAACCGAACCGCGTCACTTCGCGCTCATGATGCTGGGCGCGCCCAAGACGTTGCCCGATATCTTGCCCAATCCCTTCACGACGAAGCCGAAGCGCGCGGATATTTGCCGTAAGCGCTCGCAGCTTTTCCCGTCGGCCGTTGAGGTCATTGTAGATCATGATGACATACGCGCCGACGATGATCGCGACTGTGATGGCGATGATGGCTGCGATTGCCAAAACTGTGGAGTCAAGCTGCATGACGATCTCCTTTCGCACCAGGGGAAAGAAAGGCCGGCAGCGGCCCGATGCCGCTGCCGGCCATATTCTGCCTACTGGCGTTTGGCCTCGATCTGAAGGAACCGGATCAAGGCGAACTTAAGCGCGTCAATCTTCGTTGTCCGGTCCCACTGCTCGGCCATGCTGGGCGACACGTCGGCGATTAGCACCTTGGCGACGGCACGGCCAAGATGATGTCCGCCTTTCGCTGCCAACTGCTCGAAGTGTTCGGCAAGTTCTTTCAACTTCGACATTGACTTGAGATTGCCCCCGGTGCGGACGGCGATCTTGAACATCCGGTCGCAGTCGAACTCGTGACCTGCCTGAGTGCTGCCGATGGGGATGGTGTACACCCGAACGTGCATCCGCCGCGCCCGTTCGATTTGTCCATCGAGCTTATCGCGATCGGTGTTGTCGGCACCGTCGGCAACGAGGTAGATATGCTTGCCAAGCGAATCCGGGATAGGTTCGAGCAGGTCAAGCGCCACCCGAAGCGCGTCGGCGTAGTTGGTGCCGCTTGCATTGAGCATGTGCTGGTGCAGGGATGCCACTGCCATGTGGAGCGCCGGATTGGAGGCATTGGTTAGGGGGCAGAGCACCTTCGCGCTGCCGTGGGTGGAGACGACAGCAATTGAGGATGGCCCAAGCGTGGTGAGCTTGGGCATGGGGCGGTTGCCGCGCACGTGATGGCGTGGCGCCGCCTGGGGCGACCGGGATTGGACTGCAACTGCGCCATTGCCGCCGTTACCATTACGGGGCTGAAAGAAGGACCCGAACATAGAGACTCCTTGGGCACGAGGCCCGCTGGGGGGTAGGGCCGCTCGGCGCACCGAACGCCAAGCGAAAGCTGTTGGGGTTCCCGCTTCACCAACGACATCTGGAATCCTCAACTGCATGGAGGGCGTTTTAGAAAGGCGCTCGTGGTTCCAACGAACCCCGCAAAGAATTGGTGCGAAAACGGCAACCGGGTTGCGATTGTCGCACCTTCTCCATTGAAGATTGCACCCTTCGTGATCGAGCGAGAGAATCAAATCGGTAACAACGAAGGAGCTTTCTGGCATGGCAACCATGACGATTGAGGCAGCGGTTCAGGGTCCAGGCCACCACGCACTCGTGGCGAATCTCCTGAAGGCAATGGACGAAAGGAAACTGAATCAAAGGCAACTGGCCGAGGCGCTTGGATTGGAGAAGTCGAAGATGAGTAAGGTTCTCAACGGGAAGCGGAAGCTCACGCACGTCGAGTTGGGCATGGCCGCCGTCACGACGGGCTGGTCAGCAGATCAATTGATCGGGACAAAACCGCGACACGCGGAAACGACCTGGAATCCCCTCTATCAGGAACCGAAAGACCTGTTCAAGGTTTGGGCGACCCACCAGAGTCAGCGCAAGAGATCATCGCGTTCGACCACAACGTCGTTTGCAGTGCAACAACTCAGGTGGTTCACGAGAAGCGCGACGGGCGACTATTTGAACCGCTGACTTGGACGGATGAGGGGAAGTTAACGCTTCAACGGTTCGGTGAATTCGCGCGGATGCGTCGGCAGAGGTATCTGACGACGGATGAATCGACCGCGCCGAAGATCACGTCGCTGATGCTGAGGTCGGATTTTGAGAGGCTGGTGAACCGAATAGAGCCGTATCAAGACTGCACGGCGATTGAGGTGTGGCAATGCCTCAACCACCTCCGCAATGAGTGCGTGGATGCGCGGCGCTTTCGACTGGTCCTGCTGGACGAAGGTGAGATCGAACCCAATCTCCGGCGATACATCGCGAGCATAGATTCGCTCGCGGTCATTGGAGGAACGCTGGTCGTCACTCGCGGCTTGGATTTCTCCATCAGCTTCTTTGACAATCCGGTAGCGGTGCGACAGGGGCTAGATCGGCTCCGACTGCTGCTGATGTCCGCCGGTCTTGACCCGGATTCGGAGATTCCAAAGAAATCGGTGTTGAGCGTCCTTGACGAGTATTGCACTCGCGCGACGGAGCAAATGCGTAAGGAATTGGCGGTGGCTGCCAAGGCCAAGTGAATCGGGCATTGGCCGGAGAAGCAAATGACAGACTTACTGGATAGTCAAAATGCCGGCAGGACGTTGGCACACCGGGTGGCGATAGTGACGGGCGGTGGCACCGGTATCGGCCGCGCAATAGCCTTGGCGCTTTCGGGGGCGGGGGCGAAGGTCGCAGTCGTATCCCGCCGAAGCAATCCGTTGAACGAGGTAGTTCACGAAATTGAAGCGAGTGGAGGCGAGGCTGTTGCCTTCACCGCTGACGTGACCCGCCGGAACGAAGTTGATCGGGCTGTAGACTCGATCCGCTCAGAATTGGGATCGGTGGACATACTCGTGAATAACGCGGGCAGCGGGCAGGCGATCGGGCCGATTTGGGAAACAGAACCGGATGTGTGGTGGCGGGATGTCGAAGTGAATCTACGAGGAACGCTCCTGTGCTGTCACGCCGCTTTGCCGGACATGATTGCGCGCCGGTGCGGACACATCATCAACGTTGCTTCGGCGGCGGCATCCATGACGCTTCCGATGGCGAGCAGTTACGCTTGTGCGAAAGCCGGCGTCGTGCGGCTCACGGATGCGCTGGCCGCGTCGGTTAAGGAGTACGGTATATCCGTGTTCGCGATCTCGCCAGGGCCAACACGAACAGCAATGACGTCGCATATTCTCGAATCCGCCGAGGGTCGGAAGTGGATGCCGGAGTTTGAACGCATCGTGAACGATCAGTGGACGCCGCCCGAGAAAATCGGCGCATTTGTCGTGAGTCTCGCCAAGGGCGACGGAGACGCATTGACGGGTCGCTTCTTGCAC
>CADDYU010000224.1 GCA_902810705.1 Methylococcaceae bacterium
CTCGCACGAGATGCTGCGCAACGGCACGCCGGGCGGCGAGGAAGCCAGCGCCGCCATCCGCGCCCGGGTCATGGCCGCCCGGCGGATCGCCCTGGAGCGCGCCGGACGGCCCAATGCCTGGCTTACACCCCAGCAGGTCAAGCGGATTTGCCGGGTAAGCGACGAAGGCCACCGGCTCTTGGAGCAAGCCATCGAAAAACTCGGCCTCTCCCACCGCGCTTATCACCGCATCCTCAAGCTGGCCCGCACCATCGCCGATCTCGCCGGTTCCGACGACATCGCCGTGTCGCACCTGAGCGAGGCCATCGGCTATCGGCGGCTGGACCGGGCGGTCAAGGCCGTCGGCCGCTAGTCGGCAGCCGGGTCACTGTACGAAGTCCATGTCCCAACTCAATCCCCAACAGCGCGTCGCCGTCGTGACCCTGGATTGCCCGCTGCTGGTGCTGGCCGGGGCCGGCAGCGGCAAGACTCGGGTCATCACCGAGAAAATCGCCCATCTCATCCAGCAGGGCACGCCGGCTCGCCACATCGCCGCCGTCACCTTCACCAACAAGGCGGCGCGGGAGATGAAGAGCCGGGTGGGAAAGCTCGTGGACGATCGAAACATCCGTGGCCTCACCGTCTCCACCTTCCACGCCCTGGGCCTCGAGATCGTCCGGCAGGAGCACGGGGCGCTGGGTTTCAAGAAGGCCATTTCCATCTTCGACGAACACGACCGGCTGCTGCTGGTGAAGGAACTCATCAAGCATGGTTCGTCCGATTGGGATATTGACCAGGCCGAGCAGTACGCGGCCCAGATCAGCCGCTGGAAAAATCTGTTCCTGACCCCGGAACGGGTGCGGGCGGACGGGCGGGGGACCGAGTCCGCCGCGCAGCTGTACGCGGAATTCATCCGGCACATGAAATCCTATAACGCCGTGGACTTCGACGACCTCATCCTGCTGCCGGTGCTGCTGTTCCAGGAGAACGAGGACCTCCTGGAAAAATGGCGCCACAAGATTCGCTATCTCCTGGTGGACGAATATCAGGACACCAACCTGACCCAGTACCAGATGGTCAAGCTCCTGGCGGGAAAGCTCGGCCGTTTCACGGTAGTGGGGGATGACGACCAGTCCATTTACTCGTGGCGCGGCGCCCAGCCGGAAAACCTGGCCCAGTTGCAGCGGGATTTTCCCAGGCTGAAAGTGATCAAGCTGGAGCAGAACTACCGGTCGACCGGCCGGATTTTGAAAGTGGCCAACAAGCTCATCGCCAACAACCCCCACGTCTTCGAAAAACGGCTGTGGAGTGCCTTCGGTCCCGGCGATCCGCTGCGGGTGCTGCACCACAAGGACGACATCGCCGAGGCGCGGCAGATCGCCTCCGACCTCATCCATCACAAATTCCGCCACGCCACCCGGTTCCAGGATTACGCCATTCTCTACCGCAGCAACCATCAGTCGCGACTGTTCGAAAAAGCGCTCCGGGAAGCCGGCATTCCTTATTTCATCAGCGGCGGCATGTCCTTCTTCGGCTACTCGGAAATCAAGGACATCATGGCCTATCTGCGCTTGATGGTGAACCCGGACGACGACGCGGCGTTCCTGCGCATCGTCAACGTGCCGCGCCGGGAAATCGGCCCGACCACCCTGGAAAAGCTCGGCGCCTACGCCAACCGGCGGCACATCAGCCTGTTCGCCGCCTGCCACGAATTCGGCTTGCAGCAACTTCTGCCCGAAGCCGGCCTGCATCGGCTGCGCCATTTTTGCGACCGCATCAACGACGTGGCCGATCGCGCGGCGCGGGGCGACACCTTCGCCGTGATCGACGACTTCATCAACGCCATCGGCTACGACCATTGGCTCCGGGAAACCGCCGCCAGCGAGGAGGCCGCCAAACGCAAGATGGGCCAGGTGCGGGAACTGCTCGATTGGCTCAAGCGCATCGCCACCGCGGAGGGGACACAAGAAAAAAGCCTCGCCGAGGTCGTTGCCCGCGTCATGCTGCTAGACGTGCTGGACCGAAGCCAGGAGGAAAACGCCGGCGATAGGGTCAACCTCATGACTCTCCACGCCGCGAAGGGCCTGGAGTTCCCCTATGTCTACCTGGTCGGCATGGAGGAAAACCTTTTGCCCCACGAAACCAGCATCGAGGACAACACCGTCGAGGAGGAACGCCGCCTCGCCTACGTCGGCATCACCCGCGCCCAAAGGCTGCTCACGTTAAGCTACTGCATCCATCGCAAGCGCCATGGCGAAATGGTGGATCGCCAGCCCAGCCGCTTCCTGGACGAACTGCCAGAAGAGGAGCTGGAATGGCCGGCCCGTAAGGCCCTCGACCCGGAAGTCAAGAAAGAACGCGGCCAGGCGTCGCTCGCCCATCTCCGCAGTCTGTTAAACCGACCCTGATTAGGCTACAATGCGCGGCGTGCGCCCGTAGCTCAGTTGGATAGAGCGTTGGCCTCCGGAGCCAAAGGTCGGACGTTCGAGTCGTCTCGGGCGCGCCAAATCAATTCACCGCTTGCGTTTTCGTAAGCTTCTCAAAGGCACGGTTTACGACCGTGCTTTTTTTATGCCCGACGGCTGCGTTTTCTTTTTATCGATGGGCTAATAGAACGCCGTCCTGTCCTGAAACATCCCTAATTGCTCTCTCGTTACGGGTTTGCCATGGCAAGCTTGCCAATAGCCACTAAACTGTACCAGCGTGGTTCGATAGTGCCTTCAAGCAACGCCGACAAGGAAACCCGCCCTGTCCACTCTTATCATTCCTCGATTGCCGCTGGCGGTCTTCGACTGCTCATTTCTCTGCGACGACACCCAGGCCTTGCCGGGCTACGCCGGCTCCGCATGGCGTGGCGCCTTCGGGCGAGCGCTGAAACGGGCCGTCTGCGTCGCCCGCCATGCCGAATGTCCGACCTGCCTGCTTTACCGCACCTGTGTTTATCCGTATGTCTTCGAGACGCCGCCTCCGCCCGAGGCCCGGAAAATGCGGCGCTACACGGCGGCGCCGCATCCATTCGTCCTCCGGATCGATTCTCGGCAAGACGGCGCGCCCTATCGGCTCGGATTGATTCTGTTCGGACGGGCCGATCGCCACCTCCCTTATTTCGTTCACGCCCTCGCCGAGGCAGGAAAGACGGGTCTCGGGCGTCAGCGCCGGGCTTTTGAGCTGATCGAAGTTCGGCAGGCGCAAAGGCCGGACGCCGGGGATTGGCGATCGATCTACGCGCCGGGCCAACCGCTGAACCCCGTGGCCGGAAGCGTGATCGAGCCTCCGGACCCGCCCGAATGGCTCGAGATTCACCTGGAGACTCCCTTGCGCCTGCGCCGCGAGGAACACCTGGTGACCCCGGCCCGCTTCGGATTCGCCGACTTGTTCGGCGCGTTGTTGCGGCGAATTTCCATGCTGAGTTACTTCCATACCGAGACCCCGCTCGAGGTCGACTTCGCGGGACTCAGCGAAGCCTCCCGCGAGGTTCCGCTGTACGAGCCGAAACTCCGTTGGTACGACTGGACCCGCTACTCCTCCCGCCAGGACACCACCCTCGAAATGGGCGGACTGTTCGGCCGTTTCCGGCTGCGCGGCCGGGACATCGGGCCGTTTTGGCCCTACCTCTGGCTGGGTCAGTGGACCCACGCCGGCAAGGGCGCCACGCTAGGTCTCGGGCGCTATCGAATCCATCCGGCAAGCTTGCCGGATACCCCGTAATCCGCGCCGGGCGGCACACTGCCGATTCCGAACGGCGATCCAGAACGAACGATGAAGCCTTGATGAATGCGCTGCCTCGACATCTCCTTTGCATTACCGGCTTAACGCCCCAAGTGGTGACGGAAACCCTCTACGCCCTGGCACGGGAAGGGTCATCCCAGCGCTCTCAGGATGACCGCTTGCGATTGGAAGGGTCCTCCGGGCGCTCCCCGGAGGACCGTTTGCGATTGGAGGATTCCATCGCCTTGCCGACCGCAATCCATGTGCTGTCGACCGCCGAAGGCATCGAGCGGGCCCGGCTGACCTTGCTCAGCGACGATCCCGGCTGGTTCCATCGGTTGCGCCGGGATTATGGGTTGCCGCCGATCCGCTTCGACGTGGATTGCCTGCACACGCTGACGGACGGGAACGGACATCCGTTGCAGGACATCCGCGACGTCAACGACAACACGGCCGCGGCCGACGGCATCATCGAATGGGTGCGCCGGCTCACCGAGGAGGACGGTACCCAGCTGCATATTTCTCTCGCGGGCGGACGCAAAACCCTGGGCTTCTTCGCCGGCTACGCCCTGTCCCTATACGGGCGGCCGCAGGACCGGCTGTCCCACGTCCTGGTCGACGCGCCATTCGAATCGCATCCTGGCTTTTTCTATCCTACCCCATATTCCCAGGTGATCTACGGCCCGCCGCCCGACCAGAAGCCGCTGGACACCCGGAACGCCGCCGTCACCCTGGCCGACATCCCCTTCGTGCGCCTGCGCCATGGCCTGCCTGAAGCGCTGCTGAAAGGCCGGAGCAGTTTTTCGGAGACCGTACGGACCGCGCAACGGACCTTGGGTCCCGCGCATCTGGAACTCGATCTGGCCGAGCGCCAAGTAATCGCCGGCGGCCTTGTCATCGCCCTTCCCCCCGCCGAACTCGCCTTCTACGCCTGGCTGGTCCGCCGCGCGCAACAAGGCTTGCCGCCGATCCCCTGCCCATCGCCCTCGCTGCAGGATTACCCGAGCCGCGCCTACGCCGAAGCTTACCTCCGGGAATACCGCGCCATCGTCGGCGAGTTCGGCAGTGACGACCGGGTAGTGGAGGGACTCAGGTACGGGATGGACAAGAATTACTTCGAGCGGCGGAAGAGCCGGGTGAACAGGAAGCTGTGGGAAGTTTTGAGGACGGGGGCTAGCGTTTACGAAATCAGAGCTTTTGGTCGTCGCCCGCGCAGCCGCTTCGGGCTCGGTCTCGCACCGGTTTCGATCGCTTGCACACCTGGTGGAAACGGAGCGTGGTCATGACCGTTTATGAAGGCGCTAACAACCTCGACACGAGCTCTTTTCCAGGCTAGGTACGAATCAGAACTGTGAATGACACGAAGGGGAGGAAAATGAACGATCACGATCATGTCGTGCTGGGCGCAGTCCTGCACGACATCGGCAAGTTTTGGGAACGTGGCGAATTGCTTACCGACTATCGGTACCACGAGGATCAGAAACAACAGGATTGCCCTTGGAATTCGAACCAGAACTATCGCAGCCATCTGCATGTACTTAATACCCGCCGGTTCTGTGACGTGCTTGTGGAAACGCTGCCGGTCATGGCGCCGGAGGCGGGCACCGATCAGAACTGGATCAATCTGGCTGTACGGCATCACGTCTCTTCGAGCCCCTTGGAAAAGCTGATCGAAGCGGCCGATCGCTTCGCCAGTGCCGAACGCGAGAAGGGCGATTTCTACGCCCGCGGCATTCACAAGAAAACGCGTCTCGAAGCTTTGCTGGGGCGAATCAGCTTGAACGGCGATGCGCGCCGCAACGATCACCGGCTGCCTCTCGCCCCGCTCGGTTTGCAGAAAGACGCCATCTTTCCCCGCAATGCCGAGAATTTCGATCCGCCAATGCATAAAACCGAGTCAGAAGGCTGGATCGCCGAAGCGGAGCTACGGGATGATTATCGGAGGATAGGTCATGCCTTTCTCAATGTACTGGGCCACCTGCCGCAGCTCGATTTACGTACCTCCGAAGGGCTGCGCTCGCTGGCGCGAACGCTGCTGGCGCTGATGGAGCGCTTCCTGAGCAACATTCCCTCGGCGACCAACATCATTCACCCCGATATTTCCCTCTTCGATCATTTGCGGGTGACGGCGGCCATCGCCGAAGGTTTGTATCTCCACCACGCTCAAGAGGACACCCTGGACCGACCGGAGTTGTTCCGAGCCGATGACGTGGCCAAGTGGCGGCTGGTCTGTGGCGATTTTTCGGGTATCCAGAACTTCATCTACAAAATCACCGCCAAGGGCGCGGCCAAGGCGCTGCGCGGCCGCTCGTTCTACATCCAGCTGCTGTGCGACGGCGTGTCCGAACATCTGTTGCGGAAACTCGGCCTTTATCCCACCGCGCGGATTTATTCCTCAGGCGGCAAGTTCTTTCTATTGATTCCGACCCATTTGGAGGCGGCGCTGAGGAGCGAGGTCGATGCCGTCAACAGTGCCCTGCTACGGACGTTCCAGGGCGAGGTGTTTCTGGGGCTGGGCAGCGCCGAGGTGCGGGGCTCCGATTTTCAAGGCGGGCGAATGGGCGTGAAATGGAAGGAAGCCGCCGAAAGCCTGCAGCAGGACCGGCTAGAGCCTGTTATGTACTCAAAGCGAGCAGCGGGATGGCTTTGGGCAACATCAAACACAGGAGTGCGAGAAAATGCAGGCCGGCCAAGGTCTCCGGCAGCCGCTCGTAATCGCGCGCCAAACGG
>CADDYU010000225.1 GCA_902810705.1 Methylococcaceae bacterium
GTGGGGGCGCTGGTCAGCCCGTACATGTTCAACTTCTACTCCTCCGGCGCGGTGGAGGAGAAATGGGACGAGTCGCGCGTCCGGAGCAACCGGGTCGTTGCCACGGTGGGCATGGGGTTCGGCTGCGTAGTCGCTATGGGCGTAATGATTACCGCGGGCGCGGTCCTGTATGCCCGTGGCATCCGGGTGGACCGGTACGAGCAGGTCGCCCTGGCGATGGTCGGACCCTTGGGGCGGTGGGGCTTCTTCCTGTTCGCCGCCTCGCTGTTCGTGGCCTGCCTCGGGGCGGCCTTGGAGGTGGGGCTGGACTCGTCGTACCTCGCGGCCCAGACGTTCGGCTGGAATTGGGGCGAGAACCTGAGGCCCGGTCAGGCCGCGCGGTTCAGCGCCGTCTACACCCTCTTCGTCGCCCTCGGTTGCCTCCCCATCCTGGCCGGGGCTGACCCGCTGGCCCTGACGATCTTCTCGATGGCCCTGACTGCGGTCGTCCTGCCGCTCGTCGTCTTCCCGTTCCTAGTGTTGATGAACGACCCGCGCTATCTAAAGGACCACCGCAACGGCTGGGTCAGCAACGTCGCCGTGTTCGCGATCATTGCCTTGGCCTTCCTCCTGGCCGTAGTCGCCATCCCCCTGGAGGTTTTCGGCGGCTGACGTAATGGACGGAGTAAAGCAGCGACTCTACCGCGTCGGCCGCGGCGGAGGTCACCGGAGCGGCCGAACGATGGGAGTCGGCAGTGACGACATCTTGCGTGCGGGGCAGATTCATCTCGTTCGCGAGGTCCTTGACAGCCAACTGTACGACCGGCGCGGGGTGCCGATGGGCCGGGTGGACGGGCTTGTGGTCGCCCTGCGGGACGGAGCGCCGCCGAAACTCCTGCGGATCGAGAGCGGACTGGACGTGGCCGCGGCCCGCCTCTCGCCCCGGCTGGGGCGGTGGGTGCGGGCCTTGGGCCGCCGATGGGGAAAGCGGGGCGGCGAGCCGGTCCGCATCCCGTGGGAGAAGGTCATCCGAATCGGTCCCGAGGTAGACCTGGACGTCGGTGCCGAGGAAACGGCGGCACTTGCGTGGGAGCAATGGCTGTACGATCGCGTCCTCAGCCGTATCCCGTTCTCCGGCCGGCCGACGGGGAGCAGGAATTCCTCGCCCGGCGACGTAGCGACACGTCACACGGCGGCGGCCTGCGGTCCGGAGCCGATCGCCCGTCACGAGGTGCGGTTGGAGCTACTGCTGAGCCGCCCCGTTATCGATCTGGAGGGTAAGCCGGCCGGGCGGATCGAAGAGGTCGTGGCCGGCTTGCACGACGGGCAGTGGGCCGTACGGGAATATTTGCTGGGGCGTCACGGGCTGGTCGAGCGACTGTCGGTCGTCGACTTTGCCCGCGCTTTCGTGCGCCTGCTGGGGGCGACGAAGGGTACGCCCAGCCACCGCGTGCCGTGGGACCAGTTGGACCTGAGTGACCCGCGCCGCCCCGCGTTGCGGTCCCCGGCGGAGGAGGTGGCACCGGTCAGCGCGCGGCACGGAGGCGCCGGCTAACTGCCGATCCGGGAGAAGTTCCTTCGGGACGTCGGACGGGCCGTTGCGGGTCGCTCGTACGACCCAACGCCACCGCCCCGGAGGAACTGCCTTGGCCAAAAGGCCTCCCTCCCGCCGCCGCTTTGAGCCGACCACCGGCCCGCTCTCGGAACACCCGTTCGGCGAATTGGCCAGGGCGCTCCGGTCGCGGGCCAAGTTGATTCTACGCGAGTGGGAGAGGCAGGTGCGCCGGCACGTCCCGGACGCCGACGACGCAACCGCGAAATAGATGCTCGAGCAGATTTGTCGTCGAGGCACAGGCCGTCCATGGTGGCCCATGATGGCAGAGCGAGTTCGATTTCGACCGATTTGTCCGCCAGATCGACTTCGAGACGTGTGATGAGCAGGAAAAAAATTTCGCGGAGAGATTTCGGGGAAATCTCTCCGAGCCGCTGGCCCATGGATTTCAGCTTGGCGATGATTTCGTCCGCGATGATGCTGGCGGGCTTTTTGATCGATGGCATGGTCGTTTTAGCTGCGTCGAGTTTCGCCGTAACGGCGATCAGCTTCGATTCCAGTTCTCGCAGCTTCCGTTGAGCCGCGTCTTTGCCCACCGTGCCGAGCGAATCAATGGTCAGTTCGATCTGGTTCGTCAGCTTCTGTTTCTCTGCTTCGAGTTTGGCTGCGTCGTTCGGATTGATGCGGGTTGATGAACGCTGCCGCTCGATCTCCTCTACCAGTCGTACCTTTAAGTCGTCGGCGGTCAGCAGCACGTCCCGCACGACGCCGAGCACTGCCTTTTCCAACTCCTCAGCATTGATCTGCCGTCGCATGAGCTTGTCATGCTTCGGTGCGGTGAATCCACGATGCACGGCGTAGTACCGCGTCGGCGGCGTGCCCGTCGTGCGACCCGACATCGCGTGTCCACCTTGCTTGGATTTCAGAATGGCCTTGAGAATGTACGGACTATCCACGTGACGGTCTCTGCTGGCCGTCGCGACGACGTGACCATTGATCTGGCGCGCCAGCTTCGATTCGTGGGCGGCGATGGCTCGGTCGCGTAGATCGCCAAGCAGATCGTTCAGCAGCGGATGCTCAATGGACATCCATTCCGCCTTGGGCCGAACGTGTTGCGGGGGCTTTTTCCGTTGAGCCAGACTCTGGCGGCTCGACTGCACTTTCGTTGGGGCGTTGGTGGACCGCTTGTGGTACACCGCCGACGTGAATCGGTTGGCGATGCCACGGCCTGTATAGACGGGGTTGGCCAGAATATAGTTGATGCTGGTGACGCACCATGATTGGCCGGACTCGCTGTGGATGCCCATTCCGTCCAGTTCGCGGGCGATACGGAATCCTTTCCAACCATCGTTCAAGTGTCTTCTATAGATGTGCCGAATGGCGGTAACGCGGTCAGGATCGCCCGGCACGAGCATGACCCGCTCGTTGGGCTGCATGCGGTAGTGCTGCGACTTGCCTTTAGCGTTGACGCCGAAAGTCTGGATGACGGCATGCGTATCGGGATGAAGCTGTATCTGTGTTCGGTCGGGAAGATTGCGAATGATGTGAAGGGGTTTGCCGTCAAGAGAGACGTAAAGTCGATCGACACCATACGGCGGTCGCTGGCAATGTGCCGTCCGTCCGCGTTCCAAACTGCTCATCATGCCCCGTGTCGTGGCGAATGACAGGCTTTTGACATACTGCTGGGCGGCATAAAAGCCAACCGTTTCGACGATCCCGCCGTGGTCGCCCGTGGGTAATCCCTCCGCGGCAAACAGCACTTCGATGCCCGCCGCCGAGAGATCGTACTTGAGCTTCATGCCGTGCTCGGCACCGGCTCGGGTCAGCCGGCTGACATCTTGAACGAGCAGCACGTCAAAGTCATCGCGGTCGCGTTTGCGTGTGATGATGTCGGCAATGTCGGTGCGAGCACCCGGCACTGATCCCGTGACGCCTTCGAGCACGACTTGATCGACATAAACCATGCCGTGCTGATCGCCGAAGGCTCGCAGCAGTTTGAGTTGGTCGGGAATGCTCGTGTCTGCCTGTTCAGTCGTGGAGCAGCGGACGAGGCAGACGTAGCGTCGTCCCCTATAGATAGATGTATCCTTCATGACGTTCCGTGCGGATCGAGATGCTGGCGAACCAGTTCGGCCAGGGAGTGATCGAATGCCGCGTTGAATCGACGCTCTTCTTCGGGCGTCTGCCGTCGTGATCGGACGGCAGCGAAGGACATAGATGATCCCTGTGCGTGCGGTGTCGACCGACGCGGTGCGGGCTTCACGACCTTCGCACCGTTGCACTTCCATTTGGGCATAAGCCACTCCTTCATTCAAATGGATCACGGCTACCACGCTCGGCCAGCAGACAGGTCAGCACCAGTTCCAGCATCTCGTCGGCGGTTTCGCGCACGGCGGCATTGGGTGTGTCGAACAACGACAATCGCCCGGCCACGCAGTTGATGCTGGTCATGATGAATCCGAACAGTTCCGGTTCGCTTTCCGAAAGCGCATCCATCGTGAATGACACGGTTTCGGCCCGAAGCCTGGCGCGAGCGGAAGCAAGATCGTCGGCGGTAATGGCGCGGTTCATTGGCCTGCCTCCTTTCGGAGTTGGATCGCCAGCTTGACGCCGGTGTGAATCATCGCGGAGGCCAGAATCGGGCCGAGTTTGGCTATCAGCGACTCAGCCTCGGGCCGTGTCAGCGATGAGTCGGCATGCATCAGGTCGTCCGCTTTAAGACTGACGTTCATCACGCCATGCTGGCGAACGGCGGTTTCGAATGGGTTGGGCAGTCGTTCATTCATGGTTGTTTTCCTTGTCTTTGGGGTCGGGTAAAAGTTCGTCCCACAGTCGGCGATGGCCGCGTTCAAGCATCGCCAGGCTCATTCCGACGACGCTTTGCAGACGCTGATCGATCACCGAAATTTGCTCGGCCTTCATTCCGTTGGCCTTCAGCAATTGAAGAATGGTGCTGCGCTGCCCAGTCACGACGATGCGAAGGGTCGGTTCACGATCAAGGATCGATTGAAGTTGCTCGCGCCAGGCCTGGTCTTTGCGGAAATCGGTGATGTCCGCCAGATCGGCCAGCGTAATCAGTGCGTCGCCGCTCATGGCGCACCCCCGTTGTTGCCGTTCATGGGCAGCAGATTGTCGAACAACCGCCGCGTGGCATTCCGCATGAGATACATGTTGATGCCGAGCGTGACGTGCATCGATTCCATGATCTGCGTACGTGTCGCGTCACTTAGCCCGGCGGCGGTCAGTTCATCGGAGAGCATGCCGAGCCGCACGCCCATGATGTAGGACAGGTGCGGTTCACCTTCGAGAAAGTCGCGCACGGTGCGCGTGAGATGTTCGCTTTGGAGTTCGGCGTTCAGTCCGTCCAAATCCAGTTCGGTAATGAGTGCGTCTTTGTTCATGGCATCCTCCATCAATGCAGATCGGGCCAGGTGTGAAAGAAAGGTTCTTCGAGCTTCCGACAGGGAACGACTTCGACGCCGGGCGCTGCTGACAGTCGCGACACCGCGCTTGGCGGCGCGAGCACCTTCAGCCGCATTGGCGAGTCGGCCATCTCCATCGCCATCACGAAATCGTCGATGATCGGCGGCGGCACTTCGCGGATGCTGCGGCACAGATCGATCTCGCCGAGATAGACATGGTTTTCAGGAATCGGCTTCTGGATGTAGGAAGCAGCCAACGCGATGCAGAGCGGCAAGCCGAGCACGCCGCGATAACGTCGTTCGCCGGGCAGTCGGCATTGAATCGACAGATCAAAATCGGCCAGTTCGAAGCCTTCGATCTGGCAGATGCCCGACAAGTATTGCTCGATCTCCTTTCGAGGTAGGCCCGGCGCAATAACTCGCGCGGGCGAACCCGGTCGCGGCAGTGTCACCGCGCCCTGTACTTCGGTGACACCAAAGCCCGGCAGATAGCCCCGAGCGACGGCGGTAAGCGTGGCGGCATGCGGACAAGGTTTCAGCGTGACGCTGGTTGAGTCCAGTTCAAGCTGCATGGGCCGGGCGGTTTCCGGGCCGAACCGGTTCTTCAGCACTGCGATCTGGCGGCGGTTGTACGCCTTGCGAATCAAAATGGTCGCATCGACCGCATGCTGAAGCGCCTTCGGACCGGCGATCTCGCCGTTCTTCGTGACGTGACAGACCAGCAGCGTCATGACCCGCGTGGCCCGCGTCAGGGCCGTCGCCTGAAACAGCGCCTGCCACCGCTCAAAATCGTTGGCAGACAGCCCCGGCCCCTGAATCGAATCGATTACGATCATCGCCACGCCGTGGTAAACGCCGCTCGGGCTGACCACGTTCTGCGTCAGAAAACCCGGCAGCATCAGCACGTCGTTGATCGACGTTTCGACGTGGATGTTCGACAGCACCTTTTTCACGTCGTCGGCGCTCAGGTCGCCCGTCGAGCGAACCATTGACGCCTTGAGCCGTTCATCGGTCTCCTCGGTGAGGATGAACAGCGTGCGGTAGCCCCGTAGCGCCAGATCGACCGCGAGTTGCCGCGTCAGCGTGCTTTTGTTCGAGCCGGGCGCACCGGCGACGAGAATCGCTTCCTCGCGGACGACCTGACCGAGCAGTTCATCAAAGAACGGGTTACGCGGGAACTCGACCTGTTCGTGACGCGGCTGGCGCACGTCCGCCAGCATCCGCGCCGCCGGATTGGCGGGCACAGGACCGAACCGCTCGACAGGGATGGCAGCGTTGATACGGATTTTGGGAAAGGCCATAAGGAGTCTCCAGTGAACGCCAGTGCCGCAGCCAAAATGGGCTGCGGCACGGAGAGTCGTTCGTATGGGCGTGACCCGCGGGTCCGGCCCGGTCGGGGCGGTGCCGGGCGTGGGGGCGCCGCGGCCGGGGGTGACGCGC
>CADDYU010000226.1 GCA_902810705.1 Methylococcaceae bacterium
CCGCCCCGGAAACTCATTAAGTTCCGAAGAAAAGCCCCCGGCCGGCCTGGAAGCCGGCCCGAGGGCCGGCTTCTTCTGTCTTAGAACAGGCTGGTCTGGACGGGGCGCGAAGCCGGCGCGCGGAACAGGGCCATATTCAGCTGAAGCGTCCTGGCGTTCAGGCCATGGCGCCTGGACGCCAGTCGAAAGCGCTGGCGGATCATGTCGGCGTAGGGCCCTGATCCCGAGTGCCGTAGGCCGAATTGCGCCCGGTAATCCTTTCCGCCATGCACGTCCCGAAGCCGGCTAAAGACGTGGCTTGCTTTGAGAGGGTAATGAAATTCCAGCCACTCACGGAATAGCTCGGTCAATTCCAGAGGCAGGCGCAGCAGAATGTAACCCGCGTGAGCGGCGCCCGCTTCGGCGGCGCGGGCCAGCAAGGATTCGATCTCCCCATCGGTAAGGACGGGGATAAGGGGAGCCATGAGCACTGTCACCGGAATCCCAGCCCCGCTCGCTCAGCCGGCATACCGTTTGCAGCCGGCGTTCCGGAGCGGCCGCTCGCGGCTCTAGAGCCCGGGCCAAAACCTTGTCCAGGGTGGTGATGGAAACCTGCACCTGGACCAGTCGATCCTTGGCCATGATACTCAGGATATCGAGATCCCGTTCAATCAGCGCTGATTTGGTGGTGATGCTGACCGGATGCCGATATTCGCATAGCACTTCCAGAATTTCTCGAGTGAGGCGCCAATCCCGCTCGACCGGCTGGTAAGGGTCGGTGTTCGCGCCGAGCGCAATCGGCGTCGGCGCATAGTTCTTGCGGGCGAGTTCCTTACGCAACAACGCGGCGGCGCCCGGTTTGGCGAACAGCTTGCTTTCGAAGTCCAGGCCCGGCGAAAGTCCGAGGTAGGCGTGGCTGGGCCGGGCATAGCAGTAGATGCAGCCATGCTCGCAGCCGCGGTAGGGATTGATCGATTGCTCGAAAGGAATGTCCGGGGAATCGTTGCGAGACAGGATGCGCCTTGCGTTCTCCGAGCTTACCGAGGTCCGGAGCGGCGAGCGCTCCTCGGGGGTCCAGCCGTCGTCGAAAGCCTCCCTGTGCGTCGCGGAAAACCGCGAGGCGCGATTGCTGGCAGCTCCCCGGCCCTTGAGCGGAGGCGGCGGGACCGACGATGTGGCGAGAGGGTCTTCATCCATAGCTGCGCTCGATAGTATCATCCCTATTCAAGCTGAGAAAATCCCTCGTGCCATGAATACTTCCCCCATTACCCGAGCCGATTGCCACGGCGACGAGCGCGGCCTCCTTCAGGTCGAAGACGCCCTCCGGCGCATGCTGGAAGCGGTGACCCCGGTTAGGGGCTATGAGCAGGTGGGACTGCTCGACGCCGGATTCCGGGTGCTGCACGAACCGGTGATGTCGCTTTTCGACGTGCCTTCCCACGCCAACTCAGCGGTGGACGGGTATGCCGTTCGGGCGGCGGATTTGCCAAGCTCCGGCCAAACCGTGGAATTAGTGGTGGTGGGCACGGCGTGGGCGGGCCGGCCTTTCACCGGCCGCGTCGCGGCGGGCCAAGCCGTGCGCATCATGACGGGAGCGCCCATTCCAACCAACGCCGACACGGTACTGATGCAGGAACAGGTGGAAGTCTTTGGCGAGCGCATCCGGGTAAACGAAGGCCATCATGCCGGCGACAATATCCGGCAGGCCGGTGAGGATCTCAAGAGCGGCACCATCGTGCTGGCCTTGGGACGCTATTTAACCCCGCCGGACATCGGCCTGATCGCCTCCCTGGGTCTAGGCGAAGTCAAGGTGAAGCGACGTCCACGGGTCGCTTTGCTGTCCACCGGCGACGAAATCAATCCCATAGGACGGCCGCTTGGTCCCGGCGGTATTTACGACAGCAATCGCTATGCCCTGCATGTCGCACTCAACCGTCTGAACGTCAAGGTGATGGATCAAGGAATCGTGCCGGATGATCCGGAATTGCTCGGTGAAGCCCTGAGCCGGGCGGCCGCGGCCGCGGACGTGGTGATTTCCACCGGCGGGGTATCGGCAGGCGAGGCGGATTTCGTAAGGAACGTATTGAGTTCGCTGGGCGAGATCGACTTTTGGAAGGTCGCCATGAAGCCCGGTCGGCCCCTTGCGTTCGGCCGGATCGGCGGCTCAACCTTCATCGGCCTGCCCGGAAATCCGGTGGCGGCTCTAGTGTGTTTTTTTCAGTTCGTCCGACCGGTCTTGGAAAAAAAGATGGGCGTAACGGATCATCCCCCTATTCCCAGATTCCAAGCCTTGAGCTTGGACCGCCTCGACAAAAAGCCGGGACGAACCGAATTTCAGCGAGGCATTCTCGAGCCCTCGGAGGCTGGCGAATGGCGGGTACGAAAGACGGGCCCCCAGGGCTCGGGCATTTTGAGTTCCCTAAGCCAGGCCAATGCCCTGATCGTACTGCCTCACGATGCTGGCTCCGTAGAGCCGGGCGAAAGGGTGGACGTAGTGCCGCTCGCCGCCCTCCTGTAAGGGCGGCGAGCGGCCTTGAGATTCCAGGCCACGGCAGCCTACCGGGAGGCTGATCCGCATCCGGACTTGAAGCGCTGCTGCGCGCGAGGAATTTCACCACCCCTGTCCCTCGAGGCTCATTCCTGCGGACGCGGAGCTCCGGGTTCCTCGGAACCTTGAGAACCGTTCGGCGTCGATGGATCCTTGGGCGGCGCAGGTTCATCTTGAAAGTCGCGGCGATCCTCCTGAGCGGGCTCGCTCTCTCCGGAAGATGGCGCTTCCCCGGCAACATCGCTATCGCCGGATTCCGATAGATCCCGTTTGCTCGCAAAACGCTTGTCCCGCCGGCCTCGACCCCGTCCCCGGCGCCGCATGGAAGGGCGGCGCACGATCTCTCGTCCTGATCGGTCCTCATTTTCGGCCATGTTCCCGGGGAATTCATTTTCCACGGCTGCCGGCGCCTCGGCGGGAGAGAATTCGACCGGAGTCTCCGCAGGGAGATCCTGCGGCGGCATGTTCTCAGGCTTCCCTCCAAAGTCTTCCATGCCGCTTTCGGCCGCGACGGCGCCTGCCTGGAGCTCCGGCTCTCGCGGCGGTTCAGCCTCTTGGTCTGCTTCAGATTGCGGCCAGACGCCGGGTGGAATGACCGGCGGGCTGTCGGGGGAGGCGGGATGCGAAACCTCAACGCTTGACACCGGCGCGTCCGTGCCCGGCGGGGTTTCGTCGAAATCCGCGCCGGGCGAATCATTCCTTTCTTCGGAAGAACGCAGCACGGGCTCGCTGGTTGGCCCGTCAAGGCTGTCCCCTCCCAATGCGGGAGCTCTGGCGAAACCATTGTCGTTGCGGCGGCCACGCCGGCGCCGACCACCCGCCCGCCGGCCTGCATCGTGGGTCTGGCGTTCGCCGCCGGCGCTGGCCGCACCCTCAGTTTCAGAGGCGGCGCCACGGCCTTCGAATTTATAGATTTCGGCCACCTCGGCGGGAGCTGGCCGTGATGGCCTGACTTCTGCCTGGCGGGGCGGCTTGAACTCTTTAGATGGCCGTTGCGCTTGCGGCGGCCGCGGCATGGACACCGGCAGGGTGGATGTCGGCACAGGCTCGGCGGCCGCCTCCGGTTCCTCCAGCTTTTGGCCGGTCAGAATCGACCAAAAGCGCTTAATGATTCCGCCGCTGCCATGTTTGGGCGGCCCCGACGCGGGATGAACCGGAAGGAATTCTCTGACGGCGGGCTCCACGCCATTGGCTGTGGTTTCCTTGAGGTATTTCGCGGTTTCGAGTTCCGCGGGCTTGCTTATCTGATAACTGGGCTTTTTCTCAAGCTCTTCCTCGGCGTCGGCAGAGCGTACTCGCTGTATCTCGTACGCTGGGGTTTCCAGCTGTTTGCTCGGCACGACGACGACCGTGACGTTGTGGCGCTTCTCGATATCCTGGACCGTCGAGCGCTTCTCGTTGAGCAGGTAAGTGGCCGATTCCACGGGCAGATAGGCGACAACCTTGGCCGTATTCTTCTTCATCGCCTCCTCTTCGATGACCCGCAGCACCGAGAGCGCCAGCGATTCGACGCTGCGGATCGAACCCTGTCCGCTACAGCGCGGACAGGTCAAAAGGCTCGATTCGCCGAGGGAGGGGCGCAGCCGTTGCCGGGATAATTCCAGCAGGCCGAAGCGGGAGATGCGGCCGAGTTGGATGCGGGCGCGGTCCATCTTGATGGCCTCGCGCAAGCGGTTTTCCACGGCCCGCTGGTTGCGGGCCGCCATCATGTCGATGAAGTCGATGACGAAGAGTCCTCCAAGATCGCGCAGCCGCAGCTGCCGGGCGATTTCGTCGGCGGCTTCCAAATTGGTGTTGAGGGCGGTTTCCTCGATGTCCCCGCCCTTGGTGGCGCGAGCCGAGTTGATATCGATGGCGGTCAAAGCCTCGGCGTGATCGATCACGATGGCGCCGCCTGAAGGCAGGGGGACTTCCCGGCTGTAAGCCAGCTCGATCTGGCTTTCGATCTGATAGCGGCTAAATAAAGGGACGTTGTCCTGATACAGCTTGGCCTTGTGGATGAATTGCGGCATCACCTGCTGGAGGAAACTTTTCACCAGCTTGAAGGTGGGAGGATGGTCGATCAGGATTTCGTCGATATCGCCGCGCAAATGATCGCGAAGCGCGCGGATGATGACGTTGCTTTCCTGGAAGACCAAGAGGGGGGCCGGCTTTTCCTTCGCGGAGCGCTCGATGGCCTCCCAGAGCTGCAGGAGATAGTTGAGGTCCCATTGCAATTCCTCGACCGACTTGCCGCCGCCCGCGGTGCGCACGATGAGCCCCATTCCCTCGGGGATTTCCAGCTGGCTCATGACCTCGCGCATGTCGGAGCGGATATCGCCCTCGATACGGCGCGAAATACCCCCGGCCCTGGGATTATTGGGCATCAATACCAAGTAGCTGCCGGCCAGGCTAATATAAGTCGTCAACGCGGCGCCCTTGGTGCCCCGCTCTTCCTTTTCAACCTGAACGATGACTTCCTGGCCTTCCTTAAGCAAATCCTTGATGTCGCTCCGGCTGAATTCCTCATCCAGAGATTGGCCGAGATAGCTCGGAGTGATTTCCTTGAACGGCAAAAAACCGTGGCGCTCGGAGCCGAAGTTAACGAAAGCCGCTTCGAGGCTGGGTTCGACCCGGGTAATGATGCCCTTGTAGATATTGGCTTTTTTCTGCTCCTTGGAGGGAATTTCAATATCGAAGTCGTATAGTTTTTGTCCGTCTACCAAAGCAACCCTAAGTTCCTCGGGTTGCGTGGCGTTGATCAACATTCTTCTCATTTGGCTGGTCCTTTAGCGTCTTCCCGAAGAACCGGGCAAGCGGTTTCATGCAGCCATTTTTTTTAGTGGATCAAAGCCTTTTGTTCTGATCTCTTAATGCATATAGCGCGTTGAAAACCGTGTCGGCCGGGCGGGGTTTTACCCCTAAGCGGACGATGCCGCTCGTCAATTCTTCGGGCCACGCAATACTCGCTCATCAGAGGTCGAGCGATAAAACCCTGTTTAAAGTATATGCACGGCCGTAACCTGTGCGAGAGGCTTTCGAGGCGGATAGCGGGTCGGATTTCGTCGGCAGGGCAGAGCACCTAAGGGATGGCTGGAATCCAAGGCTAGGCATGATATTGAGTTTGACCATCCCATCATTTAGGGTAAAAGGCTGTTCGACGATATGTCTAGCGCCGGCACGGCGATTGCCTCAATGTACGCCAGTGCTTAAAAATCATCCTGGTTTCTTTATCTAGCCGGTTGCGCCTCTATGCGCCACACTGCTGACTTTGACATCGCCACAGCTTCTCTCTTCAGTTGTGGATTATGTTCGCCTTCCGCGTATTCTTCGAGTTTAGGGTCGGTCGATTCGGCAGTTATCGTTTGTCATCCTGCCGAATAAAGTGCTTTCGGCATGCCTGGATAAAATAGCCACGGTCGATAACTATATCAATGTTGGGCAGCGGCATCAATTTGGCCAGCGAAACTGCTATGATGCGTTGATGAAAGATTCACCGATCGGCGCCGCCGTTCAATGGATTGAAGTGGATGCGGAAAATGCGGGACAGCGCATAGACAATTTCCTTTTTTCTCGCCTCAAGGGCGTTCCCAAAAGTCATGTTTATCGCATTCTTCGGACCGGCGAAGTGCGCCGTAATGGCGGCCGCATCCGGGCTCAGGACCGCCTGGACGCGGGCGATACGATCCGCGTGCCGCCGATACGGCTGGCGGAACGCCAGAGCGGCGAAGCGCCAGCCGTATCGGTGCGATTCCGCATCGAACCTCGAATTCTCTACGAGGACGATGAACTGCTGGTGCTCAACAAGCCCGCCGGAATGGCGGTGCACGGCGGCAGCGGCGTCAGCTTCGGGGTCATCGAG
>CADDYU010000227.1 GCA_902810705.1 Methylococcaceae bacterium
GGATAACGCCATGCCCCTGAATCTTGAAGACGTGATCGTGATCCGCGGCTGGATCGAGCGCCTGCCCTACCCCGCCCTCGCCGGGTTCCTGAACTCGAACGACGCGCTCGCCGCCCGCGAGGCGGTGCGCCGGATTCGCGCGGCCCTGGCCGACAAGGCCCGCTCCATCAGCATCCGATGAAACGTGAACCGTCAAAGGTCATGGTGACGAGCGCCTGGAGCGCCCGGCAAACGGATGGTTGAGGTGCAGCTCGTCGATCCGCCGCATCAGCGCCAAGTCGCCCTCTGAGACCGGCTAGGGCACGTAATACACCGAAGAGCGGGAAAGCCCCAGCAACTCGCACTGGCGCACCACAGGGAGCGGGTCGGAGCGGTCAATCATCGTTTTGCGCTCGGATCTCCCACGCGACCGAGCGCGGCCGCTAAAAAATCATTCGCCATCGCCAATTGCCCGATCTTGGCATGGAGTTCCTTCACGTCCGGACCGGCGGATTCGTTGCGCTCGGCGGCCGTGGCGAACACGTTACTGGCCCGCTCCTGCAGTTGATTCTTCCACTGCGTGATTTGGTTGACGTGAACTTCAAACTGTTCCGATAACTCCGCCAGCGTTTTGTCGCCCTTGAGCGCGGCCAGGGCCACCTTGGCTTTGAAGGCCGCCGAGTGATTTCTGAACCGGCTCCGGAAACAGAGGCCCGTGCACGGTGATGTTCGATTTGAGCTCTTCGGCGTGCATTATTCGTTGCCCTTGCTTCCGTCCCCGGACGTGTCGTCGTTCGTCTGTCGCTTGATCCACTGTTCGATTTCCTGGCGCGAAAAGCGCCATGTCCCTCCGACCTTGAAGGCGGGAATCTTCTTTGTCGCCGCCAAGCGATAGACTGTGCGTTTGCCCACCTTGAGATAGACCGCCACTTCATCGAGGGTGAATATCTCTCCAGTGTCGTCTTTCATTGCTTCCTCACCCGATACCGGGACAGGGGCCGGTGATGATGGTAATCTTGGCAAGGATACGCCAAACTTGTACATCTTTGAACAGCCAAGCGGCAGGAGGGGGGATGATCGACCCGGCAAGCCAGGCCCAACTGAAGGAGGCCATCGCAGCCTGCATCGGCACCGACCAAGGGGTGCTGGACGCCCTGCGGGAAGAGATCCGCCCTCTGAAGAGCGCCACGCGCCGCATCCAACCGCGTGCTACGACGTCGATCTCGCTGGTCGGCACCGATGGCGGCAACAATCAGCTCCAGTTCGACCCTTTCCTGATCCAGCTGGTCCGGGTGGTGGACAGCAGCAACAACGAGTACTGCTTGGAGGCGGTCTCGCCAACGACCCCGGTCCGAAAGCTCAACGAGCGTCAGTTCGCTGCGGACGGAGCGGCTCGGACGGCTTTGGGCGAGATGATGGCCTTTCTGGGCGTGGAAAGCTTGCCGGCGCTCTCCCACATGATTCGCCCGACTGACAAGGGGAAGCCGGTTTCGCCCAGCTGGGTGCAGGTCTACCGGGAACTGGTCGAGTGGTCCATTTTGTTCGCGATCCTCAAGAAGGACTTTGGCACCGACACCTTGATCGTCTGCGACGGTCTGTTGCGCAGCAAGGTCTTCGCCAAGGACCTGTTCCAGCGACTACTCCAGGGCATGAAGGATCGCATCGAGGCGCAGTGGAGCAAGAGCCGGCGTCGGGTGTACC
Organism: Methylococcaceae bacterium; assembly: GCA_902810705.1. Taxonomy (GTDB): domain Bacteria; phylum Pseudomonadota; class Gammaproteobacteria; order Methylococcales; family Methylococcaceae; genus CADDYU01. The sequence goes on from CADDYU010000227.1 coordinate 1,681, forward strand.
TGGCTGGAGTGGCCAAACACAGCAAGGTGCTTTCACGGTATCGCCTCGCCATGGCCCTGGAAGGGGTGCTTCAGACCGACTACCCGGCCTACGTGGAGGTGCCGCGCGAGGTAGAGGAGAAGGCCTACGTCTGGTCGGAATTCGCGCGAGGCGATGACCGCATCGGTGAGGGTGGAGAGATCAATAAGTTCGTTGGCGGGAAGATGTTCCTGGTGAAGTTCGGCTCACACCGCCGCGATCCCGTATGGCCGGTGGACATCTTTGTACCGCAAGTCGGGGAGTCGCAGACCATCCTCGGCTCGATGCTCGCCGACGCGATCAACGGCTTCCCGGTGCCGCACTACCCGCGTTGTCTGCAGAAGGCACATGAAAACGCAGCCATGGTCGATTTCGATTTCGACATCCTGCAGGACTTCATTTACGAGGGTGTGCGATCGAGTCTCGGTGGTGACGCGGGGACCTTGGATGCGTTTCAGCTACAGGACGCCGACCCCGCGCAACGCCGGTACGGATAAGGGAGCACAACATGGCAGAAATCCAACTTTTTCCCAGGGAACAGGTGGTCGGCATTTTCCGGGGCTTTCAGCAAGGAGGCATGGAGTTCCACGCCGACCTGGTGTTGCCGTACCGGAACGAGTTCCAGAACATCCCGATGCACGGGCAGTTCCTCCTCGTCCAATTGGAGACACCGGATGAAGCCGTGGTCGGCCGCATCGCCTCGTTCTCCTCCGAGGGCAAGCTGTCCTTTGGATCCGGCGAAGAGTTCAACATCCGCGCAGTTCGCGAAGACCGGCCGATCCCCGAAGACCTGCGCGAGCAGTATCTCAAGTATCGGGTCAACATCCGCGTGTTGGGCGTGTTGCGCAAGAATGGGAAGGGACTGACCTTCGTCCCCTCGCATCGCCGGCTCCCCCATGTTGGTAGCAAGGTGGCTTTTCCGAACAATGAGGTGCTGCGCGAGATCGCAGGTCACAATATCGATGGGGCGCCCATCGGTCATCTGGCCTTCGGCGAGTACATCTACGCCGCGGGCAGCAAATCATTCCAGGCGCAAGAATGGATGCAGGTCGTCAACCCGGAGGTACTAGTCCGCTTCCCGATTGAGTCACTGGTATCTCGCCGCAGCTTCATCTTTGCCCGAGCGGGCTTCGGCAAGTCCAATCTCAATAAGCTGCTCTTCTCGAAGCTCTACGAAACGACACCCTTCGTCACCAAGCGCGCCGGCAAGCAGGTCCCCGTGGGCACGGTGATCTTCGATCCAGATGGCGAATATTTCTGGCCGGACGACAAGGGCCGTCCGGGGCTGTGCGATGTCCCTGCTCTGGAGGACAAGGTCGTCGTCTTCACCGATAGGAAAAATCCGAGTCCTTTCTACCGGTCGTTCGTGGCGGGTGGCATCAAGCTAGATATTCGCCGTCTACATCCAGGCGATGTGATTTCGATCGCACTCGGACCGGAGCGTCAGGAGCAGCAGAACGTTCGGAAGCTGCGCGGGCTTCCGCAAGACCGGTGGGAGTCGTTGGTCAATCTGATCGACTCCAATGGTCACACTACACCCCTCGACGACATTTGCCGCCTGCTCGATCTCGATCCGCAACGGCAAGAGGTGGAGGCCTTGGCGGCTAGGGCGAACATAACAAACATCGTGAAGATGCTACATGACAAGAGCAGCCAGCTCATGGACATGCTGGTTCATGCGCTTTCCGAGGGGAAGTTGTGTGTCATCGACGTATCCCAGATGCGCGGCGGCCAGTCACTGGTGCTCTCGGGCCTGATCTTGCGCCGGATCTTCAACCGGAACCAACAGGAATTCACAGCAGCCGATCCAAAGACGATCCCGACGATCGCGGTCGTCGAAGAGGCCCAATCGGTGCTGAACGAGAACGCACCGGCCGCCGAGCCCTACGTCGCCTGGGTGAAGGAAGGTCGTAAGTACGACCTGGGCGCGCTGCTCATCACCCAGCAGCCGGGCAGCATTCCTGTCGAAATCCTGAGCCAAGGCGACAACTGGTTTATATTCCACCTGTTGTCGGCGGCGGATCTCACGTCCCTGAAACGAGCCAACGCCCATTTCAGTGACGACTTGTTGAGCTCGCTACTCAACGAGCCCATCCCGGGCCAGGGTGTGTTCTGGAGTTCAGTGGGAGGCAAACCTTATCCGGTCAGTCTGCGCGCCCTGTCGTTCGAGAAGATGTTCTCGATGCGGGACCACGACTACAATCAGCCCGCCGGGCATACCTACGCCCAAACGCTGCGCAGCACCTTCTCCGGGATGAGGCAGTTCGCGACGACGGTCCGTATCCCCGAAACCAAGGGCGCAGGCACTTTGTTTCCTGCAGAGGCCGAATCCGAAGAAGCCGAGCCGGTGGATATCATGGCAAACATCGAGCAGCGGGCTATCGAAGCATTGCGAGGAGATGACGATATCCGTCAGAAGCTCGAGTCTCCGGATGGCATGCCTTGGTATAGAGTTCAACAGTTCTTGATGGATCATCTGCCGGAACACCTGGAAGACCGTCGTCAGTTTGCCTACAACCTTGTTTCGAAGGCTATGAACGCTGTGTTTGGACCACAACCCACAGCGTGGCAGACATTCAAGAATCCGGCCACCGGAAAAACATGGATAAGGGTCAGCCAATGACAGGTAGTTTATTGCCTGGCAGTACTGCCCTGAATGGGATCTGCCCATACTTCACGATGTTCCCGCTCGATTTTCCGCTCAACATCCTGAAGCGGAGAGCACGGGCAGGTGATGTCGTGCTCGATCCGTTCTGCGGCCGGGGCACCACCAATTTCGCCGCACGACTTGTCGGCCTCCGGTCCTTGGGCGTGGATTCCAGTCCAGTTGCCGCAGCCATTACTGCTTCGAAGCTGGTGACCACACCCGTCGACGCCATCCTCGACGAGGCGCGCAGGATTCTGACGGAACGCGTGGCGCACCACATCCCGACCAGCGAATTTTGGCAATGGGCGTTTCACCCGACCGTGCTGGACGCGCTGTGTCGATTCCGGGAGGCATTTCTGGAGGACTGCACCACGGACGCCCACATCGCGCTCCGCGGCATCATCCTGGGTGCGCTGCACGGCCCGAAGCAGAAGACTTTCCCGAGCTACTTCTCCAACCAATCCCCCCGCACCTACGCCCCTAAACCTGCCTATGCGACACGCTTCTGGCAGGAACGAGGGCTTGCGCCTGAGCCCATCGATGTCTTGGCCGTCATCGAACGTCGAGCGAAGCGTTACTACGGGATGTCATACGACATCACCGGTGCCGTGCGATTGGCGGACAGCCGGCAGGCCGATGCGCTCCAGCCAGAAGCGCCGGAAACCCGATTCGACTGGGTGATTACCTCACCCCCGTACTACGGCATGCGGACCTACATCCCTGATCAGTGGCTCCGTCACTGGTTCGTGGGTGGCCCCGACGCTGTCGATTACACCAATCGCGATCAGGTCGTTCATTCGAGCCTCGGGGACTTTGCAACAGACCTGCGTCAGGTGTGGCGCAACGCGGTAGACGTCTGTGCGGAAGATGCCAAGATGGTCATCCGGTTCGGCGGCATCACAGACAAGCGCGCAGACCCGCTGGACCTCATCAAGAGCTCCCTCAGTGACAACGGCTGGTGCATCACCACCATCAGGGAGGCTGGGTCTGCCACAGAGGGCAAGCGCCAGGCGGATGCCTTCCTGCGCACAAAGTCCAAGCCGATGGTCGAGTACGACGTTTGGGCGACCAGGCAGTAGTCAGGGACACCGGTTCAAGTCCCTGATTCAGAATCGAACGGGAGGCCGAGGCACATAGCTGCTCCCGACACTGGCAGGAACTGATGTGATGGCCGGCAGCAAGGGCTCGATTCCGCGCCATTCCGCAGGAGTTCGCAGAGGCCCTAAGGCGCTGAGTTAGCCCGGATATTTCACGAGAATGAGGCAGCGGAACCCAAAAAACTCTTATAATTCAATTGCTAAGCTGAATTTAGGATAGGATTTAATCCTCCTAAGAAAAGCAGCCAGCCATACGAACCACTCAACCAATGAGCATCACCCTACCCAACGACATGGCGGACCTGGTGAAGACCAAGGTTCGATCTGGCGGGTACGCCAGCGAAAGCGAAGTAATTCGGGATGGACTGGGGGCGCTGATGGCGCGGGATCGTGCCCTGGAATGCTGGTTACACAACCAGGTCGGCCCTGCCTATGATGCCTTGAAGGCTAATCCGGCCCGCGCCGTCACCCCTGACCGGGTGCGCGCCCGTTTGGCTGCCGACCCCGGCAAGACGCGATGATAAGCGAGCACGACATCGAAGAGCGCCGCCGCGCGGCGCTGCGCGCGCTCCGCGCCGCCTTGGCGGCCAAGGCCCGTCGGTCGGGCCGGTCGGACCTCGCGACGGTCTGGGAGGATGACCCGCTCCGAAGGACCCTGCCCCGCGCGGTCGTGGCGCCCCTGATCGCCTACGGCGAGGGGCGGTCGAAGGCCGAGGGGCCCGAGGCCGCCCGCTACCGGCGGCTGGTGCTGATGCTGTGCCTCGCCTACGAGACGGGGCTGCGGCGGAGCGAGCTGGTCCGGGCCACGACGGCGGACCTCGCCCGCGACGAGGGGGGGCGCGGCTGGCTCACGGTGCGGGGCAAGGGTGGGAAATGGCGCGAGGTGCCCCTCTCCGAGGACCTCTGGGCGCAGAT